>JBEBSN010000067.1:0-16057 GCA_040394295.1 Microbacterium sp.
GTCGACTTTTCTCTCCCCACTTGCAGAGCTGATTTCTTTCAGGGGGTGCCTGATGGCGGTTTCCAGGGCGAATCCTCACCGGCTGGGGGCACGTGGCCTGCGGTTGTGGAAATCAATCGCGACCGGGCAGAAGTTGTCCGAGATCGAGTCGCAGAACCTGGTCGAAGCGTGCCGTATCGCTGATCGGCTCGAGAAGCTCGATGAGCTGATCCGTGGCGACGATGACGCGTGGTTCCGCATCAAGCTCCCGCGTACTGATGACGGCGTGGTCGAACTGTTGATCAACGACCCGATGAAGGAAGCCCGGATGCACGCCGCTGCGCTGCGCCAGCTCATCGCCCCGTTCGAGGCGGCGAAGAGCGACGAGGGCACCAAGGAGGTGCCTTCCAATGTCGCGAACATCAAGGAAGCCCTCACGCGGAAGGGTGGTGCCGCCGCGCGTCCGAAGCGTTCCGCGAAGTAGCGGGACTGCCGGCGATGCAGCGATCGAGCTGTACGAGCTGTCAGGCCAGAAGCTCGACGAGTGGCAGAAGGAGTCGGTGCGGGATGCGCTGGCGCAGGCCGCGGATGGCAACTGGGCGGCGTTCGAGTTTGCTCTGATCGTCCCGCGCCAGAACGGTAAGGGCGAGGTGCTCGCCTGCATCGAGCTTGCGTTCATCTATCTGTTCGATGCGAAGCTCGTGATTCACACGGCGCACGAGTTCAAGACGTCGCAGGAGGCGTTCCTGCGCATCAAGTCGATCATCGAGGGTACGCCGGAGCTGTACGCGCAGGTGAAGCGCCGCGGCTCCCGCGTCGTCGGCATCCGCACGGCGAACGGCGAAGAGGGCATCGAGCTGCAGACCGGCGAGCGGTTGCGGTTCCTGGCACGCTCGAAGGGATCCGGCCGCGGGTTCACCGCGGATCTCGTCATCCTGGACGAAGCGTACGATCTGCCCGAAGAGACGCTGGCGGCGATCATGGCGACGCTGACCGCGGCGCCGAACCCGCTGATCATCTACACGAGCTCGGCGGCACTCGACGGCTCCGCGGTGCTGCGCCGCATCATGGCACGTGGCCGGCGGGAAGACGACCGGCCGAAGGACAAGAACCTCGCGTACCGGGAGTACAGCGCCGACCCGAAGGCGAACTTCGACGACCCGGAGGTACAGCGGGGCGCGAACCCGGCCACGGAGTCGGGGCGCGTGACGCTCGAGCTGCTGGCGAAGCTGCGTGCCGCGACGCCGAACGATGCGAAGTTCGGCCGCGAGCACCTCGGCATTCTGGATGAGGCGGACGGCCTGCGTGTCATCGACATGGAACGGTGGGCGTCGCTCGCCGACGAAGACTCGATGATGTGGGGCGGCGTGCCCGGCGTGACCCGCCGCGGCGTGACCGCAATCGCCATCGACGTGAACTTCGACGGCTCTATGGCGTCCGTCGCGCTCGTCGGGCGGCAGGCGATCCGCAAGGGTGGCCGCTGGACCGCCGGCCCGAAGCTGCAGGGCGAGATCATCAAGCGCGGCTCCGGCACGGGCTGGGTTGTCGACTACGTGAAGGGCATCATTCAGCGGTGGGGGCCGCTCGTGATCGCTCTCGACCCGAAGGGTGCCGCGGGCAAGCTTGTGCCGCGCTTCGACGCGGAGAGCATCGAGCTGACGAAGATCAGCTATGCCGAGCACGTGCAGGCGTGCGGTTACTTCGAAGAGCTCGTGATGGGCCCGCTCGACGAGCACGGTCGACACGACCCGGGCGCGCCGCGACTGCTGGTGCACCTTGACGACGTGTTCCTGAACGATGCCGTCGATGCGGGCAAGAAGCGTACGCCCGGTGAGGCAGGGGAGTGGCTGTGGCATCGCCGCGACACGACCGACATCTCGCCCCTCGTAGCGCTGACGCTCGCCGTGTTCGCATTCACTCGCGCCGAAGGCGCGACGCCTGACCGTCAGAAGGTCAGCACGGCGATGTATTCATTCTCGTAAGGAGGCCAGTGTGGACCTGAGCACAGCAAAGGCCCGCGCCTCTGTCGCGTGGGAATCCCTGAACAGCACATCGAAACTCGCGAAGCAGATGAAGCGACGCGAGGACTACCTGCACGGCGAGCAGGACAAGCCGTGGGCGCCGCAGGGCATCGGTGATGAGCATGAGTCGTTGCGGTCACAGTCACAAGCGAACTGGATGCCGCTACCGGTGTACGCGCCGATCCAGCGGATGCGTTGCGAGGGGCTGCGCAGCGGCATCGGCGACGAGTTCGACAAGGGAATGTGGCGTGACGTCTGGGCCGCGAACCGGCTCGAGGCTCGCCAGACGATCATCTACGAGTCGATGATGACGCACGGGCGCGGCATCGCCTCGGTCTGGCCGAACCTGAAGAACCATCAGCGCCCGGTCGTGCGTCCGCAGTCTGTGCGGAACATCTACATTCACCCGTCTGAGGATGACCCGTTCACCGCCGAGTACGCGGTGAAAATCGTGGAGCGGCAGAAGACGCCGAACGCGCTCGTCGTTCCGAACGGTGCACGGTCGGCCGAATACGTGGCGTACGTCTACGACGACGAGTCCTGGTATCGGCTGTCCCGTGAGGGGGACGGATGGGCCGACAGCGGCAAGGACGGCTCGCACCCGATGAAGGCTGTGCCGTTCGTGACGTTCGACTACCGAGCGAACGCGAACGGCGAGATCTTCAGCCCGGTGGATCCGCTCATCCCGCAGCAGAACGCGATCAACACGATTCGCTTCAACATGCTGCTGGCGATGCAGTTCAGCGCGTTCCGGCAGCGCGTCGTGACCGGGTTCGACCCGGTGATGCGCGACGAAACCGGGCAGATCGTCTACCAGAAGAACGCGGACGGATCGTACGCGCTCGACTCGAAGGGTCGGAAGATCCCGCTGCTGAACGACTTCGGCCGTGCGGCCGTCGACCGGATGCTCGTGTTCAACGGGGATCAGACGAAGGTCTTCGACATGCCGGAGTCGAACCTGGCGAACTACGTCACGATGCTCACCGAGTTTCTGACGCAGTTCTTCGCGACGTCGCAGGTTCCGCCGCAGTACCTGCTGTCTCGGATGGCGAACCTCTCCGGCGACGCGATCTCCGGTGCCGAGTCCACGCTGACGAGCCTGCAGGGCGAGCTCAAGAGGTACGCGAACGAGGGCATGGTGGAGCTGTTCACCCTCTCCGCGCGAGCTTCCGGACGCGACGAACCGCACCCCGACATGGAGATGCTGTACGCCGACACCGAAGTGAAGAGCTTCGCGCAGATCGTCGACGGCATCCAGAAGCTGATCGTCGGCGGGTTCCCGCGACAAGCCGCATGGGAGATGCTTCCCGGCGCGAATCAGCCGAAGGTCGCGCGGTGGCTGAGCATGGCCGACGACGAGCTTGATCAGGAGTTCGACCGTCTGGTGAAGGGGGACATGGATGCTCCCGACGGCAGCAGTACAGCACTACAACTCGCAGCGGCAGATCGCCGCGAAGGCGATTCGGGCAACTAGAACCCGGTGGCGTCAGGTCGGCGACGACTTCGACGCCGGATGGCGTGACGTCGGCGGCGAGCTCGTGGCCGGCGTCCAAGACGCGATGGCGGACGCCGCTCAGGGCGGCGTCGAGTACGTGCCCGCGGTGCTGAACGAGACGGGGCAGAGCGCGGCGGGGATGATCCCGGCCGCGCCTGCCGCGTTCGCCGTGGCGAACCGGGACGGGATGCCCGTCGAGCGGGTGCTGCACACGTCTGTGATCCGCGCCAAGCAGGCGGTCGCCGCCGGGGCGTCGGTGTACGGGGCGCTGCTCGAGGCGCGGAAGTTCCTGGACGTCGCGGTTCCGTCTCTGATCGCTGACGCGGATCGTGGGGCCGTGCAGGCGACGATCGCGAGCACGCCCGTCACTGGGTATGTGCGGATGCTGAACCCGCCGTCGTGCCGTCGCTGTATTCCGCTTGCCGGGAAGTGGTTCCGGTGGAACAAGGGGTTTCAGCGGCATCCGGGTTGCGACTGCCGCCATATTCCCATGGCGGAGAACCGCGCCGGCGACTTCACGACCGATCCGTACGAGATGTTCAACGGGATGACCGAAGACGAGCAAGCCCGGATCTTCGGGAAGGCGAACGCGCAGGCGATCCGCGACGGTGGCGACATCTGGCAGATCACGAACGCCGACGCCCGCGAACGGCACCGGCTGTACAAGGGCCGCGGTCGGCCGACGCTGGACGAGATCTACACGGAGGCCCGCGGCAGCAAGACCCGAGCCGTCGAGCTGATGCGCGAGCACGGGTACATCACTGGACCGCAGCAGCTCCGCCAGCGCGCCGAGCGGTTCGCTGCGCCGATCAGCCAGCCGGTGCGCGCCGGTAGCGCCCGGGAACGGGTACTCGCCGCTCGTGAGTCCGGTGTGCGCGACCCGCTGGACCGGGCGACGATGACCGCTGACGAGCGGCGGCTGTTCGATGCCGTCTACAGACGCGAGTATGCCCGGGCGAACGGGTACGTGCCGCGGTCGATCGGACTGAACAGTGCCGACGAGATTTCCGGATCGCGCGGCATCCCGCTGACGCCTTCCCGATGGGATCAGCTCGACGAGGCCGTTCAACGGCAGATCGGGCGTATCGATCTGACCCGGCCCGAGAGCGGCGATCTGCTTAAGCTCACCGACGCGCTCGGCCTGAATGACGACCGCGCCGACATCATCCACCAGCGCATCTACACGCAGATGACCGACCGCTTTAAGACGTCGACGCGGCGTCGCGGATTCGGACTCGCCGAAGCGTTGCGCTCCCTCTGACTACCCTCGCAGGCCGCACGGCCGTGGAGGGTGACAAGCCCAAGCCGCACGGCACCGGGCGCATTCCCGCAAAGGAGAAACATGTCGTACTCACCGAGAACACTCGGGCCGCAGTTCGCGCCTGCATGGCATCGGCCCTGGTTCCGCTACATCGACCCGGTTCCCGGGGCCGAAGCGGGACCGCCCGCGCCAGCAGCACCGCCCGCCGCTCCGGCGGCACCTGCCGAACCGCCTGCACAGGCTGACCCGGCAGAGCCGCCCGCTGATCCGACCGACTGGAAGGTGGAAGCCCGAAAGTGGGAGCAGCGCGCGAAGGAGAATCACGAGAAGGCGGAGAAGTTCGATCAGGTCGAACAGTCGAAGCTGACCGAGATCGAGCGGGAGCAGAAGCGCGCCGAGGCCGCTGAGAAGCTCGCGGCGACGAATGCCGCCGAGCTGCTGCAGCTCAAGTTCGCGAACGAGCACGGCATCACGAAGGACGAGCGCGCACTGCTCACCGGGACGACCGAGGAAGCGCTGCAGGCGCAGGTCGCCGCGGTGCTGAAGCTGCGCGCTCCGTCGACGGCATCCGCAGGGGACGCCGGTATCACCGCGGGGGGCAAAGCGCCCGCCGTGAAGCCCAATTCCATGGAAGCAGCCTTCTCCGCGCACTACGCGGGGAAGAGCAACTGACGAAAGGTCATAACTGATGACTACTTCTCTCGCTGAAGCGAAGAACAACGCGCAGGAAGACTACGACCCGTTCGTGATCGACGAGTTCCGCAAGGGCTCCGCGATCGCCGATTCGCTCGTGTTCGACCAGGCGGTGAACCCGGCCGGTGGTGGCGCGACGCTCGACTACGGCTACCGCCGTCAGGTCACGCAGGGCACGGCCGCGTTCCGTCCGCTGAACACCGAGTACACCGCGAGCGAGGTGACGACTTCGAAGCACTCTACTGAGCTGAAGGTGCTCGGTGGCACGTTCCAGGTCGATCGCGTCATCGCGAAGGTCGGCCCCGCGCTCTCGGGTGCGGTTGCGCTGAACATGCGCAACAAGATCAAGGCGGCGACCACGCTGTTTCAGGATGCTGTGATCAACGGTGACACCGCCGTGGACGCCGCGAGCTTCGACGGTCTGAACAAGGCGTTGGTCGGTTCTTCGACCGAGTTCCGCGCCACCGACGTCACCGACTGGTCCGACTGGGACACCGTGCCCGCATCCGTGCACAAGGCTCTCGACGATATCGACGAGTTCCTTGCGCTGCTCGACGGTACGCCGACGATCATCCTCGGAAACGCGAAGGCTCTCGCACGTGTCCGTGCTGCGGCTCGCCGCGCCGGCCAGTACGTGAAGAACCCGATCGAGGGTCTGATCGGCGAGAACGGTCGCCCCATCGAGCGCGAGTCGTACGGCGGCATCGTGTTCGCCGACCCGGGCGCCAAGGCCGGAACCAACAGCCCTATCATCCCGATCGAGACTCGCCCGCTCGGCGACGATGATGCGGACGTGACGGGTCTGACCGACCTGTACGCCTACCGCGTCGGCATGGACGGCTTCCACGGTGTGACCACCGTGGGCGGCAACCTCGTCGAGACGTGGCTTCCCGACTTCACGAACGTGAAGGCCGTGCAGGAAGGCGGCGTCGAGTTCGGCCCGGTCGGTGTCGCGCTGAAGGCGACCAAGGCCGCAGCCGTGTTCCGCAACATCAAGGTGACCGCGTAAGTGGCACCTGTCGTTCACACGCCGGTCAAGGGATTCACCGGCGCCGTCGCGGGGGTCAACTTCGCAGACGGTGCCGGTGAAACCGATGACCAGGCGGCGCTGATGTACTTCCGCAGCGCAGGGTACAAGGTCGCCGACATCGTGCCGCCCGCAGGGACGCCGCTCACGGCGGCAGAGCTCGAGCGGGTCGCGCAGAACGAATCCGATCGCGACGACGGGGCGGTTCCGGTCGACCAGTCGGACATCCTGTCCGGGAGCGACGCGCCCGACAACGAGTCGGACGGCAACGAGCCCGACGACGCATCCGAGGGTGACGCGCCCGACGACGCGCCGGAGGACGAGCCGGAGCGCCCGCATCCCGTGCAGGGGTCGAAGGCGGTTTGGTACGAGCACCTGTCGAACCTGAAGCCGGATCACGGCTTCGATCTCGAGAAGGTCACTCGCAAGGAACTGATCGCGGCCGTCGAGGCCATCGAGTCGGTCTAACACTGAGGGGGACGCATGGTGAATGAGATCGCAGACGTCGCACGTCTGGAAGCCGCGTTCGAGCGTCCCCTGGTGGAGTCGGCAGAGCTGAAGGAGCGCTCGGCGGCGACGCAGTGGCTGGACGACGCCTGGGGGATCGTGCAAGACGAGATCCCGGGCGTCGTCCGCCGACTGGCGCTCGAGCCGGTCGATCCGTCGTATCTGCGGAAGGAGTCCGTGGCGCGCGTCATGGTGGCAATGGTCATCCGTGTGCTGCGGAACCCTGACGCGCGACGGCAGCTCGGCGAAGACACCTTCCAGGAGACGGTCGACCAGGCCGTGTCCTCCGGTCAGCTCTACATCTCGGAGGTGGAGCGCGGGCGGCTACTCGCGTCCGCTGAGGGCGATGTGTCGCAGTTCCTGCCCGGTGTGTACAACGTGAGCTTCGGGGGTGGCTGATGCCGGCCTCGCTGTCAGCGTTGAACCGCGGGCGCCGCGCCGCTGAGGCCGACATGCGCGACCGGTGCAGGATCACGACCAAGCCGACCGGCGAGAAGGTGTGGAGTGAAGAGCTGCTTGCCTACATCGACGAACCGCCCACGGTGATCTACGAAGGAAAGTGCAAGCTGACCTTCGGTGCCGTGGAGCCCCGCGAGGGGGAGGTGGCCGATCAGCAGTTCGCTGCACAGTCGGGGAAGCTGTCCCTTCCTGTCGTGAAGCCGGATGCCGCGATCGGTGACCCGGCGGCAGTCGCACGCGGGTATCTGCTCGAAGTGCTGTCGTCGGCCACAGATGAGGCGATGGCCGGGGACGTGTTCAAGGTCGGCGCCCGCCGGCCGCGCTCGAATCCGACGTCGCGGCGATTCCAGTTGGAGGACACGCAGTGAGTGACTTCAGCGAGATGACCGTGCTCGAGCGGGATCTGACGGAGGTTGCAGGCTTGATCGGCCACAAGGCCGGGCAGGCGGTGCAGCAGACGGCGATACGTACGAGCGAGCAGTGGCAGAAGCTCGCCAAGGGTAACCCGATGGGTGAGCAGTACACGGCCACGATTGACTACACGGAGCGCGAGTACGGGGCATTCGGTCAGGGTGTGTACGAAGCCGAGGTTGGACCGGATCTCGCGCGCTACGGCGGCAAGACTGGCAAGGGTGGGCTGACCCCGGGTTTCGGATTCTTCGACGACCCGGAGAGTACCCCCATTGGCGTCAAGCCGGTGCGCGCGCGACGTCGAGCAGAGCAGTTCGCTGACGTCGAGCTCGATAAGGGGATTGAGATCGCCACGCGCCAGTCGCTCGCGAAGCTCGGGGGTGGCGCGTGAATCGCCAAGCCCATTTCGAGCAGTTGCTGGCCCGTGCCCGTGCCCGCCCGAATCTGGTAGTCCACGACTCGGACGCGCCGCTCGACGACGCCGGGCAGATTGTGCGCGCCTCGTATGTGGTGTTGCATGACCTCGGCCCGGATCAGATCGGCGACAACCGGTTGACGAAGCGCCGGACGGTGAACGATGGGCGCACGATGCGTGTCGTCGGCCGCTGCGTCGGCGTGGATCCGGCCGCAGCGCGCCATGTCGCAGATGCGTTCAAGCCGCAGATGGATGGATTCGTGATCGTCACGCCGGGCCGCAAGTGTTGGCCGGTCGAGATCGACGACGAATCCGAGGTCGAGAAGGACACGAAGGTGTCTCCGCCTCTCTGGTATGTCGACATCGACCTGGTGTACAGGTCTGACCCCGCCGGGTGATCAAGATCCGGCTGGCCCTCGCTGACGCGGGGGCTTTTTTGTGCCCGGCATCAGCCGGCGAACGAAGGAGTAACCATGGTGTTTGAGAACACACCCTCGTCGTCCCAGTCGGACGGCCGCTGGCGGATCACGAACGTTCCGGCCGCATCCGATGCGACGTCGGTCGAAGTCCTGAACGGGGAGACCGCGAAGCCGCTGACCTACGGGCTTACCGCGGACGGTTGGGATCGTCAGGTGTCGCAGGCGACCGTCGAGGACAAGCGTCTGACGCTGATCCAGGATCTGACCCGCCCCGGCAAGGTGTCCGAGACGGTGAACATCAAGGTCGTCGCGTCCGCGGACCCGACGTCGGCTGACGCGATCCTCAAGGGGCTGTCGGCCTCGCAGGCCGAGTCGCAGTTCGTGCAGCGTCAGGGCGTCGGCAACGAGGTCGAGCACGAGGTCGACCAGGTGGCCGACATTCTCACGGGCGTGGTCGGCGTTCGCCGTCCGGATGCCCCGGTGGAGAACGGCGTCGACACGGCGCAGTACACGCTCTACCTCACGAAGCAGACGCAGCGGGACGTGGCGCTGGTCGCGTGATCAGACTCCGGGGGTGCGCGGCTCACCAGGCGCGCCCCCGGTTCCCCCGGTTCTGGTGACTGATGACTTTCTGGTGAGGGAGTAACGATGGAGCTCGAAGAGCTGCTGGCGGAAGCCGATGAGATCTTGGAAGCGGTTGAGCCGATCACGGTTCCCGTGACCCTGGGTAAGAGCACGGTCGGTGTGCGGTTCCTGCCGATGTCCGGTGCTGAATGGAACGCGCTGACGGTGCAGCATCCGCCGCGTCAGGAAGTGCCGGCGGACATGAACCGCGGGTACAACATCGACGCCGTGGTGGGCGCTTACCCGAATGTGGCGTTGATCGTCGGCGAGAAGGTCGACGACATGATTCGCGTGCAGGAGGACGGCACCCGCAAGTCGGTGTGGCCGGAGACGTGGGCGCGGCTGACGGCGACGGGCCGTAAGGACGTGTCCGCCGAGATGTGGACGGCGCACGAGTACCTGCCGGAGAAGCTGGTCGGTGGTGCGGGAAAAGCCTCGGAGGGCTAGCCGGTGAAGAAGCCGCGCTAGCCCGAGAGATCGGTGTGACGGTGCGGGAGCTGAACGGGTGGGCGCCGAAGACGGTGACGCTCGACGCTGACGGCAATGTGCTGTCGGTGACGGTGACGCAGCCGCGGTTCACGCCGCGTGAGCGTGCTCTGTTGCTCGCTTCCCGCCGGTCGGAGAAGGCACTGCGTGGTCGCCACGGGCTGCTGCTTTCCGAGGCCACGGACGCCAAGAATCAGTTTGCGTTTAAGGTGCCGCCGCCGGCTCAGGACTGGGCTCAGAAGAAGCTCAACGACGTGCAGGACGCCTACAAGAAGGCGCATCCCGGCGTGGACACGGACTCGCTTATCTGGCGGGTCGAGATGACCTAAGCGGTCTTCTGTATCTGCTTCAGCAAGGAACGGGCCATCAGCCCGAATACAACGGCGCCGATGATCGCGGCAAGTCCGGGGCCGATCGCGCCGAGCACGAACAGGACGGCCGCGGCGAGAACTAGGCCGACCGCGGCCACAGCGCTGAGCGCCAACACGACGAGCACGAAGATCCTCATCCACGGATCGTACCGCTCCCGGCAGACATGGAGGTGGTCGCGTGTCTGATCGCGTGGTCAAGGTACGCCTGCTCGCGCAGGTATCCGAGTACGAGGCCGGGATGCTGAAGGCCGCACAGGCCACGCGCCGTACGGGTTCGGAGCTCGAGAAGCTCGAGCAGAAGAAGCAGGCGTTCGATTCGTTCGGCCGCGGGCTGCTGGTCACGGGCACCGCGCTCGCTGGTGTCACCGCGCTGTCGGTGAAGGCCGCGATGGGGTGGGAGTCGGCGTGGGCCGGCGTCACGAAGACCGTCGAAGGCACGCCGGAACAGCTCTCGAAGGTCGAAGCAGGGCTGCGCGGGCTGACGTCTGTGCTCCCGGCGTCGCATGACGAGATCGCGGCCGTAGCTGAGGCGGCGGGGCAGCTCGGCGTCAAGACAGGAAACGTCGTCGCGTTCACGAAGACGATGATCGATCTCGGCGAGACGACGAACCTGTCGGCGAACGATGCGGCGACCTCGCTCGCCCGGTTCGTGAACATCATGGGTACGTCGCAGTCGAAGGTGTCGAACCTCGGGTCGGCGCTCGTCGGTCTGGGCAACAACTACGCCACGACCGAGCGCGAGATCATGGAGATGGCGATGCGGCTCGCGGGTGCGGGCAAGCAGATCGGGCTCTCTGAAGGCCAGGTGCTGGGCCTGTCCACGGCGCTGTCGTCGGTCGGTATCGAGGCCGAGGCCGGCGGGTCTGCCATGTCGAAGGTCATGATCGACATCGCGGCATCCGTGGAGTCGGGCGGCGCGAAGCTCGACAAGTTCGCCACGGCGGCAGGCATGTCGGCTCAGGACTTCGCGAAGCAGTGGAAGACAGACCCGGCGGCAGCACTCGCGTCGTTCGTGAAGGGTCTGTCGAACGCCGAGTCGCAGGGGAAGTCAACTCTCGGCATCCTCGCGGATCTTGGCATCACTGAGGTGCGTATGCGCGACGCGCTGCTGCGCTCGTCGGCTGCGGCCGATAAGTTCGCCGGAGCGATGAACGACGGCAACACCGCGTTCGCTGAGAACAACGCGTTGACCGAGGAAGCTGCGAAGCGGTACGACACGGTTGAGAGCAAGCTGAAGATCGCCGGCAACGCGGTGCGTGATGCGGCGATCGACTTCGGTCAGGTATTCCTCCCGGCGCTGGGCGCCGCGGCTGAGGGTGTCGCCGATTTTGCTCAGATGATGGGCGACCTGCCCGACCCCGTGCAGGGGATCATCGGCATTCTGACTGGCGCGGGTGGAGCGGTCGCACTCGTCGGCGGTGCCGCGTTGCTGGCGGTGCCGAAGCTGGCAGCGTTCAAGGTTGCGATGGAAGTCCTTACGGGAACGTCGTTCTCGTTCAAGGGTGGGCTGCAGTCTGCGGTGCGGTTCATGACCGGGCCGTGGGGCGTGGCACTGGTGGCGTCCGCCGCGCTGATGGCGTCGTATAACCGGATCATCGAAGAGGGCATCCCGGCTCAGGAAGAGATCGCGAACAAGATCGCGACGACGGCGGATGCAGCCGAGAAGCTGAATTCGGCCGTGGCGAAGACCCCATCGTTCAATGCGTTCCTGCCGTCTGTCGACGAGAATACGAAGTCGCTGCTAGCCGACCTGCCGACGTTGCTCGATCAGGCGGCAGAGGCGCAGGACAACTGGTTCGTCGGCCTGATGAAGTCCAGCACGGCGTCGGATCACGCGTTTGAGGCTTTGGGTCGGTATGGAGAGGCGCTGGCGGGTCTTGCAGCAACGGACATGCCGGCGGCGCAGGCCGGATTTACTGACCTTGTGGATTCGTTCAAGCTGAACGACGATCAGGCGCGGGTCTTGCTGGACCGGATGCCGACGTTGAAGGCCGCATTTACTGATCTGGCGACAGAGCAGAACATCGCGGTCGACAGCTCCGAGTTCATGGAAATGGTCTTGGGTCGCCTACCTGCCCCGGTGGACGAGGCGGCGGCCGCGCTTCAGGAGATGAAGACCGAGGCTGACGACGCCGCGCGGGCTCTCGATGGTACGGCCCAGGCTCTCGACGATGTGGCCGGTAAGGCTCTGTCGATGGGGGATGCGAACGACCGGGCGCTGTCGTCGCTGAACGCTCTGGCGGAGGCGGCGAAGGCTGAGGGTGCCGCGATCGATGGAACGAACGATGCGTCGATCCGTCTGCGTGATTCGGTGCGTGACGTGGAGACGGCGCACCGTGATTCGGCTGACGCGATCATTCAGAACACGGGTGATCTGAAGGCTGCTCAGTCTGAGTGGGATAAGGGCCGCGAGTCGGTTCTGAAGATGCTGCAGGCGAAGGGCATGGACAAGGCTGAGGCTGTCCGTTGGGCGGATCAGAACCTTGGGTCCGCGGCGGAGGTTAAGGCGTCAATCGACGAGGTGTATCAGGCGTGGCTGAATCTCCCGGAGAACAAGGAGACGAAGTACAAGGTCGAAGCGGCGGACGCCGAGCGGCGCCTGCAGGCGTTGAAGGACAAGCTGGCGTCGATCCCCTCGGTGAAGCGGGTCACGTTGGAGACGTACACGGTCGGCAATCGGACGGTTGACGCGGGGAACAACTACCGCGGCGGCATGTACGAGCAGGGCGTGAAGCACTTCGCGTCTGGCGGTTTCGCGTCGGGCATCTATGCCGGTGTTGACGGTGGGATTCGTGATGGTGATCGGGTCTTCGCTGAGCGCGACATGGGCGTGCCGTGGGAGACATACATCTCTGGTCGTCCCGCGGATCGTGACAGGAACGTGGGGCTGTGGGTGGAGACGGGTCGCCGGCTGGGCGCGTTCCAGGGCGACGGTCCCGCAAGCGGCAGTGCGCCGGAAGTGCGGGTGGTTCTGCAGCCCAAGGGCGGTATCGATCTGCTGCAATACATCGAGGCGCGCGTCGAGCAATCGGACAGTGAGCTCGTATCGGCTCTGAGGGGGTAACGGATGCTGTTTCACCTTGAGGGGCTCAAGTTCGACGGGGGATTGTCTGGTACGACGCCGTTCACGGTGTCGGAGATGCGGGGATGGGATGTTGGCGGTGCCGAAATGCACCGTCAACGTGATGCGCGGCCCGGGACGCATGGCGCGTTCCCGGCGCGCGGATACCTGACGGATCGTGCCGTTGAGTGGAGTGGGCTGGTTCTCACCGACTCTGTGGAAGAGCAGCAGCACGCGCTGCGGCAGCTATCCGGGCTGCTTGCGCAGGGCGGCACAGGCCAGCTTGCTGGTGCCGGGGTGTGGGCTGAGGTGGAGCGTGATGAGATTCCGCCTCCGCAGATCGAAGTGCCGGGCAAGATCGCACGGTACACGGTGAAGTTGTCGGCGCCGGACGCCCGCCTGTACGGCACGACGCGCGAGTTCGCGGCGGGGGAAGAGGCCATCCAGTATGGCAACTTCCCCGCCCGGCCGCGCATCATCGTCTCTGGTGTCGCGGCGGCGGGCTACACGATCACGGGGCCAGGCGGTCGCCGGGTTGTGGTGACGCGTGCATTGTCGGCTGCGCAACCGCACACGATCGATTTCGTGAAGGGCGGGCTGTGGATCAACGGTGAGCGCATCATGCGCGCCATCACGATCTATCAGCCGTGGGAGGTCGGCCCGGGCGTGCCCGGTGCTGTGACGACGGTGACCGGATCGCTGACTTTGCGAGTGCAAGTCACTGATACCTACGTGTGAGGGGGCGCCAGTGCTTCAAGTGTTCTCGTGCGACGCCGTGACGGGCGCGATCGTCGATGAAGTTCCGGCATCCGCGTTCTCGTGGAACCGGCTGTTGTCCGCGCAGGGTGATGGCCGCGCAACGATAAAGCTCGACGCGTCTCTGTCAAAGGAGAAGCTGAGGGCGAGGCGGCTTGCGCTGCGGGATCTGCTCACGCATTGGGGGCGGATCCTGCGGTTCGATCGTGATGGAAAGACTGTCTACGGCGGGTATGTCATCGAGCGCCCGTACACGCGGGGAGTCGAGGGGATCCAAGTTGAGCTCGGCGATCTGTGGGCGTTGCTCGCACGTCGCGGTGCGTGGGACCACTCGGCGCCGAATGTCGAGAAGTGGAAGCAGACCGTCACCGGGTCGCTCGCGCATCAGGCGGCACAGGCGGTATTGCGGGGCCGCACGGGGCCGGCGCTCCCGCCGATGGGTATGCCGGTCACTCTCCCGAGCTTCGGGGGAACGGCGGTCAGTAGGACGTACTACGGGTATCACCTCGAGATGGTCGGGGACGTGCACGCGGATCTGCTCGACGAGGGGCTGGATATCTACTTCCGCCCGCGGAACATCGGTAACGGTGACTTCGACTGGCTGATGGAAGCTGGCCCCGCCTGGGTGTCTGGTGCACAGCGGGAGTTCTTCGTGACTTCTGATGATGTCGTGACTGCGTTCCGGGAGACGTCGGACGGTAGCAGGGTGACGAACAACGCCCGCTACGTCGGCGAGGGTTCCGAGGTAGACATGCTGGTGCGATCGAACCGCAATACTGCGTCCCCGTACCCGCTGCTGGATCGCGTGTCGGAGCGGAAGAACATCGCGAACGCGGCGCAGTTGACGGCGCTCGTGAATCAGGATCTCGTCGCGTACGGCGCCCCGACGACACAGTGGGAGTTCTCCGTTACCGCTGATACCGAGATTGATGTAGGCGACAGTGTGCGGCTGTGGTTCGACGGTGACCCGTGGATCGCGGATGGGTATCACGACCGCCGCGTGGTGAAGATCAGCGGTGACATGTCTGACCGGATGACGGTCAGCGTGCAGTCGACAGGGGGTGCTTGATGGGTGTCGATCACATAGGCAAGAAGATGTCGCTGGCGGAGTGGGATCGTCGGATTAGGCGGCTCGCGAAGGCGACGTTACAGAATTCGTCGATCGGGCGGGCCGGGCTCAGGATTTACGAGGGCGGTCGCCTTCGGATCGAGGGTGGCGGCGGGATCGATATCGTCGGCACCGGGTACATCAACATAGATGGTGACATCACGGGTGCCGGAGACTTCCAATGGTCGGGGCCGTGGAAGCTCCTTGGTAACGGCACAGTCTCGGGAAACGTTGCGTGGTCGGGTGACCTGAACCTCACTGGGATCATCAGGGCCGGGAACGTCGTCATCAACCCGTCTGCGGCGGGGGGTCAGATCAGCTTCGGTTCGAACCGAACGATCGATGCGGGGGCTGGGTTCCTCGCGATCCGTGATGGTGCACGGTTCATGGTGTTCAACTCGACCGGGGTCGCGATCAACGGCGGGTCTGGTTCGCCTACCGTTACGGTCAGCGTCAACGGCGTACGCATTTCGGGACTGCCGAAGGTTACTAAGGCTGGCATCCCCTCGGGGTGCGTGTATGTGGCGTCAGACGGATATCTGAAGGAGGGCTAGCGGCCAACTTTGCCGTTGAGCTCCGGGCAGTAGAAGAGCAGTCCCGCGGATGCGATTGCGGCGCTGTCGAGGTAACTGCCTTGTGTGCGCGGTTCGCCTTCGATGACCGTGACGTCGCTGAATGCGGTTCCGTCACCCATAGATGCGCAGGCTTCGTGACCGCCCGTCATGAGTTGGGCGTCGGTGGCATTCGGGATGGTGGTCGCGGTGCCGAGGCCAGATAGGCGCTCGCGTGCCTCGGCGACGAACATCTCGTCGGTGTCCGCGTCAGCGGGTGTGGTTTCGCCCACGAGCGGTTCCGTGGTGTCGTCTGCCGGGCTTTCAGTAGCGTCCGGCTGTTCCTGGGCGGTCTGGGCGAATGCTTTCGGCTGGGCGTTGCTGGTGGTTGTGTCGTCTCCGCATCCGGTGAG
>JBEBSN010000068.1:0-15775 GCA_040394295.1 Microbacterium sp.
GCTGCTTCATCGCCTCGAGCTCGGCCGGAAGACCGTGGGTGTCCCACCCGAAGACGCGGTCGACCTTCTTGCCCCGCATCGTCTGGAAGCGCGGGAAGACGTCCTTGGCGTAGCCCGTGAGCAGGTGGCCGTAGTGCGGCAGACCGTTCGCGAAGGGAGGACCGTCGTAGAAGACCCACTCATCGGCACCCTCGCGCTGCGTGATGGATGCCCGGAAGGTGTCGTCCTGCTTCCAGAAATTGAGCACCTCGCGCTCGATCTCAGGAAAGCGCGGGCTCGCGGCGACGTCGGCGGCGAGGCCGAATGAAGAGGGTCGTGGATAGGTCATGTCTGCTCGCAGTGATCGTGGGTGAATGCTGCTGCGAGGACGACCCTGACGGGCCGCGGTACCACCTCACGTGCTGCGCCTCACGGCGCTGCCACTCTCACTGCGGCGATGACGGGCCTGCCCCGCTCGGTTCTAATTGGCCTTGCGGCCGTTCTTCCGAGAGCTCCCCGGTGATGGCCGGATCGATGCGTGTTCCTCTAGTGTACGCGTGGCTCAGCCGTGGCGTGCAGTTCGCAGAACAGCAGAGTTCTCGCAGACTTTCGCCGTATCTCTGCGCGATGCGTGCACTTCTGCGAATCTGCTGCGCTCCGGCATCGGGTCAGGCAAGATGCAGGCCCTGAGCGACGGCACGCATGACCAGATCTTGCACGACCGGCCATTCGAACATGACCTGCGGGTAGCTGACGCGGATGACGTGGAAACCCATGAGTCGCAGTTCGGCGTCGTGGCGGATGTCTTCGCTGCGCTGCGCGCCGACGTGGTGCGCGCCGTCCACCTGCAGCACGAGGCGTGCGCCGATGAGCGCATCCACACGGTGCCCCGCGATCCACGCCTGAGTCCGAATCGGCAGCCTCAGCCACCGCAGCCTCGGCCGCAGATAGGTCTCGATACCGGCATCCGCGAACGGCGTCGCGACGTTCAGGATGCGCCGGGCTGCAGGCTTCCACGAAAAACCCGCGAGTCCTGCCAGCGTCACGAGCCCCTTGTTCAAGGCCGACTCCCACGTCGCCAGCGCCTGTTCGAACGGTTCGCATTCCGCCACGACTGCGAGGACGTTCTCGACCGGATCCTCGAGTGCCCCCGGCCTGCGCAGCAGCAGCGGCTTCATCCAGTGCACGCGCACGCTCGCAGGCTTGCCACCCGCGCTGCCCGGGGTCGCGGCGACGTGGATGCCCGGATCATGATCGTGGACCCACAGCCCGAGCCTGCGTGCCTGTGTGAGGCATGAGAGTACGACGCCATGCTTCGCCGCAGCGATGATCATCGGATCCGCATCGGGAGTCGCAACCCAGCCCGGGCGCACACGGATGAGCTTTCCTGAGCCCACGGCGTCTTCGAGACCAGCGCGCCGGTGGCCGAGCTCGGCCAGGTCCGCGACCCGCGCGACACCGCCGCGGGCGATGACGTGCTCGATCAGGATGTTGCTTGCGCGCATGCGCCCCAGCATCCCGCGTGGGGAACCCGGACAAGCGCCACAACCGCACGGCCTGTGCACACTCTCCGCGCGCCACTGCCCTGTGCAGAACGAGCCGCACCGCGCCTGGATTCGCAGAACTGCACTGTTCTCGCACGCTTTCGCGGATTCTCTGCGCAACGCGCGCACTTCTGCGAATCGGCGGCCGCCACGGCCATGCAGAAGTACGCTCAAGGAATGCCTCGCGCGTCCGACTCTCCCGCACCTCCACGCGTCTCAGCGCCCGACCTGCCGGAGAAGCTGTCGCCTGCCGAACCGCTCCGCGCCGGAGACTTCCTCGCCGCACGCCTTGCACTCACCGGACAAGTGGACCTGGCGCATGCGACGCTCGAGCAGTGCGTGATCACCGCGGATGCCGAAACCGTCGACCTCACCGGAGCAACCCTGCTCGACATCGACGCAGCCGACATGCGCGTCGCATCGCTTTCCATGCGGAACGCCGGCATCCGTCGTCTGCGTATCAGAGGCGGCCGCATCGGCACACTCGACCTCAGCACTTCGCACATCGACGAGCTCGAACTGCGGGACGTGCGGATCGACTATCTGAACCTCGGCGCGGTGAAGGGCACAGACCTGTTGTTCAGCAGCTGCAGCATCCGCACGCTCGACATGCCACAGGCACAGCTCGCACGCGTGCTCTTCGAAGACTGCCGCAGCGATGAGGTCGATCCGCGCGGGCTGCGAGCGAAGGACACCGATCTGCGAGGGCTGGATGCCGCGTCCTACGTCGACGCCAGCGGGCTCAGGGGCGTGACGCTGACCAGCCATCAGGTGCAGCTGCTGGCGCCTGCGCTCGCCGCCGGAGTCGGCATACGCATTCAAGGCTGAGCGACGAGGTCTGCCAGCGCTCCGAGCGCTTCGGCTCCGGTGAGCTCTCCCGCCACGAGCGGGACTTCGATCAGGGGCACTCCCTGGACGACACCGACCACATGAGCCAGGTGCCCGTCCTCCACCACTCGACGCGCGCGCAACAGGTCGCCGGCATCAGCGGGTGAACGCCGGTTGGCGACGAGCGCCGCGACCTTGACGTGCATCTCTCCGAGCGCCTCGACGACCTCCAGAGTCTCGGCGACAGGCAGCGCCTCTGCGGTGAACACGACGACGAACCCGCAGGCGTCGGCATCCGTGATCGCGTGCTGCAGTCGTTCGAAGCGCTCTCGGCGCCGCTGGAGCGCGCGGCGCAGTTCCGCCTCGCTGGATGGCCCCTGCTCACCACGGCCGGTCAGCCCGCGCATCGCCGCCGAGAACCGCTCCGAACGATCGCGATTGCGCAGCAGCGTGTCCGTCCACCCCGCCAGCTGTCCCGGCAGCGCCAGCAGCCGCAGGGTGTGTCCGGAGGGGGCGGTGTCGAAGACGACGAGGTCGTAGTCCCTCTCACCCAACTCCACGGCCTCGGCGATGCGCTCGAGGACCGCCGATTCGTGGCTGCCAGGCGCGTGCCGAGCCCGCGCGAGGTGTTCTCGCGCCTGGGCATGCTGCCGTTCGGGCAAGAGTTCGATCATCGTCTTCTCGACTGCGGCGAGATGGCGCTCGATCGTCCGCTCCGGATCGATCTCCATGCCGTCGACGACGCCATCGGTGGTCGTCGACAGCCGCACCGGTTCGTCCCCCACGGCCCGCTCCCACAGGTGTCCGAGGTTGTGCGCCGGATCGGTGGAGACGACGAGGACGCGCGCGCCCTCCCTGGCGCGCGCGAGCGCGATCGCCGAGGCGAGGGAGGTCTTGCCGACGCCGCCCTTGCCTCCGACGAAGAGCAGTCGCAGGCGCGGATCGGTCAGCAGCATGACACCTGGTCCAGCGGTGATCGCGGCATCCCCATCCGCCGGTGCCAGTCGTGGAAGTCCGGGGCGAGCATCGGCATCAGCTCCGCGCTGTAATACGCAGCAGGATCTGGCACGCCGAGTGCTTCTCCGAGCACGACGAGCGTGAACAGGTCATCCTCGTCGCGGCGTTCACGAGCCAGCGTCTGGCGGTACGGGCCGGCGTAGTACTCGCTAAGGCCCTCCCGGAGGGCGGCCCAGCGCTCAGAGAAGCGCCGGGCCGCCGTGCGGTGCGTCACGGATCAGACCTCCTCGCGCACCGCCTGGATGCCTGCATCCTCATCCTCCGGCTCGGGTGGATCGGCAGCTGCCTTCCGCATGGCGATGACCGTCTCGATGGCGACCCAGACGCTGGCGACGATGATGATCACATCGAGTGCGAACAGCAGCCAGTCCGGACCTGCGGGGTCGGTGAACGAGACGAGCTGTTCGATCGCCGCCCAGAACGACAGCACGAACACGAAGATCAGCGGAAGCAGCGCCGGCAGGATGTTGCGCCGCTTGCGGATCAACATCACCGTGAGGATCGACAGCGTCAGCGCCGCCAGCAGCTGGTTCGTCGTCCCGAACAGCGGCCAGATACGCAGACCGCCGTCTCCGCCCAATCCCTGCGAGAAGGTCAGCCCCAGTCCCACGATCACCACGATCAGTGTCGCGGGTAGCTTCGCGACCTTGACGCGCATCGCATCACCGATCTCCTGCACGACGAATCTCAGCAATCGCATACCGGTGTCCATCGTGGTGGCCGCGAACAGCACCGCCATCGTCGCGAGAACGGTGGCGCTGAGGGATGCAGGCAAGCCGAGGCCGTTCTCCAAGAGCATGCCGCCGCCCTGCACGAACGCGCCGACGCCGCCCGCGCCGAACGAGCTGTACACCTCTTCCCATTCGGCCACCGTGCGGAAGCCGCCGATCACGGCGAGGATCGTGCCGAGCGAGAGCAGACCCTCGCCGACGGCGCCGAAGTAGCCCACGAACCGCGCATCGGTCTCTTTATCGAGCTGCTTGGAGCTCGTGCCGGAGGACACCATGCCGTGGAAACCCGAGATGGCGCCGCACGCGATCGTGACGAACAGCAACGGGATCATGCTCGGCGTACCCTCTGGCAGCGCCGTGTTGATCATCGGGGCGACAATCTCGGGCTTGTCCGCAGCGAACAGCGTCGCGATGAGGACCGACCCGTAGAGCAGTCCGAGTCCGACGAACAGCTGCACACCGTTGATGTAGTCGCGCGGCTGCAGCAGCACCCACACCGGCAACAGTGAGGCGATGGCACCGTAGATGAACAGGGCGAGGATCCAGAAGGTGGCCGGCCCGATGCCCAGGAAGTCATCCGGCAGGACGACGGGCATCTGGTCGCCGAGCACGATCAACGCGTACAGCGCCGCGACGCCGACGACCGTCACCGGGATGAGCGGCCAGCGCATGCGGTAGACCGCCACGCCGACGAGAAGTGCGACGATGATCGCGCCCCAGGTGGGGATGACGGCGCTGGGTGTGCTGATCAACAGGTTCTTGATGACGACGGCGAACGCGGCGATCACCATCAGCAGCAGCAGGAAGATCACGACGAGGAACAGGTTCGCGCCGCGCTTGCCGATGTAGCGCGCCGACAGTGCACCGATCGAGCGCC
Source organism: Microbacterium sp. (assembly GCA_040394295.1). Lineage (GTDB taxonomy): Bacteria > Actinomycetota > Actinomycetes > Actinomycetales > Microbacteriaceae > Microbacterium. The sequence goes on from JBEBSN010000068.1 coordinate 4,977, forward strand.
CCTTGTTGCGGGTGGAGGCCCACAGCGAGCCGAAGTCATGCATACCGGCGAAGAACACCGTGCCGAGGGTCACCCACAGGAAGGCAGGCAACCAACCCCAGATCACGGCGATCGCGGGACCGACGATCGGCGCGGCCCCTGCGACAGAGGTGAAGTGGTGCCCCCACAGGATGAACTTGTTCGTTGGCACATAGTCGACGCCGTCATTGAGTTCGTGCGCCGGAGTCTTGAACGACGCGTCGAGCTTGTAGACGCGCCCTGCCAGATATTTCGAATAGACCAGGTAGCCGAAGACGAATAACGCCAGGCCGATGAACATCAACAGGACCGGACTCATGGAAGTTTCTTCCTCTCTCGCTGTGACAGCTCTGTCACCACGTGGTGGCCCACCGTAGCAAACCTGAGTAAACCCTGGTAGACCCGCGCCGGGGTGTTCAGACTCCGGCGCCCGATGCCGCGAGCAACTCCTGAGTGAAGGGGTGCTGCGGCTGTGCGAAAACCGCCACGACCGGCCCCTGCTCGACGACAACACCGTCCAGCATGACCAGGACGTCGTCCGAGACGGCAGCGACCACGTCGAGGTCGTGCGAGACGAAGACCATGGTGAGCTCTCGGTCCTTCTGCAGCCGCTGTAGGAGGGCCAACACCCTCTCGCGCACCGAGGGGTCCAACGCCGAGACCGGCTCATCGAGAACGAGCACGTCCGGCTCTGCGGCGAGCGCGCGTGCGATCGCCGCTCGCTGGCGCTGCCCGCCAGAAAGTTCCGCGGGCCGCCGGTTCGCGAGTGCGGGGTCGAGGTCGACCTCGGCCAGCAACGCCGCCACGCGTACTGCGCGGTCCTGTCGTGCCACGCCCCCGGCTGCGAGGGCCTCGCGCAGAGAGCGCCCGATGCTCCACCGGGGGTCGAACGCGCCGAGCGGATTCTGATGCACCAACTGCACACGATGGTCGCCATGCCACCGCAGGTCACCGCTATCCGCCCGCTCGACACCGACGATCATGCGGGCCAACGTCGTCTTCCCGGATCCCGACTCCCCCACGATGCCGAGCGTCTGCCCTTTCAGGAGTGTGAATGTCGCTTCCGCGACGGTCGGTCTTCCGCTGAATGCTTTGGACACGCGGTCGGCGACGAGAACGGCGTCGCCAAGACCGAACCTGTCGGCACGGGGTGCATGCGTCGTGGCCGCGATCAGGGTATGGGTATACGCGTCCTGCGGCGAATCAAGCACCTGTTGTGTGGGGCCGGATTCGATCACGCGGCCGTTGCGCATGACGACGACACGGTCGGCGACCCGGCGCACAGCGGCGAAATCATGACTGACGAACAGAACTGCGGTGCCGCCATCCGCGATCTCACGCAGCAGTTGCAGCACCCGCGCCTGCACTGTCGCATCGAGCGCGGTCGTCGGCTCATCCGCGACCAGCACCTGTGGCGATGCGGCGAGCGCGGAGGCGATCAGGGCGCGTTGGCGCAACCCTCCGGAGAGCTCGTGCGGGTACTGACGCGCGCGCCGCTCAGGTTCGGGCATCCAGACCCGGGTCAGCAGTTCCTTCACCCGCCCGTTCAGCGCTGCTCGGCTCATACGGCGCTCGTGCAGCCTGAGCGGTTCGGCGATCTCGGCACCGATCCGCTGCAGCGGATCGAGCGAGACGAGGGCGTCCTGTGACACGAGGGCTATCGTCTTTCCGCGCAGTCGACGCCATCCGCGCGCAGAGAGCCGCCTGGCATCCACGCCATCGATCTCGAGCCGCCCGGCCTCGACCTTTGCGTTGTGCGGGACGAGTCCGAGCAGTGCGCGCGCCGTCAGAGATTTGCCTGCGCCTGACTCCCCGACGATCGCGACGCACTCCCCCGGTGCGATCGTCAGTGAGACGTCATCGACGACGGTGTCTGCTCCGAACCGGACTCGCAGTCTTTGCACGTCGACGGCGCTCATACGTGTCTCCCTTCGGCGCGGGCGCGCAGGGTGCGTCCGACGATGGTGGCAGAGATCACGGTCAGCGTGATCGCGATACCAGGGAACACCGCGATCCACCATGCCGAACCGAGCACGTTGCGACCGCCGGATAGCATGAGCCCCCATTCCGGTGTCGGCTCGGTCGGCCCGAGTCCCAGGAAAGCGAGGCCTGCGGCGGCGAGGATGCTCGAGCCGATACCGATCGTCGCGAGCACGCTGAGCGACCCGAGGACTGCCGGCATCACATGACTGATGAATGCCTGCACCGGCCGCACTCCGAGGATGCGGGAGGCTTCGACATGCTCGGCCAGACGCAGTGTGCGTGTCTGCACCCGTCCCAGCCGCACGTACACAGGGACGGCGGCGAGGGTCACGGCGATCGCGACGTTCAGAGTGCCGGGGCCGAGGATCGCCACGACCACGAGAGCAATGAGGAACTCGGGGAACGCCATCAGCACGTCGTTCACGCGCATGAGTGCGGCGTCCAGCCATCGCGGTGCCACACCAGAGAGAGATCCGATCACGAGTCCTGCGAGCAGTGCTATGGCCGTCGCGAGTACGCCGATGCCGACTGATCGTCCGGTGGCGTGGATGACCCGTGAGTACACGTCGCGACCACTCTGGTCCGTGCCGAACAGGTGCGCCGCGCTCGGCGGCTCGAGCGCCGCTCGCACGTCGACCTGCAGCGGGTCGTGCGTGGCGAACAGTCCCGGTGCGATCGCGGCGAGCGCGATGACAGAGAGCACGAGGAGCGCCGCTCCCAGCAGTACACGTCTCATGGGTCTCTCCGCACGGGGCGTGAGCGCATCCGGCGGCGTAGCCGCGGATCCAACAGCGGGTGCGCCAGTTCGACGACGATGCTCACGATCACGAAGACGGCGGCGCTGAAGAGGATGATCCCCGTGATCACCGGCAGATCTCGGTCGGTGATCGCGGCAAGGGTGACCCTGCCGATCCCCGGCCGCGCGAACACCGTCTCCACGAGCACCGCGCCACCGAGGATCGAGCCAGTGAGATAGGCGGCGAGTGTGAGGGCACCCGCCGCGCCGTGACGGAGGCTGTGCCGCAGCGTCAGCCACACCGGTCCTGCACCGCGAGCCCGCACGGTCTCTGCGAACGGCTGACGTTCGGCATGTTCGATGCCGTCGCGCAGCACTTGCCCGAGCAGGGCTGCGACGGGAAGTGCCAGCGTCACGGCGGGAAGCACGAGCGTCGCGGGGTTGCGGGCACCGGTCACCGGCACCCACCCAAGCCCGAAGGCGAAAACACTCAGCAGCACCAGCCCGATCCAGAACACCGGCGATGAGAGGATCACGAGCTCTACACCTGCCACGATCCCGCGGGAGACCCGTCCGCGGGCGAGCAGCGCGACCCCGAACGCGAGGATGACCGCGAGCAGAAGCGCGACCGCCGACAACTGGATGGTCGCACCCAACTGCCTGCCGATCACCTCGGTGACCGGCATCCGCAGCTGGTACGACTCGCCGAGGTCGCCCTGCATCAGCTGCCAGAGGTACGAGAAATACTGCTCCGACGGCGGCCGGTCAAGTCCCAGGTCCGCCCGGATCGTGTCTTTGATGCTCTCGCTCACCTGAGCCTGCGGACCGAGCATCACCGACACCGGGTCTCCGGGAATCACGCGGAACGCGAGGAACGCCAGCGTCGCTGCACCCCAGAGGACGAGGACGGCGGATGCCAAGAGCCCCGCGATTCGGATGAGGAGGGTCTTCACCGGAGGATCAGCCGACCGTGACCCCGTAGAACAGCGGTCGACCGTACAGGTCGTATTCGAGCCCCGCGACCGTGTCGTTGCGGGCTGTGATCATCGACGGGCTGTACAGCGGCACGATCGCGGTGTACTGCGCGTTCCACTGCTGCAGCTCTTGATAGATCGCCGCACGCTCATCGACGTCACTGACGGAGATGGCCTGTTCGAGGAGCCCGTCGATCTCGGGGTCTGTGACCTGCGAGGCGTTCTGGAACCCGTCCGTGTGCAGATGGCTGCGCAGCAGGTCGGCATCGACTCCGGAGAAGCCCCAATCGGTGAGGTCGAACGTCTTCGGCTCATACTGGGCGTTGTACGCGCCGGGCTCGAGCACTTCGCGCTCTACCTCAAAACCGATCTGAGCGAGGTCGGACTGGATGGCGTTGCCGAGCGCAGCGCGGTCGTCGGGTACGGGGGTCCACGCGATCCATCGCACAGACAGGCGCTCGCCGTCCTTCATACGAGTGCCATCGGTGTCACGCTCGGACCATCCGGCCTCGTCGAGCAGAGCGTTCGCGGCTTCCTGGTCGAACGGCCACGTGCCTTCCAGGGAGGCGTCATAGCCGGGAGTGGTGGAGCCGAGGATGCTCCATGCGCGCGGGAACTGACCGAAGAAGATCTCCTCCACCGCGGCGCCGATGTCGATGCCGCGGGCGAACGCCTGGCGAACCTTCTCGTCAGCGAACACTCCGTGCTTCTCGTTCAGATACAGAGAGTACGGCAGACCCGGATACTCCATGGATTCGACCGTGAGCGTTTCCGGCATGTCGACGGCGAGGTTCGGTGGGATGTTGCTGGCGAGGTCGGCCTCGCCGCTTTCCACGACGCCGGCGCGCACCGAGGCCTCGGGAAGGATCTCTACGCGCAGCGTTTCGACCTTCGCCGCCCCGGATCCGTTCGGACCCCAGGCGTAGTCAGGGTTGCGGGTGTAGACGAGGTCCTGGTCCGGGGTGTACTCGGTGAGCTCGAACGGCCCGGAGCCGACGTTGATACCAGGACCGCCCGCTTTGAGCATCTCACCCGACTCTTCGAGCACCTTCGGTGAATAAAACCCGAGGTTGGCGGTGCTGGCCGCCTGCAGGAATGGGGAATACGGCTGGGAAAAGGCGACCTCGACGGTGTACTCGTCGACGACGGTGGTGCCCTCGTAGAAATCGGCGCCGAGCATACTGGCGGCCTGAGCGGATGCCGTCTCCGGCGCGACGATGCGGTCGAAGTTCGCCTTCACTGCTTCCGCGTCGAACGGTTCGCCGTCGTGGAAGGTGACGTCCTCGCGCAGCTCGAACGTGTAAGTGGTGCTGTCGGCGGAGATCTCCCAGTGCTCCGCCAGCCACGGCGAGAAGGTACCGTCCGCCTCCTGAAAGACCAGCGAATCGAGCACGACGCGCTGCACCATGCTCGACACATCCAGCTGGCTCGTCTGCGGATCCATGTGGCCGGCAGCGAGATTCGCGCCCTCGATGGCCCAGACGACCTCGCCGCTGCCGTCCGCATCGTCTGTGGACGAAGCCGGTCCGGCGCATGCGCTCAGTGGCAAGGCGGCGACTGCAACAAGTGCAACGGCGGGAAGAATACGACGCACGAGCGGAGTGGGCATGCGAGTCCTCAGAAAGACAACAGGGGGTCGGCTCAGTCTATCCGCGGTTTTTGGACGCGGTCGAACTACGACGACATCGGGAGCGCCGCCGTTCGTTAGACTGGTAGCCACAACCCACACTCAGGCACGTACACACCGTGCCGCATACATCGCTCAAGGAGACCTTCATGGCTGCGTCCACACCGAATCAGATTCCCGACAAGCCGGTACTCGAAGGCCTCGAAGCGAAGTGGGACGGCGTCTGGGCCGAGCGGGGCACGTACCTTTTCGACCGGCTGCGCGCCGCAGAGCTCGGCCGCGAAGGCGTCTACTCGATCGACACGCCTCCTCCCACGGCATCCGGCTCGCTGCACATCGGGCACGTGTTCTCGTACACGCACACCGACGTCAAAGCCCGGTACGAGCGCATGCGCGGCAAAAGCGTCTTCTACCCGATCGGCTGGGACGACAACGGTCTGCCGACCGAGCGCCGCGTGCAGAACTACTATGGCGTTCGCGTCGATGCCACGCTCCCCTACGACGCCGACTTCGTCCCTCCCTTCGAAGGCAACGCGAAGAGCCTCAAGGCCGCAGACCAGCAGCCCGTGAGCCGCCGCAACTTCATCGAGCTGTGCGAGCACCTCACCATCGAGGACGAGAAGCAGTTCGAAGACGTCTTCCGCCAGCTCGGCCTCAGCGTCGACTGGACCCAGACCTACCGGACGATCTCGGATGAGACGATTCGTCAGAGCCAGCTCGGGTTCATCCGCAACCACGAGCGCGGCGAGGCTTACCAGGCGCTGGCACCGACTCTGTGGGACGTCGACTTCCGCTCCGCGATCGCGCAGGCCGAACTCGAGGACCGCGACCAGCAGGCCGCTTACCACCGCATCGCTTTCCACAAGAGCGACGGCTCGGGCGACATCCACATCGAGACGACGCGGCCTGAGCTGCTTGCCGCCTGCGTCGCGCTCGTGGCGCACCCCGACGACGAGCGCTACCAGCCCTACTTCGGCTCCACCGTGCGTACACCGCTGTTCGACGTCGAGGTCCCCGTCCGCGCCCACCACCTCGCACAGCAGGACAAGGGTTCCGGAATCGCGATGGTCTGTACGTTCGGCGACGTGACCGACATGGTCTGGTGGCGCGAACTCGACCTGCCGATCCGCACGATTCTCGGCCTCGACGGTCGTGTGATCGCAGAGGCCCCTGACGCCATCACCTCAGATACCGGTATCTCCGCCTACGCAGAACTCGCAGGAAAGACGGTCTTCAGCGCCAAGAAACGCATCGTCGAGTTGTTGGAAGAATCGGGGGAACTTCTCGAAGTCTCCAAGCCCTTCAACCACGCTGTGAAGTTCTTCGAAAAGGGCGACCGCCCGCTGGAGATCGTCTCTACACGCCAGTGGTACATTCGCAACGGTGCCCGTGATCAGGACTTGCGCGACCAGCTGATCGCGCACGGCAAGCAGTTGCAGTGGCACCCTGACTTCATGCGGGTGCGCTACGAGAACTGGGTCGGTGGGCTCACCGGCGACTGGCTTGTCTCGCGCCAACGCTTCTTCGGCGTTCCGCTGCCGGTCTGGTACGGGCTGGATGCGAACGGCGAACGTGACTACGACCGCGTTCTGATGGCGTCACCGGACCAGTTGCCGATCGACCCCACTACTGATGTTCCTACCGGCTACACCGAAGAACAGCGCGGAGTCGCGGGCGGCTTCGAAGCGGAGACCGACATCCTCGACACGTGGGCGACCTCGTCGCTGACCCCGCAGCTGGCCGGCGGCTGGCAGCGCGACGAAGAACTGTGGAGTCTCGTCGCCCCGTTCGATGTGCGCCCGCAGGCACAGGACATCATCCGCACCTGGCTGTTCTCGACCATGTTGCGCTCGACGCTCGAAGACGGACGCTCGCCGTGGAAGCACGCGTCGATCTCCGGTTTCATCGTCGATCCTGACCGCAAGAAGATGTCGAAGTCCAAGGGCAATGTCGTGACGCCTGCTGACATCCTCGACAAGCACGGTTCGGATGCTGTGCGCTACTGGGCAGCCTCCAGCCGCCTGGGCGTCGACGCCGCGTTCGACCCGCAGAATCCGACGCAGATGAAGATCGGCCGCCGATTGGCGATCAAGATCCTCAACGCCGCAAAGTTCGTACTGTCGTTCCCCGTTCCCGAGGGCGCACAGGTCACTCATGCGTTGGATGCGTCGATGCTCGCGCAGCTCGGCGACGTGGTGCGCGATACGACGGCAGCCTATGAGGCCTTCGATCACGCGCGTGCGCTCGAGATTACCGAATCGTTCTTCTGGACCTTCTGCGACGACTACCTCGAGCTCGTCAAGGAGCGCGCATACGATCAGACCGATGTCGGCCAGCCTTCGGCCGCACTCGCGCTGCGGATCGCGCTGTCGACGCTACTGCGGCTGCTCGCGCCCGTGGTGTCGTTCGCGACCGAGGAGGCATGGAGCTGGTTCGAAGAGGGCTCGATCCACACCGCCCAGTGGCCGACCGCCGGAGACCTCGCCGGCGGAGACCCCTCTGTGCTCTCTGCTGCCAGCGCAGCCCTGATCGGCATCCGACGGGCGAAGACCGAGGCGAAGGTGTCTCAGAAGACCCAGGTCGCGGCTTTGACCCTGCGCGCTGACGACCAGACGATCGAACGTCTGCGGTTGGCTGAGGGCGATCTGCGTGCTGTCGGTCGAATCGAAGAACTCGATCTGGTCGGCGGCGGTACCGACCTCGTGGTCGACCGTGTCGAACTCGCGCCTGTCGAGGAGAACTGATGCAGCTGGGTACGCGCTGGGCGGCAGGCTCGGATGCTCCGGCATCCGTCCCCGCTCAGCTGCTTCCGGCGATCGCCGAGGTCGAGCTCGCACTACCTGCGTCGGAGGAAGGGCCGCGCCCCTTCTGGACGCTCACCTGGCTGGAAGGCCGTCCGATAGCTGAGCTCGACGCCGGGTGGGAAGTTGTTCTCACCGCGTCGGGGGAAGTGGTCGCTCGCCCCTTCCAGGACTGAGGCGATGCTGCTTCACCGCCTCGACACACCCTGCTGCGCGAGCAGGTGATCCACGGCCCTCGGGTCAAGCTTGCGAGTCTGTTCGGCCTTTATCGCTGCAAGCATCGTCTGACGGCTGTCCTGTCGGGCTTCGGCGCGCCGCATAGCCCATCGTGCAACGGCCTCAGCGAGCCGGATCGATCCGCGCTCGAGCGCGGTCGCACCGCCGGGAACCGGGTAAGTGCGAGTCATCGCCACCGCGCTCATGATGCACTCTCTTTCTTGTCCGTGAGATTCTTCAACGGGAAGATGTCGGCGCGCACGCTGACGCGGCGCACGCCTTCCCCTTTCTGCCCGCGATAAGTCGTGACGGCGTCGTCGATGACGGCCTCGATCCTGCGGAGGAGTTCGGCGGTCTGCTCAGCAGTCATGCTGATGCCGCTGGTCAGCGACGAGCTCGCGTCGACCCACTCGTCCGTCTCCTTGTCGATGCGTCCGCTGAAGAACTCCATGAGTTCTTCGTGGCGGCGGCGCATCGCCTCGGCCACGGCAACCTGGAGCGCGGCTTCACCCGATGGCGACCCCTGCACTGCGCGCGAGTCGTAGATGACGCCGCCCGACGGGCGCTCCCACCAGCGTTCTCGTCCGACGCTCTCACCGTCGACCTCGCGAATGAGCTCATGTCGAGCCAAAGACCGTAGGTGATAACTGGTCGCTCCCGATGACTCGCCGAGGATCTCGGCGAGCGTGCTGGCCGTCTGGGGACCCTCTTGCGCCAGGATGTCGAAGATACGCACCCGCAGCGGGTGCGACAGCGCACGCAGTGCCCCGGCATCCAGAACCCGGCCCTCTCGGCCGATCGTGCGATTCTCGTTCTCACCCATAGTGCAAAGATAACCTTGCAAACGTTTCTTTGCAAGGTTATCTTTGCACCCGAATCGATCACCGTCGTAGGCTCGAAGAATGACCGATGCCGCGAACCCGCTTCTCACGCCTTCCGTCCTGCCCTATTCGCTGCCCGATTACGCCGCGATCCGCCCTGCGCACTATCTGCCGGCGTTCCGCGCCGCGTTCGCCGAACACCTCGCCGAGATCCGCCGCATCACGATGGTGCGATCGATGCCGACGTTCGAGAACACCATGGTTCCGCTTGAGATGGCCGGCGGCATGCTCGAGCGCGTCGCGCATGCCTTCTACACGGTGAGCTCTGCGGACGCCACAGCCGAGATCCAGGCGATCGACGAAGAACTCGCTCCTCTGATGGCAGCGCACGAAGACGCGATTCGTCTTGACAGCCAGCTGTATTGGCGGGTGAAGACGTTGCACGAGCAACTTGACGATCTCGATCTCGACCCCGAGAGCCGCTATCTCGTGGAGCGGCATTTTCGCGAGATGACACATGCCGGCGCCGGGCTCGATGACGTGGCGAAGGCGCAACTGACCACGCTGAATCAGAAGCTCTCGACGCTCACGACGACTTTCGAGAAGAATCTGCTCGCTGACACGAACGATCTCTCGGTGTACTTCGAAACAGCCGAGGAGCTCGACGGTCTCTCTACGGGCGAGCTCTCGGCCGCCGCCCGCGCCGCCTCCGATCGCGGCCATGACCGCGGCTTCCTCATCACGCTCCCCCTGTTCACCGGGCATCCGTACCTGTCGTCGCTGACGAACCGTGAGAGCCGCCGTCAGATTCTGGCGGCATCGCGAGCACGCGCGGCGCGCGGCAACGCCTATGACAACCGCACGGTGCTGACAGAAATCGTCGCGCTTCGTGCCGAGCGCGCGGCACTGCTCGGATATGCCTCGCATGCGGCGTACGTGACGGCCGATCAGACCGCTGGAGATCCGGGTGCGGTCGAGAGTCTCCTGCGCCGCCTCGCTCCAGCCGCGGCATCCAATGCACGCGCGGAGCAGGTGGCGCTTCAGAGCATCGTCAACGACACCGAAGGACAGCCGTTCGCATTGGAGGCCCACGACTGGGCGTTCTACACCGAGAAGGTCCGTGCCGCCAGATACGACATCGACACGGCGGCCCTGCGCGCCTGGTTCGAGGCAGAGCGCGTGCTGCAGGACGGAGTGTTCTTCGCGGCGACGCAACTCTACGGCATCACCTTCGTCGAGCGGGACGACCTCGTGGCCTACCACCCCGGCGCTCGCGTCTTCGAGGTCTTCAATCCCGGCGGCTCCGCGCTCGGCCTCTACGTGCTCGATCTGTACACGCGCGACACCAAGCGCGGCGGCGCATGGATGAACCCGATCGTTAGCCAGTCGGCTCTGCGCGGTACGGCACCGGTCGTCGTCAACAACCTCAACGTGGCGCAGCCTGGGGAGGGCCAACCGACCCTGCTGACGCTGGACGAGGTCACCACGCTGTTCCACGAGTTCGGACACGCGCTGCACGGCCTCTTCGCAACGGTCAACTACCCACTGTTCGCCGGCACGAACGTCTTCCGCGACTTCGTGGAGTTTCCCAGTCAGGTCAACGAGATGTGGATGCTGTGGCCG
>JBEBSN010000069.1:0-14893 GCA_040394295.1 Microbacterium sp.
TCAGAACTATATAAACTCCAGATTAAAGCGTATTTCCATCTAATCGACAAAGCGGTCGAAATAGGGGTATTCTCAGCGCTGAGCGCCGCCTGGGCTGGCAAATGGAAAGCCGCCCTGTCTGTAGGAAGACGAGAGCGGCTGAAGGTGATTTCCAATGTCAACAGTACCCGCCGACGCATCTCGTCGCACCCGTCCGTCTCCTCACAAGCTCACGCTCTCAGAGATGCAGGCGATGGCTAGCGCGAACACGTCAGATAAGCGCACCTCAGTTAGCGCGAATCAGCACGCTCCGAGCACGTCAGATAACCTGCACCTGTCCAAGGTGCATGGAGATGAGGAGATCGACGCACTCGTTGCCGACCTCGTCGCAGCTCGTGCAGCACGTGGACACCGCAAGGCGATGCGCAAACCCTTTCGCCGTCGTGGGCAACGTGAGCTATTCGACGTCGTACGTCTTCACGTCCGTCGCCTTTGTCGTCGTGTACTCAATGATCGATGCCGAGATGGCCTAGAACCTCCTCTGAGTACGATCTTCTCGTGTTGGCTCTGGAGTCCTACCTCCGCGAACAGTGCTGGCATCTCGTGTACTTCCAGGACTACGGCGAGCAGCGCGAACCGCAGCGACTGCGCCGCACCTACCTCGATGAGTCACGTTCTGGGCTCACGGCTATAGAGAGCGCGGCTCGCTCTAGTGCGCGTTACGCGCTAGAAAGTTGGAGCCCCGATTACATCACAGAGATGCAGCGACTCGGAAGAGTCGGCGGCAAGATCTCGAAACGAAAGCCGACATGGACTGACGCCGACCTCGATGCGCTCGCAGCGCTGGATGGCTTGACCGTCTCCCAGCAAGCCAAGCGCATGTGCGTCTCGATGAGCAGCATCGACAGGATGCGGCGAGCGCTCCAGCAGTGTTAGTGCGAACAAGCGCATAGTCCGCGCGGTGTATCCGTCGTCTGAGAACCTTGAATGACGGTTGTGCCGATATCTTTGGAAATGGATACTTCAGCCGTAGCAACAGTGCAGCCCCGTCGTGTGGGCCGTCCGTGCGGTGTCTGCTCTCTCCCTTCCCAGCAGCGCACAGCTCTTGAGACAGCGCTGGCGTCGGGCACCTCTATTTCTCGAATTTCCCGACTGGAATGGTCACCAGGCCGCGAGTCGATCACACACCATCTCCAGAGTGGGCACCTCTCCGAGCAGCTCCAGGAACGAGCAGAGCGAGCACAGGGCCTCGACCTCACAACGGTGGTCGCAAGGATCAGCGACATCGCACAACGAGCCCGCACAACGGCAATAGAGGCCGCTGAGGCTGGAGACCGTGCGGGAGTGCTCCGAGCCGGTGACAGCGAGCTACGCGCTCTCTCAGTGCTCGCCACGAGCGGCGAGAGCAGTGAGCTGGACATCGCCCGCAGGCGATCCTTCCAAGATCTCAGCGCAGCAGTCGTTCGCGTCGCACGTCGTGATGCCGATACCGCCGAGATCGTCGCCGTTGAGCTGGATGCGATGTACAGGCCGATCCTTGCTGAAGACATCCGCGAACAATTCGAATCAAGAAACGAGATCACATCGTGAGCAACTCCGACAAGACCGAGCCCGCTGGATCCCGTCGCCTCCGCGAGGCACACGAGGCAGTCGCGAAGCTTCAGCAACCCGAGACCGTGCCCGTTGTGCAGGCCGGAGACGAAATCCATTGCACCGATCCGGGCGGCATCCTCCTGCCAAGATCCACGTCGATTTTTGGAGGCGAACCGGGGATGCAATTATTCCGGGGCGATTCGGTGATTGTGCGGGCCGAGTGGATTGAAGCCAGCAGAAACAACGCTGGTGCGCTCACGTGGCCGCTCGTCGTCCACGACGCCGCCGAGCAGGTCCGCCGATGGGGGCGTGTGCGCCTTGGTCCTGGACCCTTCCCCGCCGATTCGGAGCGATACGAACGGGACACCGCCGATTGGCGGATGGCACGCGAGCAGGCGCGACAGGATGCTTGGAAGGAACCGAACACGGAACGACGGAATGCAGCACTCGCAGAGGTTCACCGTCGATTCGGCCCGGGGCCAGTCACGAGCACCACGATCAGCACAACACCTGACCCGAGCATTGCGCTCGCCGCAGCGCAGCAGCACGCGCTCAACACTGGCGGCGTTCGCCATGTATCGCACTATGAGGCCCAAGAGCCAGGCGTTAAGGAACGACGATGAGTGGCCCCGCGTGGAAAAACAAGAACAGATCGGTGCATCGAGCGATCACGGACCTCATCGGCCTTTTTCTCGACCAAGAGGGCATCACGGCGATCACCAAGCGAACCCCGACGACCCTGTCAGACTCGATGACCGACGACGTCGTCGCGCCGGATCTCGCCATCAAAAACGTGCACCTCGACGTAACCACTCGACTCTCGCCGTTCAGGCTGAGCGAGGCTCTGGAGAGCGCCGAGAGAGCCGCAGCGATCAACGAGACTCCCGTGGCCGGTTTTGTCCAGTGGCGCGGCGACAGACCCGTCGCCGACAGCTACGTCGTGCTGAGCCTCCGCGACTTCTCGAAACTCGTGCGTGGCGACCACTTGACGCCGAGATAACTACACATAGACCACCTCGTGTTGGCCTCCTTCGGCCTGATCGGTCTTCTTCAGCCAACACGAGGCGCGGGATACGGCGACTCGAAACGCCCCCCGCAACAGGGTGCCGCTCGACGCGTTGCGAAAGGCGGCACCCGCCCCTAGTCACCGACCCTCGCCTCTACTAACCACTGAACGGGTTCCCTGCGAGGGTCGGTCCTCATTACCCGCCACCTGGAGATGCAGCATGACTCGCGCAGCTAAGAAAATCCATCCGTTTCGGAGCAGCGGGCTCAACTCTCGCCCGACGCCTCCGCAGGCACCGCAGCAGCCCGCGCCTGTCGTGGGCAGACAGCAGCGTCCTACGCCGCGCACAGCCCCTCAGAGCGCCACGCAGGCCCGCACCATGGCCGACGCGCTAGCAGGGCTTCAGAGAGCGACAGTGGGCCAAGCGCCGCATCTCGTGATGCCACGGTTTCTCGACACTTCCGGCTCGTGGCTCCGATTGGGAAAGCACGAAACCCGGGTGCCGAAAGACTCCGCAGTCTCGTGCTCTCGTGCGCAGGACGGACGCGACATCGCAGTCGTGGCAGATACAGGGGAAGAGGGCCGAGTGTGGATTCTCGTTGACACTGCCGATGGCATCCGAGAGCTTGTCGGATTGCCCGAGCAAATGCGTGCCGAACTACGGCAAGAACATTTCGGACGATGAGCAGCGCGACAGCCTGGCGAGACCTCCAGAACGCACTGGCCATCAAAACTCCGTTGTGTGCAGGAGATGCCCGCTTCACCGCAGAGACCAGCGAGCATGACGCAGCTCTTCGGAAGATATGCGCGCAGTGTCCGCTCCAGCAGCAGTGCCGGGCGTACGCACGGACAGCGCCGAGAAACGGGACATGGGGGCTCTATGGTGGCCTCGTTCGGCGGACTGAGCCGCAGGTGCGCGAGCGTCGCGCAGCTCTCCGTCAGTGATTTGAGATCACTGTCTGTACATAAAGGGACCCCTTTATGTACACTTGCTCTATGAGCACCACAACAGAGCACACCACGAAGGCCCTTCTCTACGTCCGCGTGAGCACCGAGGAACAGGCCGATACGGGCGCATCGCTGGAAGCTCAGGAACAGGCGCTCATGATCGAAGCCGTGCGCCGTGGGTATGACTTCGAAGTCGTGCGCGAAGAGGGCAAGAGCGCGAAGAGCATTGAGGGCCGCGACCGGCTTGTCGAAGCTCTCGACCTCCTCGACAAGCACAAGGCCGATGTGCTCATGGCAGTGCGGATGGACCGGCTTTCCCGTGATGTGGGCGACGTCGCCGCACTCATGCGCCGCAGCAAGCGGAAGGGCTGGGGAATCATCCTCAGCGGCGAGCGCATCGACACAACGCCGGATGGGGAGTTTCGGACTCACCTCGACGCCGCACTCGCGCAACGAGAGCGCGGGATGATCGGTCTCCGAACTCGTGAAGGGATGGCCGAGCGCAAGCGTCAGGGCGTCCACCTGGGTCGCAGCGTCGCAACAGACTTCCTGCCGACCTACCGACGCGTGTTGAGCATGCACGCAGCAGGCGACAGTCTCAATGCCATCGCTCGCACCCTGAACGGTGAGAACGTGGCCACAGCTCGCGGCGGCAAGTGGCATCCCTCGACCGTCCGCGCCATAGTTACGAGCGAAACAGCACGGAAGCTCGCGGCATGAACCGCCAGTGGTCTGCGTTTTACTCGTCTAGAATCGAGAGAGTGGAGGTGGGAGCAGGATGTACGCGCTTCATGTAGAGACATCCCTGCCGCACGCGGGGCGGAGGTTTGAGCCTATCCGCGAACGTGAGCTGCACGGCGATGCCCTACTCGCTGCGGAATCTCTTTCAGGTGCGTCGCGAGGTCTCGTCGTTGTGCCGGAGTTCAGTGGGCCCATTGGTATCCCCGACTTCACCGCATACATAGGTGACGTCCAAAAGCTGCGAGTGCGTCAGCGCTCGCACATCGCGCCCATCGTCAACGAGATCGAAGCTGGCATTGTGTCGGTCGCTCATGTTCGGAAACCGAGTTCCATCGATGATCTAGCATCTGCAATCGGCTGGCCGAGGGCGACCATTGCTGGTCGTCTCCGCCGACTCGTAAGCGCAGGAGCCGTTCGCGAGGTCGGGAAAGAGCGCTTTGTCCGCGCACCAGAGCTTCAGCCGAGCGGACGCCTGTACGCGATTGAGGCGAAGGTCGGGGACTCCAGATCCGCGCTGCGCCAAGCACGAACTTATGGCGTGTGGGCTGACGGCTACGTGATCGTTATGACCGATGTCTCTGCGCGAGCCCTCGAAGATCTGCGATCTGAGGTGTTGAGAGACAGCGGCGGCTTGATGGTTGATGGGCAATGGTTTGCGCGTCCTCGTATCGCACGCATCTCCGCGCGGCGTCGGTTGCAAGCGGCTGAGCTGTTCGCATCGGCCACGCGCCACGGACTCTAGATCGCCCATCCCTCGCTTCGGGCGTACATCCTGAGACCGTCCTGGAACGGGTCAATCCAAAGGCGGGCAGCGTCCGTGATCGCGGTTGCTGCGCTAACGGCTGCCCAGTTTGCGCGCGCCTGGTCATACATCTCATCCAGCGCTCGAAAGCGTTGTTCGTAGCCCCCGGCGCTCGCTACTCGACTCACTGCTTGACTAAGTTGCTCGACGTGCTTCTCGAAGATTTGCGGCACCAGAGGCGGGTTTGGAAGGCCACCGAGTCGCGCTGCTAGAGCTGGGTCCTGCCTGCCAAGGAGCTGGCCGTCGCGCTCGGTTAGCGAACCCAAGAGCCCTGCGAATGCCGGGCGCTTGTTCCATCTACCTTGAGACGTGGGATCCCTTGGAGCATAGTCGGGAAAGCTCACAACTCTTTGACGTTTGTCCCATCCGGTGCCGACACCAAATGCTCCTGCGGCGATGGCGGGCAGCCCCGCGAAGTCTCCATGCGATATATACACCGGCGCGTTCTCGCTAAGCGCCCGAACTGTGCGGCAAATGCCGTAGACCTGCTCGGCGCTTAGCCGAAGGGGCGGATCGTTGGTCGGCTGGGCGAAGGAGAGGAACCATCCACTCGGTTCAAGAGCCGCGAGCGCGCCCACGTGGGCGTCTAAGTCCCGCCCATCGGCCCAGAAAGTGCCGACCCCGGCCACGCTCAGGTTGGCAGTTGAGTCCACGTCAAGAGTCCTCTGTGCCAGGTCAAGGGCGATTGTGCTCAGATTGTTCAGGCCGGTCGGCAGCAGAGTGGTGGGCGCAAGAGAGCGCGCTCCAATCGACGCCTGAAGCGCGACGACTCTGCGCGCATGCTCCTGCCTCAGCGTGGGGCTGGTGAGATCACCACGATTGCCTGACCACAGCGTGTACCCGCTGTAGTAGCCGAAGTCACGCGGGCCTGGCATATCGAGAACATGCGTCATCGGGTCGAGCCAGAATGAGATCGATTGCGTCGCAAGATCTTGTGTTCGCTCCACCAGGCCAGGCTTGACGTTTCCTGTTCGGTGTCCCAACGGAGACAGCCATGGGTCGAGCACGACAGCGGAAGCATGTCCGCGATCAATCGCGCCATTAATCCAGGACACAAGGTTAGGGCGCGGGCTGTCTTCGATATAGGTGGTCACGGGGTCCTCGTTAGTGCGTCGCGCAGGCTGGCAGCGTTGATGAATCGACGAGCGGGCTGGGGGTGAAGTGCACGGTTTACAATCTCAAGCCGTCCTGGTGTGAGGTCCGGACGACCGACGTCCAGAGCAGTCATGGCACCCTCGCGCAGTCGAGTGATGTAGTCGGCATCATCTCCCGTGTACGGATAAGGGAGGCTACCCGTTAGCGCGCAGTACATCAGGTTGCCGACCTGGAAGACATCGGACATCGTGGCGGGGCCCCCGCTGTACGAGTTCAAATGCTCAGGTGAAAGGAACCCTGGCGTGCCTGGTTGACCGTTGAACGTTACTTGGGAGCGAAGCGTATGACGCGCGAATCCGAAATCCAGGACTTTGTATGTTCCGTCGCTCAATCGCCGCACGTTGTTCGCGCTGAGATCCCGGTGAATAACCTTGCGGGCGTGCCCCTCGGCGAGCCCGGTTGAGACCTGAATCCCCATCTGACGGGTCTCATCCCAGCCCCACTGCCTGCCACCCAAAAGTGGCCCGAGATCTTCGCCATCTAGGTACTCCTCCAGCCAAGCGGCACCCCTCACGGGGTCCCCAATGGTGACAAGCTCAGATTCCACTTTGACGACGTTGGGACTGTCAATCCCCGCCAAGAGTTCGACCTCGCGTGCTGCACGTTTCAGAGTGTCGTCCGACGTGCTGCCGATGGCGACCACCTTCAGTACGCAATCGACGCCATAGTGCTCGACCAGCCGCACCGCCTTTTGCCCGCCCGGCGCGCCAATCACACCTTTGTCCACTGCTTGGAGTGCAGTCAACGCCTCATCGATCAACTGCTGGTCTGCGACTGTCATGTGTCGAACATATCGGCGTGGCGGTCAGCAGTCCGTCACCATCTCAATCTGTTGGACCGAGTGTCGCGACTTCATCAGTCTCACTGCACGAGCCTCTAGCACGGCTCAGAGCCGGCTGGAGGCCGAAACGCCTCCGCCCGTGCGAGCGGCCTCTCACACACCCCAAGCCGCAGCAGCCTTCTGCGCCATCCGGCGACTCCTGCCACTGGGCTATCAGCCGCGCACGACGAGCATGCACAGGATTAACCTCGATCTCGCCGGATTCGATCAATTCGTCCAGGTCTAAGGGCATGTTCGCGATTCAAGGCTATGCCGTCGGCGCGCGCCGATCCAGTAACGGTCCTATGTTGAAAGGCGCAGCAGCCCGTACGCTGAGCGCATGGAACCTGCACCGAACCGGCGACTCCTACGCCAATTGGCCTGGAAACAAGGCCAGGTACTCATCGCCGAGCCTGATGCCGACGACTCCTGGGCGCTGGTCACTCCGGACAACTCTGGGAAAGGTACTGACCCGGACGGCAAGAAAGCCGCGGAATATGTCTTCGCAAACGGCTTGGGGGCACCACTCCAGGACATTGCTGACCTTCTTAGCGGTCGCGGCGACTGACTCGCGCCGTGATTCTGCCGCCCATCGACCCCGACATTCCCATGTCGGAAGGTGACGATTTTGACGGGATGAGACCGCGGTGTCCGGAATGCCTGGCCACCATGGAACCGCAGCAGAGCGCACGCGGCGAGCACTGGAGATGCCCGTAGTGCGGGGCCGCGCAGCTCTCCTGAAAGTTTCTTGACCCGAGGGTTTCTCTTCCGGGCGCGCCGGGCGTAACACGGATAGGCGCGCTCCGAGATACGGAGACCGCCCGGAAGGAAAACGGACCATGAGCAATGAACTCAAGATCCAGTACCGAACGCCTGAGTGGCCCTCGGAGATCGTATGGCGCACGGTGCGCACCGCCAAGAACCCGACCGACACCGAAGCGCTCGCAGCGAGCGTCATTCAGCAGCTTGGGATTCACGACCGCACGAGCGCTGTAGAAGATCTCCTTGGCTTGGCCGTACGGGCTGTAGCCAATGACGCACCCTCCGAACTCGTGGACTTCGGAGACAAGGGCGGAGCGGCCAGTGACGAACTCTGAGAAGGCCCGAGAAGTCAGACTCCGCCGCACAGCTCAGCGCCAGGGGCTGACTCTGCGCAAGTCGCGCACTCGCGACCCCCGAGCCATCGGACATGGCCTCTTCCACATGGCCGACGAGAATAACGTGGCCGTCGCAGGCTACGGTCTCTGGGGCTACTCGATGAGCCTTGATGAGGTGGAAATCTATCTCGCCGACGCGCAGGATCTCGATGTCCGTTTCGAGAACTTCACCGGCAGTCATGACCCCGACGACATGCGACCGTTCCTGTGGTGGCAGGCACACTACCGCGTAGGCGGACGCGCGTTCTCGGGCTGGATGCTGGCCGAGCGTGCCGATACATTCCGAGACCACTTCATCGGGAGCATCCGCAGCGAACTCGCCCACGCGGCGATGAAAGCGCGCGACGTACTCCGCCAATGGGCAGGCGACACCGAGCACTAGACACGAGAACGCCCCCGGGCTCACCGCTCGGGGGCGTTCTATCGCCGCGCCAACAGTTACGCAGCGAGCGAGTGGGCGAGAGCCGCCCGCATGCCCTCGCTCAGCTCCGAATAGCTCTCCTGCTCCGCTGATATCTCCGCCTCATTCACAAGCGCGGGGAGCGTCACGTGACGCAGCCCAGGACGACGCCACACGACAGCGACCGAGGCTGCGGCTCGTACGTGTATGGTCCGGTTCGGACCCGAGGTAATCCGAGTCGATGCAAGGTTGATGCGCTCTACGCCCGAGGTGCTCGACGTCTCTCCGCGCGTCTTTGCGGAGAGCTCCCCGCGAACAAGATCGAGCTGCACTCGCCTCAGTGATACCAAAACCGCGTCATCTGGGCATCGACGATCTCAGTGCACTCGCCGTAATACCGCTCAGCGCGCTCGACCATCGCGAGTACCTCGGTGTACGTGACCGGCGGATTCTCGACCATGCACTCCACGATGGGGCTGTTGTAGAGAATGTCTTGGAAGTGATCACCCCACGGGAACGCAGGTGAGGCGAAGAGCGCCTGTGTAGCAAAGGGGCGCACAAGCTTCGCGGCGTTATAGGAGGCTTCCCACTCATCCAGGTCAGAGTCGAGCGGCGAGCGTAGGTAGTCCGCGATTGCGACCAGCAAGAATCCGTCGAATCTTGGTGCAGCTCCATGCAGCTCAGTCGTCGCCTTGACAAGCTCGTGAAGGTTTCGTAATTCGTCGCTATTAAGAACCTCTGCCCAGCTGCCTAGCGGTACGTCCTTGACCAACTCCCGCAAAGTATCCGTCCGGTTCGCGAACTCTTCGAGGGTCGGCCCCATGACTCGGCGGTCCCAGGGGTCGAGGAGCTGAGCCGCAACGCGTGGGCGTAGCGCCTCCCAACGCAGTTCGATCTCGCGCCGTTCTCGCTTCCGCGCGGCGCGAGATTGCACGTATGCGAGGATCACGCCCACCACGAGCCCCGTGAATAGACCCACGATGAGATCTGGGACGAACGTGTCCCAGTTGATCGCCATCTCTGACGCGGGTTCAGTAACTGGGATCGGTGATGGCGACATGCGCGTAGCCTACTGGCACCCGCAAGCGCATCGAAGAGGACGGCCCAGCGATTGAAATTCTGGCAAGAGCAGAAGCGGCTCCAGTACAAAAGTCACCGAAAGCGCGGATCCGCCGCTTATCTTCGGGAGCCGCCGTTCCGTTCAACGGAGGTGATAGCAGCCGTCTAGAGGCTCACTCGTACGTGCGGTGAACGTGCCAGCCGTCTTCGCCCTTGTAGACGTCGAAGACGAGCGATACCCCGGCGTCGTCGGTGCCCTGAAAACGCCACCCGTATAGCCCGTGATGAGGCCCGTCGAGTGGCACCGACCAAGTCGGGTGTCGCAGCCGAGTTGGAGTGTCCGTGATCCGCCAGCGTCGGCCTGCGTAGACCATTCGCGCGGGAATGTCGTTGGCCATCCATAGCGTTGCAGTGCGTTCGACGGTTGAGATGCTCATAGGTTCAGACAATAGAACACACGTTCTAGTTTTGCTACCCTCAAAACAGGCCGCGAAAGGAGGCGGACTGTGGGTGCGGGAGAGCGCGTGAAAGCCTCGAACGACGTGCGCGCATACCGCGCCTCCGTCATTGCAGCTTCGAAGCGTGGCCCTCTACAGTCGCTCACTGACCGTGAACTAGCGCTACGGGAACACCCAGTCACGATCTACCCGCGCGCACTCCAACGGCGCGTGCGTGCATGGGTCCGGTTCGGCCCCGAGGCCATCCGAGTCGATGTCACGTTGATGCGTTCGACGCCGAGGACGGCTGGAATCGAGTTTCGCGCCGAAGGGCAGACGTTCAGGTGCTGGGTATGGGGCGACACCGTCGAGACCTCAGATGACGACCGACCCAGCTGAGTACCGACGCAGCCGGTTGTGCCTGAAGGCCGATCACCATTGCGACCTGAGCTTTCCGGTTTCGATGACTGCGAAGGTGTCGGCCACTTGCTGATCGATCAATCCGAGTAGTTCGAAGGCGTCGTGACGCTTTCCGCCGTGGTGGACTGTCAGTCTCAGCGGTAACTCCTGGATCTCCGCCTCTTTTACGGGTGCCGGAAAGTTCCACCGCACGATGGGGTCACCGTCTCTAACGGCACGGTCTGGTGCAATCCATTCCGGGAAAGTGGACTCGGCGGTTTCGACCCAACCGTCGCGGTCCAGCGGGCGATAGGCGATGCCGTACGTGGTCTTGTCCGCCACGACGGCTTGCGTCTCCAGGGCCGCCTTGTGCTTGTCCGCGATGTCGAGGTCGTGCAGGATGAGCGCAATACCGTCTTCGACCGCTTGACCGGGCTGCACGTGATAAGGCTGGACCCGTTCCATCCGCCCGAGAATGAAATCCGGGACGCTCGAAAGCTTGGTGCGAGACTCCTTCTCGAAGGCTTCGAACGTCCTCTTCATCGGGAAGTAGACCTGTTTTTCGTACTGCGGGTCCGGGCCGTTCCCGTCGAGGTTCGCCATCGACCACGCGAGCGCGTCTAGTGCGGATCGGTAATTGTGGATGATGTCGCCGAACGTGAGTGACCACTCATGAGCTGGCGCGGACGTCGCCAGGACTGCGTAGAAAGTGACGACGCGGCTGTCGTCGGAGTACTCTGCTCTCGTCTCCGCCCCTAGGCTCGCGCGCCACATCTGATAATCGTGTCGCAGTCGGTTGGACAGGCGAGAGGCGTGGCCCCACTTTAGAAGCGGCCACGACGGGTAATCGCGCCCAGCTCGGAGTTCACGGTCTTGATCCACAACTACATCATTGCGTCTTTCCGAGGTCAGGGCAGGCACGCGGAGCCCGCGAACAGATCTGGTAGACGCGAGAACGCCCCCGAGCTGTGAGCCCAGGGGTGCTATATCGCCATGCCAGCAGCTACGCCGCGCGAACCAAGATCGAGCTGTTGTTCGGTTCGAGATCGGTCAGGAGGTGAACCCCGATAGAGTGCGGTCATGAGACGGGCTCGGGTAACTGCCGGAGCGGCAGCCCTTTTAGTGGCGGGAGCCCTCGCGGGATGCAGTCTGATGATTCCGACGAATGGGGCCGCGCCACCGAGCGAGCTTTCCGATGCACCCGCTTCGCAGAGTGGCGAGTGCGACGTGGCATTCGCCACTGCCAGTAAGGGCATGACTGAGCACTACGCGACGCACGACCTCTTCTCCGACGCCTACGACAAACTTTACGACGACGGCGAGTTGACCGGCGAGGAACAAGAAGCTCTCGACATGATGACGGAAGACGAGGAATCCAAGTTCACCGCCCTCATCGACCCGATCTACGACGCCTGCGACGGCGTTAACGAGCTCGATGAAGGCGCATACAAACACCGTGACGCTGCCGACTGGGGTCTTGCCGACGTTCCGGCGTTCACAAGCGATGAGCTCAAAGCGATGTTCATCTCGTCGTACTGCTACGACATGACCAATCGCCCCGCCTGCAACGACTTCGTGGCCGAGGACTGGGGCTGACCGGTGCGTCAACGCCGATAGCGTGCGGGGATGCTCACTTGCTGATCGATCAATCGGAGTAGTTCGAAGGCATCGTGACGGTTTCGCTACGCTGTCGGCTCAGATCTGGCCTCGGCAGCCTTCTGGGCCCTCCGGCGATGGTACGACTCACGAGAGTATCGCCGTTGTCGTTCTGCCTTGGTCTCTGTGCCCTCGATGGGTGCCCCGGATGCTTTCTCACGGGCCGCGCTCGCAGCTTTGGCCATCGCGATTGAATAGCCGACGTCGCTTCGGAAGGCGATGTCCGCGAGTGCCCACTGTGCCCGCTGTCGCTCCCGTCGCGCATGCACCGGATCGACCTCGATCTCGCCGGATGCGATCAACTCGTCAAGATCCCACGGCGTGCTCATGAGATGGCTTCTTCCATCGCTGCGACCAGGGCGCGGTCTCGATCTCGTGAGGCGTGCTGGTATCTAAGCGCCGTCCTCATGTCGGAGTGGCCACCTCTGGACATGATCTCGGCCAACGTCGCGCCGGTCTTGCCGAACGCCGTCAGGCTGAGGTGCCGAAGGTCGTGGAGCTTCAAGTCCTCAAGCCCACGAGAAGCACGGATGCTGGCGAACGTTCGACGGGCCAGGTCGTAATGCATGCGGCCTCCACGGGAGTGCACAAAGACGGGCTCATCCATCACGCGACCGGAGCTATCCAGGTGCGCCTGGAGCGCCTCCATAGCCTTCCGAGGGATCGTCAGAAAGCGGACCTGCTCCGGGTGGGCTTTGGTGCCGTTCATCCGCTCGGTACCCACCATGTGATGGCCCACGGTGATCTCCGAATTCTTGACGTCGATGTCTTCAACGTTGAGAGCGAGGGCCTCACCGATGCGGCATCCAGAGCCAGCGAGGACCCAGAGCAGAGCACGCTCCTGAGCGGTCGCTGCGGCGTCGTGGAGGACGTTGAAATCGTTCCATGACCACGTGGGCCGTCTCTTCGTTTTGGAGACCGTGACGCCTTCTACGATGCAAGGGTTTCGGTCGATCTCTTCCAGCCGCACGGCACGATTCATCACCAAGCTCAGGACGCTGTAGCGCTGGCCGTTGGACGGCGCGCCCTGGGGGAGTACCTCCTGGAACCACCGGTCCACGTCGCGGGTCCGGATGTCCCGCAGCTTCATGTTCCCGAAGGTGGGCAGCACCCATTTCTGAAGCATCGAGTTGTAGTTCTTCCAGGTCCTCAGAGTGGTCGTGCGCTTGCGGTCCAAGAGAGTGCGTTCTGCGAAGGTGACGAACAACTCACCGCCTCGGGCTCGGTCCTCCAGCACTTTGGGGACCTTGTTCTGGCTGCGATCCAGCTTGGCCTGGGCGAGGACCAGATCCCGCTCCTCCACGGTCTCGTAGTATCCGAGGTCATCCTTCTTCCTAGTTTCCGGGTTCCAAAGCCTTGCGCGGTACGGTTTGGCGAGTTGCATAATGACGTTCTCCTCAATCGGTCTTGGGCGTTGTACGCCGTCCGAGGAGCCGCCATCCACCATCTGGGCCGAAGATCTTGGCCCAAGCGTTTTGGCCCAACCGTCCGTTTCGCCTACTTACGACTGCAATGCCGCACTTTGGCTTGCGAGGTGCGATAATGACCTTTGATGCATCGCGCGGCGCCGCCGCAACAGGCATCGACGCAGACTTCGGGGTCCAATGCCCCTCGCGATCAGAGCCATGAGCCGGTCGCAAACCGAGTGAGTTCGCGACACCTGCGGGTGTCGCATGAGATTTCGCGGAGCACCCAGTGCCCGCGCAGGGAGCACGCCAGAGATGGCCGAAGAGAACAATGACACCAACAACACACCCACTCTCGATGCGAACGCGGAGGGCCCGGTAACACCGGAGGAGACCCTCCCGCCCGCAGATGAGTCGCCGGCAGAGGAATCTCCCGTAGAGGAGACACCGGCTGAGGACGCGCCTGCACAGGACGCTCCGGCTACGGAGGAAGCTGCCGAGGCGCCCGCTGAGGAAGCTGCCGAGGCGCCCGCTGAGGATGTTCCGGCCGAGTCGGCGAAGCCCGAAGCTGCTCCGGCCCCGCCGGCAAAGCCTGAGCCGGTGACAGCCGTCAGCCGCGGCCTCATCCCCGAGGTGTTCGTTTCAAGCGTCTCCACACAGCTGCACTTCTACGCGCCGGAGATCACGCCGCTTCCTGCACGGCCCGGTCGCGACCGGTACAACGCCGGCGATGCGCAGGACGATGAGCAGGATGATGCCTCGTCGGCCCGCCGTGGACGTCGTCGCCGCGGCGGAAGCGACCAGAACGACGCTCAGCGCGACGAGCCGCGCCAGCGGCAGCGTGCCGTCGAATACATCACAGAGCCGAAGGCCATCAAGGGCTCGACGCGTCTGGAAGCGAAGAAGCAGCGGCGCCGCGACGGTCGTGACGCGGGACGTCGTCGTCCGGTGGTGACGGAGGCCGAGTTCCTCGCCCGTCGCGAGTCCGTGGACCGGAAAATGGTCGTGCGCGCGAAGAACGGCCGCACGCAGATCGGCGTGCTCGAGGACGGCGTGCTCGTCGAGCACTATGTCGCGCGCAATCAGGACGCATCGCTCATCGGCAACGTCTATCTCGGTCGCGTGCAGAACGTGCTGCCCAGCATGGAGGCGGCGTTCGTCGACATCGGACGTGGCCGTAACGCTGTGCTGTACTCAGGTGAAGTCGACTGGGACGGCGTGGAGACCGGCAACCAGCCTCGTCGTATCGAGCTCGCGCTGAAGCCTGGCGATCGGGTACTCGTGCAGGTCACGAAGGATCCGGTCGGGCACAAGGGCGCGCGTCTGACGAGTCAG
>JBEBSN010000070.1:0-14816 GCA_040394295.1 Microbacterium sp.
CGTGGTCGACGAGTGCGTGCTTCGAGCGGTCGATCTGCTGCGTGAGCTTCTGGATCTTCCGCTCGAGAGCGGCGACTTCTTTCTGCGCCGCGCGAAGAGCCGCGCCATCGAGTTTCGGAGTGCTGCCGGACGTCTTTGCGCCGCGGGCGGGAGCGTTCTGCTCGGCAGCGCGCAGCCGCAGGTACTCGTCCACTCCCCCGGGCAGATGCCGCAGGCGGCCGCCCATGACGGCGAACTGCTGGTCGGTGACCCGCTCGAGAAAGTACCTGTCGTGGGAGACCACGAGGAGGGTCCCGGGCCAGGAGTCGAGGAGATCCTCGATCGCCGCGAGCATGTCGGTGTCCATGTCGTTCGTCGGCTCATCGAGAATGAGCACGTTGGGCTGATCGAGCAGCACGAGCAGCAGTTGCAGGCGCCGCTGCTGCCCACCCGAAAGGTCTTTCACCGGAGTGGACAGCTGCGCGGATGAGAAGCCGAGCCGCTCCAGAAGCTGGCTCGGGGTGAGCGCCTGCGCCTTCGAGCCCGTGCCGAAGGTGTACTCGGTACGAAGGCTCGAGATCACCACCCGCACCGGATCGTTCCAGACCGTGGCGAGTTCGTCGATCCGCTGGGTGAGCGTCTTCACCTTCACCGTCGTGCCGCGCTTGACGCGACCGCTCGTCGGCTCGAGCGTGCCGGCAACGAGACCGAGAAGCGTCGACTTTCCTGCACCGTTGACGCCGAGGATGCCGGTCCGCTCGCCCGGCGCGATACGCCATTCCACGTCGCGAAGCACCTCTCGCGCAGGGCCGAACTCGGTCGAAGGGTAGGTGACCCCGGCATCCAGCAGGTCGACCACGTCCTTGCCGAGCCTCGAGACGGCAAGAGACTGCAACGAGGTCTTGTCGCGTATCTCCGGGACATCCTCGATGAGCGCGTTGGCCGCATCGATGCGGAACTTCGGCTTGGCCGTGCGGGCAGGAGCACCTCGCCGCAACCAGGCGAGCTCCTTGCGCGCGAGGTTCTGCCGCTTCGCCTCTGTCGCCGCGGCCATCCGGTCGCGCTCGACGCGCTGCAGGATGTAAGCCGCGTAACCACCTTCAAAGGGCTCGACGATCCGGTCGTGCACCTCCCAGGTCTCGGTGCACACCTCATCGAGGAACCACCGGTCGTGCGTGACGACGAGGAAAGCTCCGGAATTGACCGCCCAGCGCTTCTTCAGATGACCGGCAAGCCAGGTGATCGCCTCCACGTCGAGGTGGTTCGTCGGCTCATCGAGCGCGATGATATCCCACTCCTTGACCAGCAGCGCGGCCAGAGCGACCCGACGTCGCTGCCCACCGCTGAGGCTCTGCACCGACGCATCCCACGCGAGATCGGAGAGCAGCCCCTCGATCACATCGCGCACACGAGCGTCGCCCGCCCATTCGTACTCGGGCACATCGCCGACGACCGACTCGGCGATCGAGAGCGAATCGTCGAGCGTGTCGGCCTGATCCAGAACGCCGACCGTCGTTCCTGCGCGCATCGTCACACGGCCGGCGTCCGGCTCGCGGCGACCGGCGAGCATCGCCAGCAGCGAGCTCTTGCCGTCGCCGTTGCGTCCGACGATGCCGATCCGATCTCCCTCCTCGATTCCGAGGGTGATGGAGTCGAAGACGACTTTGGTCGGGTATTCCAGATGGAGGCTCTCGGCCCCGAGAAGATGTGCCATGTCTCTCCCAGCGTACGCGAACGCAGAGGGCCGCCCGGAGTGATCCGGACGGCCCTCTGCTCGCGATGATCGCTTAGTTGTAAGACTCCACGATCTCGAGGAGGCTCGGCACGTTGGCGTACGCCTCAGCAGCGTTGTCCTTCGTGACGATCAGCGGCTCAAGCAGGTACGCGGGCACGATCTTCTTGCCGTTGTCGTACTGCTCGGTGTCGTTGACCTCTGCTTCTTCGCCCTTCTGAAGCTGGCCGACCATCGTGATGGCCTGCTCAACGAGGAGCGCGGTGTCCTTGTTGATGGTGGAGTACTGCACGCCCTCCATGATCGACTTCACAGACTCGACCTCCGAGTCCTGACCGGTCACGACAGGGACGTCCTTGCCGGCCTGCGTCACCGAGGTGAGGATGGCGCGAGCAAGGGTGTCGTTCGGAGACAGAACACCGTCGAGCACCGTGTCTCCGCCGTAGGTGGAGGTGATGAGGGTGTCCATGCGGTTCTGCGCGTTCTCTGCCAGCCAGCCCTCGGTCGCCGTCTGGCCGATGTCGGTCTGACCGGATGCGACCACGAGCGTGCCGTCGTCGATCTTCGGCTGCAGCACATCCATCGCACCGTTGAAGAAGACCGCTGAGTTCGCGTCATCCGGCGAACCGGAGAACAGCTCGATGTTGTACGGAGCCTCGTGACCGGCATTGGCCTCAAGTCCCTCGAGCAGCGCGTTGCCCTGAAGCTGGCCGACCTTGAAGTTGTCGAAGGCGACGTAGTAGTCGACAGCTTCGGTGTTCTCGATCAGTCGGTCGTATGCGATCACATAGGCGCCAGCATCCTTAGCGGCCTGCACCTGCGTGGCCAACTGCTTGCCGTCCTTCGCGCCGATGATGATGACCTTTGCGCCGCCGGTCACCATCGCCTGGATCTGGTTCTGCTGCTCGGCGACCGTGTTGCTGGCCGGAGCGTACTGGACGTCGGCTTTGAAGCCGGCTTCTTCCAGACCGTCCTTGAACAACTGGCCGGCGAGCACCCAGTTCTCACTGGTCTTGTCCGGCAGGGCCACGCCGATCGTCGAGCCCTCTTCGAATCCGACGACCTCCTCGCCGGTGTTCTCATCCGTTCCGCCACCGCGCTCTCCGCCGGCGCAGCCGGTGAGTGCCAGTGCACCTGTGACGACCAACGCTGTCGCCGCTACTGCGATTTTCTTCATGCGATCTCTTTCTCTCAAGGTGTCAGGGACGGGCTCGCTCAGCGCGAGGTCGTCTCCTTCTTCCCGTTCGCGCCGTCGGCGACGGGGGTCTGCAGGGTCGAAGAGCCGAAGTCATCTGTTCGGGCTCGACGACGGGTAAGGAATCCGATGATCGAGGGGCGTCCCTGCTGCTTGTTCCAGACATCGATACCGACGGCGAAGAGCAGGACGAGACCCTTGACCATCGAGACGACATCGGCCGACAGCCCGAGCAGGGCCATGCCGTTGTTGAGGAAGGCCATCACGAGGCCGCCGATGATCGAGCCGATCACCGTGCCGATGCCGCCGGAGACGGCCGCGCCTCCGATGAAGACTGCGGCGATCGCGTCGAGCTCCCACATGTTGCCATCTCCGGGGCCAGAGGCCTGTGAACGGGCGACGAAGATCATGCCTGCGAGGGCAGCGAGCACCGACATGTTCATGATGACGAAGAAGTCGACCCAGCGGTCCTTCACACCGGACAGGCGGGCTGCCTGCCGGTTGCCGCCGACCGCGTAGATGTGACGTCCGAAGACGGTGTTGCGAGTGATGAAGGTGTACAAGATCACGAGCGCGAGCAGGATGAGACCCGAGATCGGGAAGCTGGTTCCTGGTCGACCTGTGGCGAACAGCCAGCCTGCACCGATGATGATGACCGAGAGCACGACGATTTTCGTCGCGATCACCCATACGGGCGCAGTTTCTGATCCCATACGGGTCTGAATGCGGCGAGTGCGCAACTCGAAGACGATCACCCAGGCCACGGCGACGAGGGCGAGGATCATGGTCGGCACGTTGAAGTTCATCCCCGGGATCGGGATCTCAGGCATATAGCCTGCACCGATCACGACGAACTCCGGGGGAACCGGCACAGTCGTCGACTGGCCGATGAACTGGTTGGCGCCGCGGAAGAAGAGCATTCCCGCGAGGGTGACGATGAACGCCGGCACCCCGACGTAGGCCACCCAGAAGCCTTGCCAGGCACCGACCAGAGCACCCACACCGAGACCGAGCACGATCGCGAGCGGCCACGGAAGCTGCCACTCGGTCATCGCCTTGGCGACGACGATGCCCACGAACGCCGCCACAGAGCCCACCGAAAGGTCGATGTGGCCCATGATGATGACCATCACCATTCCGATCGCGAGGATCAGAATGAACGAGTACTGGTTGATGACGTTGATGAGGTTGTTCGGCGAGAGCGTCGCTCCGTTCGGGTTGCGCATCATCGTGACGACCTGGAAGAACAGGACGATCGCCAGCAGGCTGCCGAGGATTCCGAACTGGCGCAGCGACGACGTGCCGCCTCCTCCCAACATCTTTCTGATGTCGCCGAAGTGGAAGCCGCGCTTCTCATTCTGATTCGTCGTGCTCATGCGGTTGCCTTCTGGTTCGTGGAGGTCATGCTGCGCATGAGCGCCTCCGGTGTGGCCTGGTCTGCGGAGATGCAGTCGGTGACGCGTCCCTCGAAGATCGTGTAGATGCGGTCGGAGATACCCATCAGCTCCGGCAGCTCGCTGGAGATGACGATGACGCCCTTCCCCGCTGCGGCGAGTTCATTGATGATCGCGTAGATCTCGTACTTCGCGCCGACGTCGATGCCGCGGGTGGGTTCGTCGAGGATCAGCAGGTCGGGATCTGTGAACATCCACTTCGCCAGCACCACCTTCTGCTGGTTTCCGCCGGAGAGCTTGGACACGCCCTCGTCGACGTTCGGGGTCTTGATGCGAAGCGCCTTGCGATAGCGCTCGGAGACCGCATATTCCTCTCGGTCGTCGACGACCCCGTTGTGGGCGATCTTCGACAGCTTCGCTGAGACGATCGAGCGCTTGATGGTGTCGAGAAGATTGAGACCGAGTGTCTTGCGGTCTTCGCTCACGTACGCCAGACCGTGCCGGATCGCGCTGGCGACATCTCGAAGCTCGATCTCCTTGCCGTCTTTGAACATCTGGCCGCTGAGGAAAGTACCGTACGAGCGCCCGAAGATGCTACGGGCGAACTCGGTGCGCCCCGCGCCCATGAGGCCGGCTATGCCGACCACTTCGCCGCGGCGCACGTTGATGCTGGAGCTCTTGACGACCATGCGCTCTGTGACGGTCGGATGCTGGACGAGCCAGTCCTTGACCTCGAAGAACACCTCGCCGAGCTCAGGCGTGCGATCCGGATAGCGGCTCTCCAGCGAACGACCGACCATGCCGCGGATGATGCGGTCTTCGTTGACCTCGCCGCTGGAGATGTCGAGGGTCTCGACGGTGCGACCGTCTCTGATGATGGTGATCTCGTCGGCGATCTGCTCGATCTCGTTCAGCTTGTGACTGATCATGATCGAGGCGATGCCCTTGGCCTTCAGCCCGAGAATCAGATCGAGCAACTGCTGCGAATCGTTCTCGTTGAGCGCTGCGGTTGGCTCGTCGAGGATGAGCAGGCGGACATCTTTGTTGAGCGCCTTCGCGATCTCGATCAGCTGCTGCTTGCCGACGCCGAGGTGCTTGATCGCGATGTCGGGGTCTTCGTCGAGCCCGACGCGAGCGAGCAGTTCGATCGCACGTGTCTTTGCCGCGCGCCAGTCGACCGTGCCGAAGCGGGAGATCTCATTGCCGAGGAAGATGTTCTCCGTGATGGAGAGCTCGGGGATGAGCGCAAGCTCCTGGTGGATGATCGCGATGCCTGCCTGTTCGCTGGCTGCGATGTCTTTGAAGCGCTGCTCTTCGCCATACAGCAGGATCTCTCCGTCGTAGCTGCCGTAGGGGTACACCCCGGAGAGCACTTTCATCAGCGTCGACTTACCTGCGCCGTTCTCACCGCAGATCGCGTGGATCTCACCGGACATCACCGTGATCGACACATCGGAGAGCGCTTTGACGCCGGGGAACTCCTTGGTGATGTTGCGCATCTCCAAGATCGGCCCGGCCACGGCTGGCATCGTTGCTGTGCTGCTCACGAATCTTCCTTGATAGCTCGACGTCCCGGTCGAATGTGACCGTTCACATGAGACACAATAATGCGCCCCTCTGACCTCCCTGTCAAGTGGAGGAATTTTCTCGTTGTCTTATCGAGATGCGCTGGACGATCGCAGCCGCAACTGCGGCACGACAGGCGCGTACTCCGGGGCACTCTCGCCGCGGATCTCAGCGAGCAGCATCTCCACGGCTCGACGGCCCAGAGCAGGAAAATCCTGATGCACTGTCGTCAGCGGCGGCCACACATGCGCAGCCACCGGAATGTCGTCGAAGCCCACGACACTCACCTGACGCGGCACGTCGATTCCGGCATCGCGGAACCCGTGCATGAGCCCGATCGCCATGAGGTCGTTCGCCGCGAACACCGCCGTGAAGTCGGGGCGCCGCGCAAGCTCGATTCCCGCGAAATGGCCGAAGTCTGCCGTCCAATCACCACGGATCGGCGGAAAGGTCTGCAGATCTGCCTCACGCATGGCGTCGAGATAACCGCGCATGCGTGATTCGGCTTCGATCCAGTCCTGCGGCCCTGCCAGATGCACGATGTCGGTGTGCCCCAGAGAGATCAGATGCTCGGTCACCGCCCTGGCGCCCGCCACCTGGTCGGCGGAGAGGGTGAATCCGTCGGCACCTGAGGCATCCTGCAGACTGACGATCGGCACGCCGGCCGCCATACCGCGCAGCACATTGAACACGCGCACCTGCGGGGCCAGCGCGACGATCCCACTGACCTGTTCTCGTCCCAGTTGCCGAATCGCATCGCCGATCGCCTCGGGCGTCGTCTCGGGCAGATTCAGCGTCGTGACCGAATAGCCTTCGGCGCGAGCGGCGTCTTCGATGCTGGCGATCGACGACGTGGGACCGTACTCCCCGATCGTCGCCGACAGCACGCCGATCGTGCGGGACCGGCTCGTCACGAGCGCGCGGGCAGCAAGATTCGGTCGGTAATCGAGCACCTCGATCGCGTCCTGCACCCGTTTCTTCGTCTCGGGTCGAATGCTGGGGTGATCATTCAGAACCCGAGAGACAGTCTGGTGCGACACCCCTGCCAGACGCGCGACATCGCGGATGCTGGGGACCCGTGCACGTTCGCCCGAGGCTGCCATCGCAATGCCTCCTTCGCATGTGCACGGTCACATAGATGTCTCCATTATGTCGCTCACGCGCAGATCGCGCATCCACGTGGGCACCGTCACCCCGCCCGAGCGTTTCACGGGCTTGTCCAGCGGAACCAAACAGCAGCTGCATTTCATCCGAGGAGACGAACCCGACTTGTGCCTCTGCGCCTAATCTCAAAGGTAGACAGCACCACATCGCAGAGGGGCGGACATGGCGGGATTCACGGAGACGGGCTCATGGCTGGAAGCGATTCTTCCCTCCCTCGCCGCACACGGACGAGTACCGGGGGCATCCGTCGCCGTTCTGGCTGAAGGACGCATCACGACGGCAGCGACCGGCGTGTTGAACACGAGGACCGGAGTCGCCGCGACGACCGATTCGCTGTTCCAGATCGGGTCGATCACGAAGGTCTGGACGGCGACGCTCATCATGCAACTGGTCGACGAACGACGGTTGGAGCTCGATGAGACCGTCCGATCGCTGCTGCCCGACTTCGCTCTCGCAGAAGAATCCGCGGCAACCGCGATCACCGTCCGGCACCTGCTGAGTCACGTCGCAGGCTTCGAAGGAGACCTCTTCACCGACACGGGAACCGGTGACGACTGCGTCGAGAAGTACGTCAGCACTCTGCGCGACACTCCGCAGCTGTTCGCTCCCGGTGAGCGATTCTCGTACAACAACGCCGCCTTCGTCGTGCTCGGTCGGATCATCGAAGTGCTGCGCGACGCACCGTTCGATCGGGTTCTGCGCGAACGTCTCGTTGAGCCACTCGGTTTGCAGCACGTCGCCACCGACGCGTCGCAGGCGATCATGCATCGGGCCGCCGTCGGTCACGTCCCAGGGCCGGACGATGGCGCACCTGTCCCGGCGCCGATGTGGAGCCTGGTGCGCTCCAACGCACCCGCCGGTGCAATGCTGTCGATGACCGCCGAAGATCTGCTCGGCTTCGCGCGCCTGCACCTCGACGATGGTCGCGCACCCGATGGCACCCGCCTACTCAGCTCGTCCGCCGTCGCTCAGATGCAGCATCCCGAGATCGACGTGCCAGAACTTGCACTCATGGGCGGCGCCTGGGGGCTCGGCTGGTCGCTCTACGATTGGGATGGCGCCCCTGTCATCGGCCACGACGGCGGCACCATCGGTCAGGCGGCCTTCCTGCGCATCGTCCCTGACAGGGGTGTCGCCGTCGCTATTCTCACCAACGGCGGCATGCCGATCGAGCTGTACACCACCCTGATGACACACCTGCTGTCAGAGTTGGCCGATGTCACCGTTCCCGCCCTCCCCTCGCCCCAGGAACCATTGCCGCCCCTTTCGGACGTCGCGCGAATGCTCGGAACCTACTCGTCATCGATCGCAGATTCGACGGTTCGCCAAGACGACGATGGCCGGATCTGGCTGGACCAGACCATGAAGGGCATCTTCGCCGACCTGGGCCCGGATCCCGACCCCATCGAACTCGTCCCCTGGCGGGACGGCACCCTCATCACGCGAACGGCTGACAAAGGCGTTCATCGACCCCATGCCTTCGTCGGTGACGACGGCACCGGCAAGGCCCGGTATCTTCACACCGGCCGAGCCGATCGGCGAGTCGCCTCGTAATCCTGCGACGCTCTCGCACAGCGTGATCGACGCGCTCTCGGAGCGTGATCGACGCTGTCACGCTGAGACGATGCGGGCCCCTGGAACCGGGCCGTGTACATGCACGGCTGTGCGTCCTGCTGAGGCCAGTTCGCTTCGCACTTTCTGCGCGCTCTCTGGCGTCTCGCAGAGAAAAGCGATGGTGGGTCCTGAGCCGGAGACGATGCCGCTGAGGGCACCTGCCTGTAGTCCCTCGTTGATGATGTCGTCGAGGACCGGTCGCTCCAGTAGCGCCGGCACCCCGAGATCGTTGTACATGCACGCGGCCAATGCATGCGGATCACCGGCACGCAGAGCCTGGAGCACCGGAACTGGCACATCCAACGACAGCTGAGGCTCGTCGGCAAGGGCACCGCTCGCCGCACGATGTTCGTCGAGTCGGCCGTAGATCGCCGGCGTCGACAGGCCCTCTTCGCTCGTGGCGAGCACCCAATCGAAACGGCCCCTCGCCAGCGCTGGGTTCAGTCGGTCTCCGCGACCGGTTCCGACCGCTGTGCCTCCGTGCATGGCGAAGGGCACGTCAGCACCGAGACGAGCGGCGAGCTCGTCGAGCCGGTGCGGGGTGAGCCCGGTCTCCCACAGCGCGTCGCACGCGATGAGCGCTGCCGCAGCATCCGCTGACCCACCGCCCATACCTCCGGCGACCGGTACGCTCTTTCGCAGTTCGAGGTGCACACCGCCCGTGTAGCCGGTCGCGGTGGCGACGAGCTTGGCCGCGCGCATCGCCAGGTTGCGGTCGTCGAGCGGCACCGTGCGGGCGAACAAGGCCGTGCTGGCGGCATCCATGCCGGAGACGCTCAGGGAGAAGTCATCGGCCGGATATGCGATGACATCCTCATACAGCGACACCGCTTGGAACACCGTCGCCAGCGCGTGGTAGCCGTCTTCGTGGCGTCCGCCGACGCCCAGATAGACATTGATCTTCCCCGGCGCGCGTACGTGCACTGCATCAGGAAACGCTGCCAGAGTCATGGTCGGCTCAGAGGGTGGACGATGACGCCCAGAGGTCGACGTCGATCCCGTCAGAGATGGCGTCGATGCGGGAAAGTTCTGCGTCGTCGAACGCCGGGCCGTCCAGGGCCGCGATGTTCTCGTCGAGCTGTTCGACGCGAGAAGCACCGATGAGTGCTGACACGACCACCGGATCACGCAGGGTCCACTGCAACGCCATCTGTGCCAGTGATTGTCCGCGTTCCTGGGCGATCTCGTTGAGACCCCGAAGGATCTTCAGCGCTTCAGCCGAGAGCGGCTTGTCAGAAACAGAGCCGCGCTTCTGCGCGCGCTGAGCGGTTCCGTCTGCGAGGTACTTGTCGGTGAGCAGGCCCTGAGCAAGAGGCGTGAAGACGATCGCCCCCAGGCCCTCTGCTCGCAGCGTGTCGTTCAGCTCCGGCTCCGTCCATCGGTTGAGGATCGAGTACGCCGGCTGGTGAATCACGAGCGGTGTCCCCAACTCACGGGCCACGGCGACGGCTTTCGCGGTGCGTTCAGCGCTGTACGACGAGATGCCCACATAGAGCGCCTTGCCTTGGCGTACAAGAGTGTCGAGCGCCCCGACGGTCTCTTCGATGGGGGTGACCGGATCGACCCGGTGCGAGTAGAAGATGTCGACATAGTCGAGATTCATCGACGTCAGCGACTGCTCGGCGCTGGCGATCAGATACTTGCGGCTGCCGAAGTTGCCGTAGGGGCCTGGCCACATGTCCCAGCCGGCCTTCGACGAGATGATCAGTTCGTCGCGATACGGACGGAAGTCCTCGCTGAAGATGCGCCCGAAATTCTTCTCCGCCGAGCCGTAGGGCGGACCGTAGTTGTTGGCGAGGTCGAAGTGTGTGATGCCGCGATCGAACGCATGACGCAGCAGCGCCCGCTGATTGTCGAGCGGGATGTTGTCGCCGAAGTTCCACCACAGTCCCAGCGAGATGGGCGGCAGATAGAGCCCGGACGATCCCACCTGTCGATACTCGAACTGCTGGTAGCGGTCATCCTTCGCCGCATACGGACGGTGGATCTCGGGAACATCGGTGCGGAAGCGCGGCGTTTCAGTCACGCCCTCCAGATTAGCCGTCCAGTGCCTCGGCGATGCGCACGAAATCGTCGATGCTGAGCTGCTCTCCGCGGGCCGTGGGTGCCACGCCCGCTTTCTCGAGCACAGCGGATGCCTCAGCGGCAGTGCCACCGAGAACGACCGAGAGCGCCTGGCGCAGCATCTTGCGACGCTGCTGGAAGGCCGCATCGACGATGCGGAAAGTCGCCTGGCGCAGCTCTTCGCTGCCGCGAGGGGTCGCGTCTCGCTCGAAGGCGACCAGCACGCTGTCGATGTTGGGCACCGGCCAGAACACCTGCCTGGAGATGTTGCCTGCCAGGCGCCACGGCCCGTACCAAGCGGCTTTCACGCTGGGAGCGCCGTAGACCTTGCTTCCCGGAGGAGCAGCAAGACGCTCGCCGACCTCGGCCTGCACCATCACGACCCCGCGTTCGATGCCGGGAAAGGTCTCCATGAAGTGCAGCAGCACCGGGACGGAGACGTTGTAGGGGAGATTCGCGACCAGCACTCGCGGTTCGCCCGGCAGCTCGACGACCCGCAGCGCGTCCGCGTCGACGACGGTGAGAGAGCCCTCAGCCACCCCGTGTTCGGCGGCCGTCTGCGCGAGCCGTGCGGCAAGGCGGTGATCGATCTCGACCGCGGTGACAGATGCACCCGTTTCGAGGATCGCGAGCGTGAGAGAGCCCAGGCCCGGGCCGACCTCGACCACTCGCTCGCCCGACTGCACCTTGCCGACCTGCACGATCTTGCGCACGGTGTTCGCGTCGACGACGAAGTTCTGGCCGAGCTTCTTGGTCGGGGTGACGTCGAGCTCGGCGGCAAGTCGACGGATCTCGGATGCGCCGAGCAGTGTGACGGTCATCCTGCCATTGTCCCCCATGCCGGTAATGTGATCTGGTGCCCTCGCCAGGAGAACTCATCGCACCCCGCCGTATGGGTCGTGACTTTCGATGGCTGCTGGCATCTTCATGGACGAGCAACATCGGCGACGGAATTGCCCTGGCTGCCGCTCCCCTGTTGATCGCGTCGATGACGTCATCGCCACTTCTGGTGGCAGCGGGTGCGGTGCTGCAGTTCCTGCCCTGGCTGATCTTCGGGTTGCACGCCGGCGCGGTCGCCGATCGATTCGACAGGCGACGACTGGTGATGTTCGCCAACGCGGCACGCGCGATCGTTCTGGCTGGGCTCTGCGTCTTCCTACTCACGGGCACGGCGACCATCTGGGTCGTGCTCGCCGCGGCCTTCCTCTATGGCACCGCTGAGGTGTTCGTCGACACCACGAGCAGCACGTTACTGCCGATGCTCGTGAAACCCGCTGACCTCGGCGTCGGCAACGCGCGACTGCAGGCGGGATATCTGGTGGCGAACCAATTCGCCGGACCGCCCATCGGCGCGTTCCTGTTCGCCGCCGGCCACGCCCTGCCGTTCCTCGTCGAGGTCGTATGCGTGCTGCTGGCCGTCGTGCTGATCTCGCGGATGGCGCGCACGCCTGTGCCGCCTCGGGGTGCGTCGGTCACCGGAGCCCAAGCAGCGCGGTCGCCTGTTCACACCGACATCGCCGAGGGCGTGCGGTGGATGTGGCAGAACCCGCCGGTTCGGATGCTGGTGCTGATCATCCTCACGTTCAACATCACCTGGGCTGCGCCATGGGGTGTGCTCGTGCTCTACGCCACCGAACACCTCAACATGGGCGCGGTAGGTTATGGCGCTCTCACCACCGCCTCAGCCGCCGGCGGAATCCTGGCGACGCTGACCTTCGGCTGGCTCGAGAGGCACGTGTCGTTCGCGGCTCTCATGCGGATCGCACTGTCGCTCGAAGTTCTCATGCACCTCGCCTTCGCGCTGACGAGCGTCGGGTGGGTGGCACTGGTGATCATGTTCGTGTTCGGCTCGTACGCGTTCGTCTGGGGCACGATCTCGACGACCGTACGGCAGAGGCTCGTACCGCACGAGCTGCAGGGCCGAGTGGCGTCTGTGAACATGGTCGGCGTCTTCGGCGGCATGGTGATCGGTCAAGCGCTCGGCGGTGTCATCGCTCAGGTGTGGGGACTCACCGCGCCCTGGTGGTTCGCGTTCGCCGGCGCTGCCGTCACCCTGGTGCTGGTGTGGCGGCCCATCTCACACATCGTGAACGCCAAGCCGGTGATCGACGAGAAGGTCGTTGGCTGAGCTCAGTCGGCGAACGAGCCGTAGACGGCCACGGTGTTCGCGGCTATGCGCGCGGCGAGTTCGTCGACGTCCAGGTCGAGTTCTGCTGCCATGAACCGCAGGGTGTGCGGGATCAAGTACGGCGCATTCGGCCGACCCCGCAGCGGGACAGGGGTCAGAAACGGCGCGTCGGTCTCGACGAGGATGCGATCAAGCGGAGTCACCTTCAGCGCATCGCGAAGGTTCTGCGCGTTCTTGAAGGTGACGTTCCCCGCGAACGAGAGGTAGTAACCGGCATCGGCGCAGGTCCTGGCCATCGCGTCGTCGCCCGAGAAGCAGTGAAAGACCGTGGTCTCTGGCGCCCCGATGCGCGTCAGGGTCTCCAGCACCGCGTCATGCGCATCGCGGTCGTGGATCTGCATGGCGATCGCGTGCTTCTTCGCCAGGGCGATGTGGGCTTCGAAGCTTTCGAACTGCGGGGCTCTGCGGTCAGGTTCGGTGCGGAAGAAATCCAGCCCGGTCTCGCCGATCGCGCGGGTGCGCGGGTGCGCGGCCAACTCATCGATGATGCTGATCGCGTCATCGAGCTGGCCGGCCTCTGCGTAGACGGGGGCATCATTCGGATGTATCGCGACAGCGGCAAGCACCCGAGAATCGGATGCCGCGGCATCCACTGCCCATCGAGAGGATTCGATGTCGCCCGACGCCTGCACGACGCCGAGGATGCCGACCGCCGCGGCCCGATCAAGCTGCTCCGTGAGCGTCAGCGGATCGTCGCCGTCGAGAATCTCAAGGTGTGCGTGGTTGTCATACACGGGCACCGTCAGAGGCTCGGGCGCGGCAGGATAGCGGAGGTCCTTGCGGCCATCCGCTTTACGCTCCCGAACGTACTGACTGGGGTTTTCGATCAAGCCTGCGACTCCACGCGCGGAAAGAGGGGTGCGAGCGTCTGCACCCGCGTGCCGGGCTTGAGTGCTCCCCACGTGCCGGCTGCGCGAAGCGGTTGCGCCTGCAACGCTCCGAGGCTCGAAGCGCCGAGCGATTCCCAGAGCGTGGCCGTGGACTGCGGCATCACCGGAGAAAGCAGGACGGCGAGTGCCCTCAGCCCCTCTGCGCAGGTGTAGAGAACCGTCCCCAGACGCGCGCGCTGTTCTTCATCGCGCGCGAGCGCCCACGGCTCGTTCTCGGTGATGTAGCCGTTCAACGCGTCGACGATCGTCCAGATCGAGCGAATCGCCTCATCGATGCGGAACTGCTCGATGGAAGCATCGGCCGCCGTCGCCGCATCGGCCACGATCTTCTGGATGGCCAGATCCTGCTCGGTGTACTCGACAGCTTCGGGCACGACGCCGTCGAAGTACTTCTCGATCATCGCCACCGTGCGTGAGGCGAGGTTGCCGAAGCCGTTGGCGAGCTCGGACTGGTAGCGGGCCGCGAGGTCTTCCCAGCTGAACGAACCGTCCTGACCGAACGCGATCGCGGAAAGGAAGTAGTAGCGGTAGGCGTCTGAGCCGAAGACATCCGTGATCTCCGTCGGCGCGATGCCGGTGAGCTTCGACTTGGACATCTTCTCACCGCCGACCAGAAGCCAGCCGTGCGCGAAGACGCCCTTGGGAACCTCGACGCCTGCGGCCATGAGCAGCGCAGGCCAGATCACGGCGTGGAAGCGGAGGATGTCTTTGCCGACCACGTGGTACGCGGGCCACCGGCGGGCGAAGTTCTCGTCATCGGAGCCATAACCGACACCGGTCGCGTAGTTCAACAGCGCATCGACCCACACGTAGATGACGTGCGACTCGTCCCACGGCAGCGGGATGCCCCAGTCGAACGTCGAGCGCGAGATCGAGAGATCCTTCAGCCCCTGCGAGACAAAGGAGACGACCTCATTGCGTGCCGAGTGCGGCCGCACGAAATCGGGCTGGGTCTTGTACAGCTCAAGCAGACGATCCTGGAACTCGCTGAGCTTGAAGAAGTAGTTCTTCTCCTGCAGCAGCTCGAGGG
>JBEBSN010000071.1:0-14814 GCA_040394295.1 Microbacterium sp.
ACCGACCACGGGGTGGTGACGTGACGCTGGGACAGGTAGGCGGATTGGTATGGTGATCTGGCCGCATTTCTCGTGGCGTCCACCGCACCGCAAGGAGTCACCGTGTCCGACGTTCTGCCCGCAGGTTCTCTCGCTGGAAAGGTGGCTCTCGTCACCGGGTCGTCACGAGGCATCGGCGCGGACACAGTCCGGTATTTCGCTGAGGCGGGGTCCGACGTGGTCATCAACTTCCGCAACAAGGCTCCGCGTGCCGAGAAGCTCGCCTCGCAGCTGCGCGAGCTGGGTGGGCGCGCGCTCGTCGTCGGCGCCGATCTCACCGATGCGGCATCCGTGGCCGAGATGATGGACAAGGTTCGCAAAGAGTACGGCCGCCTGGACGTGCTCGTGCTCAACGCCTCGGGTGGTATGGAAGCGGGAATGGCTGAGGACTACGCCCTCACGCTCAACCGCGACGCGCAGCTGAGCGTGCTCGACGCCGCTCTGCCTCTGCTCGGTGAGGGATCACGTGTCGTATTCGTGACCAGCCACCAGGCGCACTTCATTCGCACGACTCCCACGATGGCGGAGTATGTGCCTGTCGCCCTTTCGAAGCGTGCAGGTGAGGATGCACTTCGCGAACTGATCCCCTCGCTCGAGGCCAAGGGCATCGGCTTCACCGTCGTCTCAGGGGACATGATCGAGGGAACGATCACTGCGACTCTTCTTGAGCGTGCGAACCCAGGCGCTATCGCCGGACGACGCGAGTCGGCGGGCAAGCTCTACAACGTGTCAGAGTTCGCCGCCGAAGTCGCACGCGCCGCCGTCGAACCGGTTCCCGCCGACAACACGCGCTTGGTCGGGGACACCAGCGATTTCATCGCCGAATAGAGCACGCGACGACTCGGTCCTACTCGATCGTCGCGCCGCTCGCGGTGGACTCCGGGACTTTGGCGGTCTCGTCGCGCCCCAGCATCAGGGCCCTGATGAGCTGGATGACACCGAGCACGACGAGGGTGACTGCGAGGATCCACCACAGCGCGATCGCGGCGAGGACCGGTGAGAAGACCACGATCACGCCGGCGACGATGCTGAAGATCGCGTACATGATCGTCCAGGCACGGGAGCCGTCCTTGTGCAGAAGCGTCAACGACACGATGCCGTCGACGATCCAGCTGATGCCGATGAAGAGGACGGTGATGAGGGCGAGGGTGGCGGCGGTCTGCTGGAGGTTGAGGAAGGCGACGACGCCGGCGGCGATATAGAGCAGACCGAGAATGACGTGACCTGCACGCGCCCAGCCGCCCTTACGCCCGGAGAAGATGCCGAGGCCGACGTAAACAACACCGGCGATGACCAGATAGCTGGCGATGATGCCGGTGACGAGAACGAGAGTCTTTCCCGGCCAGGCCAAAAGCACGATTCCGGCGATGAGCGCGACGGCTCCTGAGATCGCCAGTGCCACTCGGATGGATCGGAACAACGCCTTCGGTTCGGCGAGCATTTCAGACATGGGCTTTCGGAGCCTCTCTGTGAAGATCCTGTGAGGGATGAGATCAGCGTAGCGTGCGGGGTGTCGGCATGTCAGGGGATCGTGGCAGGATCAAGGATCGAGCCATCAAGGCCCGAGAATCTGACGAAGGATCACCGATGTCTGACAGCAAGTACCTCGCCGATGCGCACGATCTGATCCGCGTGCAGGGCGCACGCGAGAACAACCTCAAAGACGTCAGCGTCGATATCCCGAAGCGGCGCCTGACGGTGTTCACGGGTGTATCCGGCTCAGGCAAGAGTTCACTGGTGTTTGACACGATCGCCGCAGAATCGCGCCGCATGATCGACGAGACCTATAGTGCGTTCATCCAAGGATTCATGCCGTCCGTGCCGCGCCCTGACGTCGACGTGCTGGAGGGCCTGACCACGTCGATCATCGTGGATCAGGAACGGCTCGGCGCGAACCCGCGATCGACAGTCGGCACGGTGACCGACGCCAACGCGATGCTGCGTGTTCTGTTCAGCAAGTTGGGAAAGCCGTATATCGGTGGCCCGACCGCGTTCTCCTTCAACATCCCCACTCAGAAAGCGAGCGGAGTGATGACCGGGCCCAGGGGCGAGAAGACGATCGTCAAGGACGCGATATATCTCGGGGGCATGTGCCCTCGGTGCGAAGGCAGGGGAGTGGTCTCCGACCTCGACCTGTCGCAGATCGTGGACGAATCCAAATCCCTCGACGAGGGCGCGATCATGGTGCCCGGCTACACGGCGGACGGATGGATGGTGAAGGGGTTCTCTCAGTCCGGCTTCTATCCGGCAGACAAGCCGATCGCGCAGTTCACCGAGAAGCAGCGTCAACTGTTCCTCTACGGTGAGGTGACCAAGGTCAAGATCTCCGGAATCAACATGACTTATGAGGGGCTCATCCCGAAGATCAGCAAGTCGATGCTGTCGAAGGATCTCGATGCGCTCCAGCCTCACATCCGTGCCTTCGTGGAACGGGCGGCGACGTTTGCCACATGCCCCGATTGCGGCGGCAGTCGCCTGACGGAGGGAGCACGGTCATCGAAGATCGACGGCGTGAGCATCGCGGATGCATGTCGGATGCAGGTGACCGATCTCGCTGGCTGGGTACGGGGACTCGATCTGCCAGGTGCGACGCCTTTGCTGCACGCACTCAGAGACAACCTCGATGCTTTCGTCACGCTCGGGCTCGGCTATCTCAGCCTGGACCGGCCATCCGGAACGCTGTCCGGGGGAGAGGCGCAGCGCATCAAGATGCTGCGTCACCTCGGCTCTTCGCTGACGGACGTCACGTATGTGTTCGATGAACCGACCATCGGGCTGCATCCCCACGACATCCAGCGCATGAACACCCTTCTCCTGAAGCTGCGTGACAAGGGCAACACGGTGCTCGTGGTCGAGCACAAACCTGAGACCATCGCCATCGGCGATCACGTCGTGGACCTCGGTCCTGGTGCGGGAAGTGCTGGAGGTGAGATCTGTTTCGAGGGAACGATCGAGGGCTTGAAGAGCAGCGGCACGCGCACCGGTGATCATCTCGAGGATCGTGCAGCGTTGAAGGAGGAAGTGCGCACTGCGGACGGGGCGATCGAGGTTCGCGGGGCGACGGCGAACAATCTGCAGAACGTGGATGTCGACATTCCTCTGGGCGTGCTCACTGTCGTCACCGGTGTCGCCGGCTCGGGAAAGAGTTCATTGATCCATGGGTCGGTGACCGGACGCGAGGGTGTCGTGGCGATCGACCAGAGTGCGATCAGGGGATCGCGGCGCAGCAACCCTGCCACGTACACCGGGCTACTTGAGCCGATACGCAAGGCGTTCGCCAAGGTGAACGGCGTCAAGCCGGCACTTTTCAGCGCGAACTCGGAAGGCGCATGTCCCAGTTGCAAGGGTGCAGGCGTCATCATCACCGAGCTTGGTTTCATGGACACGATCGAGACGCCGTGCGAAGACTGCGGGGGCAAGCGCTTTCAAGCGGGCGTGCTGCAGTACAAGCTCGGCGGTAAGGACATCACCGAGGTTCTGGAGCTTCCGGTGTCTGAGGCGCGCGTGTTCTTTTCCGAGGGAGAGGCCAAGATCCCGGCAGCGACGGCGATCTTGGGGCGCCTCGAAGATGTCGGTCTCGGCTATCTCTCACTCGGTCAGCCGCTGTCTACGCTTTCCGGCGGTGAGCGTCAGCGCGTGAAGCTGGCGATTCAGATGGGCGAGAAGGGCGACGTGTACGTCTTGGACGAGCCCACGACGGGCCTGCACCTCGCTGACGTCGACAA
This sequence comes from Microbacterium sp., assembly GCA_040394295.1. GTDB lineage: Bacteria > Actinomycetota > Actinomycetes > Actinomycetales > Microbacteriaceae > Microbacterium. The sequence continues at coordinate 3,765 of JBEBSN010000071.1, forward strand.
GATTCTCGGGCTGCTGGATCGGCTCGTCGACGCAGGGAAGACAGTTATCGTGATCGAACATCACCAGGCCGTCATGGCGCACGGCGACTGGATCATCGACATCGGTCCGGGCGCCGGACATGATGGCGGACGCGTCGTGTTCGAGGGAACACCGGCAGATCTGGTCAAGACGAAGTCGACGCTGACAGGCGAACACCTGGCGCAGTACGTCGGGGCGTGACGCATCGAGACGGTTGATCCGCCCAGCGCGAGGACGCCGAGCGGCCCATTCCACACCGCGCTGTGACAACCACACATTATCCGATAATGCACATTATGTCAGGTCGCGAGTCGAGGGGACTTCCCCAGGGATCAGCCACGTGCGGCAGCGTTCTCTGGCAGGCAACCGCAGACGACGACAGCGACGGTTCACCTGCGGTTGGCCTGATCGTTCTCGCGGTCTGCAAAAAGTACCCGAGGTACGAACCAGATGAAGCAGATCATCGTCAGAAGTTCTACCAGCGACTGAATCACGATCACGATCGCTGCGATCTCCCACTCTGCAGGCAGCGCCAGCGCGATCGGCAGTACGACGAACGAGTTTCGGGTGGTCAAGCTGAATGCCAGCGTGCGCCCCTGGGCGGTCGGTAGGCGAAGCGCCACGCTGACGAGTTTCGCGCCGAGCGCAGCGATCATCAGAAAGGCCACGGCCACAGCGGTGACGAGCGGCACGACGGCGAGGTCACTGCGCACAGCGGTGCCATTCGCCACGGCGACCATGAAGATCACGACACAGAGCAACGGGACAGCTCCCGCCGCGAGTCGCTGGCGATTCCGTTCACGCTCGGCACTCTTGCGGAACCAGATCTCGGATGCTGTCGCCACAACGAGCGGCACCAGAACGACGAGCGCCACCGGCCCGATGCTCATCGGCGTGAATGCCTGAGACAGATCGATGTCTGTCATCAACCACACGTACAGCGGCAACAGCAGCAACTGCACGACGATGTTGAGCGGTGTGATCGCAGTGGCGCGCGCAGCGTCTCCCCTGCCCAACTGGGTGAAGGTGATGAACCAATCCGTGCACGGTGCCAGGAGCACCAGCAGAAGCCCGAGACGGATGGCGTCATCAGCCGGAACGAACTGGATGAGCCCCCACACGATCAGCGGCACGAGAGCGAAGTTGCCCAGCAGCGTTGCACTCAGAAAGCGCAGGTCTGTGAATGCTGAGGCGATGGATGTCAGAGGCACCTGCACAAAGGTGACGAACAGCAGCAAGCCCAGTACCGGCCACAGCGCGGCGTCGAATATCACTGCAGTACCCGGCGCAGTCTCACCGATGATAAGGCCGAGCACGGCGGCGACGAGATAGAACCACACCTGGTGGCGTTCGAGCAGATCGCGAGTCACTCGTCAAGTGTGGCTGGAAAGCCGCGGCCGTGTCACACCCGAGTAGTTTGGACAGGTGCGCACCGACGACCCCTCCCCCGTGGCGACCCCTGCCTGGCGCCCCTGGCTGATCTGGTCTGTAGGCGTCGCGGCATACATGCTCGCCGTCACCAACCGCACCTCGCTCGGGGCCGTAGGCGTAGATGCGGCCGAACACTTCCAGGCGGATGCCGCGACGTTGTCACTCTTCGCCGTTGTGCAGCTGGCGATCTATGGCGGCATGCAGATCCCGATCGGGGTCTTCCTCGATCGCTACGGGGCCAGACCGATCATGACGGTCGGAATGCTACTGATGGCGGCGGGCCAGCTCACAATGGCCCTCTCCCCCAGCATCGGCGTCGCGATCCTTGCGCGCATCCTGCTCGGCGCTGGCGATGCCATGGTGTTCCCCGCGGTGCTCAGACTCATCGCGACCTGGTTCCCGGCGCAGCGCGGACCCGTGATGGTGCAGCTCACCGGCGTCATCGGCCAGGCCGGACAGCTTGTCGCTCTGATTCCCCTTGCAGCGCTCCTTCATACCACGACATGGACGATCACCTTCGGCAGTATCGCAGGGGTCGGCGTGCTCTTCGCGATCCTGGTCTTCGGGATGATCAGGAACCATCCGCCGGAGGTCGGAGCCGACCTCACGGTCAATACGGATACCGGAGTCGTCCGTGTGGTGACGTCGACCATCGATACGGGGGTCGGCATTCGCGCTGCGTGGGCGCATCCGGGCACGAGGCTCGCCTTCTGGTCGCACTTCACGACGCCGTTCGCAGGCACGGCCTTCGTGCTGCTGTGGGGCATGCCGTTTCTGACCGTCGGCCAAGGCCTCTCCACAGCTCAGGCAGCCACGCTCATCTCGATATATGTCGCATTCGGCATGCTTCTCGGCCCCGTACTCGGCAGCGTGTCCAGACGGATCCCGAACCAGCGCTCGACCGCGCTGGTGCTGCCCACGGTGGCCATTCAACTGCTCGGGTGGTCAGCGGTCATCGCTTATCCCGGCCCGGCGCCACTCTGGCTTCTGTACGTGCTTGCCGTTGCCCTTGCCTGCGGCGGCCCGGCCTCGATGATCGCGTTCGACCACGCTCGTACGCACAATCCGGCCCACCGGCTCAGCACGGCGACGGGGCTCACCAATTCTGGTGGCTTCGTCGCCGCGCTGATCGCGATATTCCTGATCGGGCTTACTCTCGACCTTCAGGGCGCCGGAACGCCGGACACGTATACGTTGGACGCCTTCAGGCTCGCTTTCCTCACGCAGGTGCCGCTCTGGCTTCTGGGAGCTGCCTTCATCCTCATCGAAAGAAAGCGCACCCGAATCCGGATCGGACTCGCCCCGGAGCGTCAGCGCCGAAGCCGCGATTCATAGGAGTTCAGAGACCCGCAGCGTCATCCGTGGAGCTTGTGGTGCGGCGGGTGGTCTGTCCGCCGGGCTCACCGTCCAGTGATGTGTGGGTGACCGCGGTGGTCTGCCGACGTCGAGCCAGCAGGATCAGGCCGATGATGAAGATGACCGCGCCAGCGCCCATCAGGATGTATCCGATGAGATCTAGATCCGCCCACTCCACCTCGACGTTGATGGCGAACGTGAGGACTGCTCCGATCACGATCAATACGATTCCGGTACCGATACTCATGGTGGTCCCTTCCCATGTTGACAGGCGCAACATGTGAGGAGCAGTCTGCCCCTCTGTCATCCCGATGGTCCCAGGGCACACCGATTTGGACAACGGGTTGACAAGCGGGTTCAGCGCTGTCGCGGTGTCCATCCCATGGGGACAGCGCCGGCGACTGAGGCACGCGCCCGATCAGCCTCAGCCGACCACCCTTGGGCAGCGTCGATACCGTCGAACGCGCCGCGCGCCAGTCGAACACCGACGTCCTCGTGGTGCATACGTGGCGCTCCCCCGCGCCGGACTGAAGCCCGAACGTTCCACGAATCGTCGGCGAAGCCGCCTCCACGAAACACACGGTAATTGTCATACCGGGCCGGATCCAGGAGATCCCAGCACCACTCCCAGACGTTGCCGAGGGTGTCGAACAGGCCGTTCAGATTGGGAAGCTTGCCACCGACATTCTGAGGCGTGCTCACGCCATCCGCTGACGTCCACGCGATCTCGGAAAGCGGTCCGTAGTGCGGGGCGCTCGAGCCTGCGCGACACGCGAACTCCCATTCCGCTTCGGTGGGCAACCGGTATCCGTCCGAGTCGACATGCCATGTGATCTCCTCGCCGTCGAAGCTGTATGCCGAATCGAGCCCTTCCCACTCCGACACCGCGTTACAGAAGCGAACGGCCCGAAGCCAGCTCAGATCGCGCGCTGGGCGCCGTGGGTGTTCCGCGGCGATACCCAGGGCCGATGCGAACTGCTCCTCGGTCGTCGTGTACACGCCGATCTCGAAAGGCTCGAGTTCCACCGCGCGTCGAGTCTTTCTCCTGGCATCGTGCAGAGTCACTGAGCCCCCGGCAATTCTGGCCATCTCGAGATCACTCATGCAGCACGGTCCTGCTGTTCCTTCGTCGGCATCCGCACGGCGAAGACGCGCATGAAGTACTGACACAGCGGCCCGACGAGGAGTGCGAAAGCGAGCGTACCCACACCGGCGTTGCCGCCCAGAGCCCAACCGACAGCGACGACAGTGACCTCGAGTCCGGTGCGCACGATCCAGATGGGCCAGCCGGTGCGCGCGTGCAGCCCGGTCATCAATCCGTCCCTGGGACCCGGTCCGAAGTGGGCTCCGATGTACAGCCCTGTCGCCGCAGCGAGCACGACCAGCCCGATCACGAAGAAGGCGACGCGAAGCCATAGTGGCTGCCCGGGCGGTATGAGCAGCAACCCGATGTCCGCCGAAGGGCCGACGAGTAGCGCGTTGAGGACCGTACCGATCCCGAAACGCTGACGCAGTGGCAGCCAGAGAACAAGCACCACGGCGCTCACCAGGACGGTGATGACGCCGAAACTCAACGGGAGATGCTTGGCTATCCCTTGCGACAGTACGTCCCATGGGGCGGCACCGATCTCGCCGCGGATCATGAACGCGATCCCGATTCCGTAGAGGAAAAGCCCCACAAGAAGCTGGAACCAACGCCGCGGAAGTCGGCGCTCCCTCCGTACGATCACTGAGGGACCCGTTCGACCCAGCTCGGGTACTTCGCCGCCCGGCCGTCGCCCGACGAGGTGCCGGTCAGACGTCGTTTCATCCACGGCCCCACGTGTTGGCGGTAGTACGCGAATCCGCCCGCCGTCCCCGGTCTATCCGTAGAGGGCGCCCACCACTGGGCCGGCGGCTCGAACCCGAGCCCGTGCAGAACGCGCGCCGCGACACGGTGATGTCCTGCCGCATTCATATGCAAGCGATCCTCTGCCCAGTAGCGTCCTGTCGAGAGTTCACGGTCCGGCCAGTTCAAGGCGCGGATCACGTCGGGGCGGTTCGCCACGCGACGAAGCACCGCAGCGGAGAGTTCGTCCCCTCGACGCTGAACGAGTGCCCCCATCGGCAACTGTCCGGACGGATTCGCACCCGAAAGAAGGATCACAGTGACGCCCTGCTCGTCACACCGTCGCAAGACCCGTGAGAACGTGTCGGCGATGTGCTCGACGTTCGTGCGCGGGCGCAACATGTCGTTGCCGCCGCCGTTGAACGAAAGATGCGTCGGCCGCAGAGCGAGGGCTGGCTCGAGCTGCTCTTCTATGATCGGCCACGCGAGCTTGCCGCGAATGGCGAGGTTCGCGTACTGAATAGGGCGGCCGACGGCGTCTGCCCAGCCTTGCGCCGCGATATCGGCCCAGCCGCGCACGCGTCCATCGGGCAGTTCATCTCCGACGCCCTCGGTAAACGAGTCGCCAATGGCGACGAACTTCACAGCAGTCACCAACTCAGCCTATGCCTCTGGATGAAGCTCATGCATCACCGGTCGTCCAGCGCATGTCCGCGTCGGTCCACCAACCCCCACGCCGCCGCTGCTGCGACGACGAAGAACGCTGCGAAGACGGCGAAAAGCAGGGGCGCTCCGCCTGCGATGAGCATCACGGGAACGAGCAAAGGCGCGACGATCGACGCGATCCTGCCTACGCCCGCAGCCCAACCGGCTCCCGTGGCACGCAACGACGTGGGATAGATCTCTGGCGTCACCGCGTAGAGCGCGCCCCACGCGCCCAGGTTGAAGAACGACAATGCCATGCCGGAACCTATGATCGCTGCTTCACCCGCTGCGTTGCCGAAGAACACAGCCGACACCGCGGAGCCGACGAGGAAGACGGAGAGCGTCGCACGACGCCCCCACACTTCGATGAGCCACGCGGCCACCGCGTAACCGGGCAGCTGCGCGAGAGTGATCACCAGAGTGAATCCGAACGAGCGTACGAGGTCGTATCCTGCGTCGACGAGGATGCTCGGGATCCATATGAAAGCGCCGTAGTAGGCGAAATTGACGCAGAACCATACGAGCCAGATGCTCGCGGTGCGCACCTTGAACTCACTCGACCAGAGCGTGCTCAGGCGGGCGCCGACGGTGATCGCGATCGGCTGTGCGGCCCCGCCACTGCGGACAGACGCGCGGCTGACGACATCGGCATCCGATTCGAACGTCAACACGACGCGCTCTGCCTCGGCCAGTCGTCCCCGTGATGCCAACCAGCGAGGTGACTCTGGCAGCCCCCAGCGCACCACGACCGCATACACCGCCGGTATCGCGCCGAGTGCGAATGCCCATCGCCAGCCGTCGTCGGACAGTGGGATCACGAAATAGCCTACGAGCGCGGCCGCGGTCCAGCCGACGGCCCAGAACGCCTCCAGGATCACGATCAGACGACCGCGAATACGCGTCGGCGCGAACTCGCTCACGTATGTCGACGCCACCGGAAGCTCTGCTCCGAGACCCAACCCGACGAGAAAACGCAGGACGAGCAGCGCGGCGAGTCCGCCGACCAGAGCGCTCGCCCCGGTGGCTAGGCCGTAGACGAGCAGAGTGATCGCAAACACCTGGCGCCGTCCGAACCTGTCGGCGAGCAGTCCGCCCAAGCTCGCGCCGAGCGCCATCCCGATGAACCCGACGGAGGCGATCCACCCGCTCTCCGTCTTGGTCAGATCCCATTGGGTGGCCAGGGCAGCGAGGATGAAGGAGATGAGCCCGACATCCATCGCGTCGAGTGCCCACCCAAGCCCGGACCCGGTCAACAGACGCAGATGACGGCGCGAGAACGGCAGGTCGTCGAGGCGAGCGGCGAGTGAAGAGCGGCTCGGAACGGTGTCGGTCATGATGGCTGCGGCCCCGCGGGTGTGTTCAGGTCGTACGTAGTGGTCACGGTGTTCTATTCATTCGTGAGCGCGGTGCGCAGCGTGGCGAGTCCCACACCACCGAGGTCGAGAGCTCGCTTGTGGAACTCGCGGATGTCGAAGCCCTCGCCCTGCTGTGACTGGTATGCGTCGCGAACCTGCTCCCAGATACGCTGACCGACCTTGTACGACGGTGCTTGACCGGGCCATCCGAGATAGCGGTTCACCTCGAACTGGACGAACTCGTCCGACATGTTCACGTTCTGGCGCATGAAATCGAGGGCATAATCGGCATCCCACGTGCCGGTGCCGTCGAGGCGTGGCTTCCCGAGATGCACACCGATGTCGAGGACGACTCGAGCCGCGCGCATGCGCTGCCCGTCCAACATGCCGAGGCGGTTCGCTGGATCGTCGAGGTAACCGAGCTGCTGCATGAGCCGCTCCGCGTACAGTGCCCACCCCTCGGCGTGGCCTGATGTTCCGGCGAGCAGGCGGCGCCACGAGTTCAGTTCTGCCCGGTTGTACACCGCCTGACCGATCTGCAGGTGGTGGCCGGGGATGCCCTCGTGATACACCGTGGTGAGCTCACGCCACGTGTCGAACTCCGTCACGCCCTCGGGCACTGACCACCACATGCGTCCAGGGCGTGAGAAGTCGTCAGTGGGGCCGGTGTAATAGATCCCGCCTTCTTGCGTCGGGGCGATCATGCACTCGAGAGTGCGAATCTCCTCGGGAATGTCGAAATGCGTTGCGCCGAGTTCTGCGACGGCGCGGTCGCTCGTCTGCTGCATCCATTTCTGGAGCGCTTCGGTGCCGTGCAGCTTGCGGGACTGGTCTGCTTCCAGATGCGCCACAGCCTCTTCGACAGTGGAGCCTGGCAGAATCTCGTCTGCGATCGCGGTCTGCTCGGCGACCATGCGAGCAAGCTCTTGACGTCCCCATTCGTATGTCTCATCGAGATCGATCTCGTCGCCGAGGAAGCGACGGGAGTGCAGCGCGTAGAGTTCACGCCCCACGCCGTCGACATCGGATGCCACGGGTGCAAGGGTTCCTGCGAGGAACTCGCGCAGCTCATCGTATGCAACACGCGCGGCCGACGAGCTGTCGGCCAGTTCTCGTGCGAGAGACGCGGGAAGTTCGCCCTCGGCCGGTGCCGCATCAGCGATGAACCCGGCGAAGAATCCGTCGTCGGCGGTGTACCGGGTGATCTGTCCGGCGACTTCGACAACCTGGCGTCGAGCCGGGACGATGCCCTTGCTGATGCCTTCGCGCAGTGTCGACATGTATCCGCGCAGCGCCTCGGGGACGGCGGCGAGACGTGCGGCGACGACAGACCAATCATCGACCGTTGCCGTAGGCATCAGGTCGTACACCTGACGAATGTCCTGAGCAGCCGATTCGATCACGTTGAGATCGCGTAGGTGCCACTGCGCGTCATGGAACTCGAGTTCGAGTGTGAGCTCGCTGGCCAGATCGGCCTTGGTCACCTCGTCGACGCGGTCTGCAGGGGCGAGTGATTCCAAAGCCGTCAGTATCTTCCGGGCCTCGGTGGCACTGTGGTCATGGCCGTCCGGGCTCAGATCTGCGTACCGGTCGTTGGCGTCGTTGCGACCGATGTATGTGCCAAGCGTCGGCTGGAGAGCAACAAGCGTGTCGACCCACTGCTCGGCAACCTTGTCGATCGCTGTGGGCGTGCGAGGGGTAGTCGTCATGCCCTTCAGCGTAGCGCCGCGGCGGCTTCGCCGAGCTAGTGGGCGGCTTCGTTCCAATCACGACCTCGCCCGACCTGCACATCGAGCGGCACCGAAAGCTCTGCTGCGGATGCCATACGGCTGCGCACTATCTGCTCTGCGGATTCCCACTCCCCCGGTGCTATCTCGACGACCAGCTCGTCATGGATCTGCAAAAGCACTCGCGAGCGGAGTCCGGCTTGTTGCAGATCTGCGTGGATGCGGAACAGTGCGATCTTCATGATGTCGGCCGCGCTGCCCTGGATCGGAGCGTTCAGAGCGGCGCGTTCGGCGTTCTCACGCAACACCCTGTTGGGGCTCGAAAGGTCGGGGAATGGCCGCCGTCGGCCGAAGATCGTCTCGGTGTAGCCGACCTCTTTCGCCCGTACCACCGAGGCGCGCAGGTAGTCACGCACGGCGCCGAAGCGCGCGAAGTACTCCAGCATGAGCTTCTTCGCTTCGGACTGTTCGATACGCAACTGCTTCGAGAGACCGAATGCGCTCAGCCCGTAGACCAGCCCGTACGACATGGCCTTCACTTTCGTGCGCATGGCCGAGGTGACGTCGGACGGATCGACCCCGAACACGCGTGCGCCTACGAAACGGTGCAGATCTTCCCCGCTGTTGAACGCCTCGATGAGGCCTTCGTCTCCGGAAAGATGAGCCATGATGCGCATCTCGATCTGAGAGTAATCCGCCGTCAGAAGCGTTTCGTAGCCGTCGCCGACCTCGAAGGCGCTGCGGATGCGCCTGGACTCCTCCGTGCGCACCGGGATGTTCTGAAGGTTGGGGTCAGTGCTGGAGAGCCGACCGGTCTGGCTGCCCGTCTGCACGTACGTGGTGTGAACGCGGTGGTCAGCACCGATCGCGTTGTCGAGCGACTCGATGATCTGTCGAAGCTTCGTCGCCTCGCGGTGTTGAAGCAGCTGAGCGAGGAACGGATGAGGATTCGTCTCCTGAAGGTCGGCGAGCACCGCCGCATCTGTCGAATAACCGGTCTTCGTCTTGCGCGTCTTCGGCAACTGCAGATCTTCGAACAACACTTCTTGCAGTTGCTTGGGCGACCCGAGGTTGAACTCTCGACCGACGAGGGCGAACGCCTCCGTTGCGAGAGCGTCTGTGCGGACCGCAAGCTCTCGGGAGAAGCTGGAGAGGACCTCATGGGAGACAGCGACACCTGCGACCTCCATCTCGGCGAGAACGAGGAGCGTGGGCAGCTCGATATCGATGAGGACGGTGGCTACCGGCTCGGGAAGTGCGTCGCGCAGAGCGGCGGCGGTTCGCAACGTGAACCAGGCTTCCTGCGATGGGGTCGCGCCGTCGGTTTCTGGCACCAACTGCGTCGGGTCAGCAACGGGGAGCTTCTCGTCTAGGTAGCGATCGACGAGGTGAGCGAGTGTCTTGTCGGGAAAGCTCGGGCGCAGCAACCAGCCGGCAAGCAGCGGGTCGTACGCCAGGCCGCCGAGACGGATGCCTGCGCGAAGCAGCGCCTTGACCTGGGTCTTCGCGTCATTCATGACCTTGGGTGCGGTGGACTCGAGCCAGGACCCGAGCCCATCAGCGGCCACTGGATCCCAATCGCTCTCACGCAACTCGGTCTCGTTCGCGATGCCGATTCGAGAGATGACGCCCGCTGCCGAGACGATCGTCAGCGCCAGCTCTCCCGTCTGCGCGTGGACCCACTCGCTGAGTTCGCCGATGGGCAGCTCGACAGGCACGGGAAGCGGAACGGCCGGCTCACTGTGGACAGATTCATCTCCGGCGCCGACCGCGTCGAACACGCGAGGAAGCAGCGTGCGAAACTCCAGACGGGCGAAGATGTCGCGCACGGCCTGCGCGTCGATCGGCGCGACGGCGAGGTCGGCAGGAGCGACGGAAAGCTCGACATCAGTCAGCAGACGGTTGAGTTTTCGGTTGCGTCGGACTGCATCGATGTGCTCACGGAGATTGCCACCGACGACGCCCTTGATCTCTTCTGCGCGCGCGAGGAGCTCGTCGAGGCTACCGAACTGGGTCAACCATTTGACCGCTGTCTTCTCCCCTACTTTCGGAACCCCAGGAAGGTTGTCGCTGGTCTCGCCGACCAGCGCAGCGATGTCGGGGTACTGCTCAGGCCTGACGCCGTAACGCTCTTGCACGGTGGCCGGGTCGTAACGCTTCAGCTGTGAGACGCCCTGCACGGAGGGGTACAGCAACGTGACGTCGTTCGTGACGAGCTGGATGGTGTCGCGATCGCCGGAGACGACAAGAACGTCGTACCCCAGTTCTGCGCCCTGAGAGGCGAGCGTGGCCAGAATATCGTCGGCCTCGACGCCTTCTTTGACGAGGACGGGAATCGACATCGCCGCGAGCACGTCCTGCAGAAGGGGGATCTGTCCGCGGAACTCTTGGGGTGACTCAGATCGAGTCGCCTTGTACTCGGGATATTCGTCGGTTCGGAAGGATCGCCGTGACGTGTCGAACGCGATGGCGAGGTGCGTCGGTCGCTCTGCTTTGATCAGGTTGACCAGCATCGACAGGAACCCGTAGATGGCGTTCGTGTGCTGATTGTCCTTCGTGGTGAAGTTCTCGACAGGGAGCGCGAAGAAAGCGCGGTAGGCGAGCGAGTGGCCGTCGACGACCATGAGGG
>JBEBSN010000072.1:0-14740 GCA_040394295.1 Microbacterium sp.
ACCGGGCGCTTGCCGGGCGCGGAACGACCGGCAAGCTGATCCTCGTGCCGTAGCACCCGGAGGCGCTCAGGCTGAGGCGAGCCCGAGCACAGCGAGGGCGTCCTCGTCGAGCTCGATGCAACCGGAGGCCAGAAGTCGTTCGCGACGCTGGCGGCTCTGCTCTCCGGGCAGCCTGCCTCCGGCGCCGACGATCTCCGTGAGCAGCGATTCTACGGCGACGCCCCCTGCCGGCGGGTCGCCGAGGGCGACTGGGTCGATGGCGAGGTAGAGCGCCCCGAAGTCGTCGGGCTCATGCAGTTCTCGCCCGCGCTTCGCCTCGGCGGTGCGGCCGGTGACGAGGGCCGAGACGATCAGCTCGAGCATGAGCGCAATACCGTATCCGCGGTGACCGCCAAAAGGCAGCAGTCGACCGCGGCCGTCCTGTCCGACGGCCGAAACGGGATCCGTGGTGGGCTCACCGCTTTCGTCGACGGCCACTCCCTCGGGAATCGATTCCCCTATTGCGCGACGTCGCATGACCTCGTTGAACGCGATCGCCGAGGTCGCCATGTCGAGTACGAGCGGGGGCTGCTCTGCTCGTGGCACGGCGATCGCCAGCGGATTGGTGCCGAGCGTCGGTTTCACGGTGCCGGGTGTGACGACCACCAGGGGAGTGCTGTTGAAGGCGAGCGCGACGAGTCCCCGAGATGCAACGCGTTCGACCAGGTAGCCGAGCGCCCCGCTCACCCCCGCGTGGCGAACGGAGACCGCTGCGACGCCGCTCTCCTTCGCCATGGCGGAGAGGTGATCGACGGCTTCGCGGTGGACATAGGGGGAGAGGCGGTAGCCGCCGTCGACGACGGCTGCGCTCGGGCTGAGGCGGGTGATCTCGACATCGCCTCGCCGCTCGGCGCCGAGGCCGTACTCGATCGAGATGTTGCGCAGCAGGCGTACCCCGTGAGAACGATGCCCTCGCAGTTCCGCATCGACGCACATTTCTGTAGCCGCCTCGCATTCGCGTTCAGCTGCGCCGAGGGTGCGGAAGTAGGCGGAGACATGCGCCTCGAGCGCTTCGAGCGAAATCTTCATCGGTTCTCGTTTCGTGGGGTCGGCGGCGCGCGACTCAGTCTCCGTCGGTGCCGAGAAACCCGGATTCCAGGATGACTTCGAGCGATACCTGGTAGTGCCTGGCGAGCAGAGTACTCGCCTCCTTGGGATCCCGAGCCAGTACGGCCTTCATGATGAGTTCGTGCTCGTGCGGGACGTCTCGCTTGAAGGAGGCCTGGGTCGGTGCGGCCCAGCGGCGGTACAGCTCGGTCGAATCGAACAACGTGCGCGAGAGGTCGATCAGGACAGGAACGTTCGAGCCCGAAACGAGGGCCGCATGGAAATCGCGGTGGGCGATGGACCATTCGTTGCGGAGGTGCAGCGGATCGTCGGGGGAGCGGCGCTCGGTCTTCGAGAGGATATGGTGCTTGGACATCACATCGGTCTCCCAGTCGATTCCGCCGCGTTCGATCGCGAGCTCGAGCGCGAGACAGTCCGTCGTGGTGCGCACGAGCGTCAGATCCTTGAACTCCTGCAGCGTCAGCGAGGGGACGAAAAAGCCTCGGGCGGGCTTGCTCACCACCAGGCGTTCCGCGCCGAGACGCACCAGCGCCTCCCGAACCACGGTCGTGCTGGTGCCGTAATGAACGGAGAGCTCGGTCGGGCGCAGACGATTGCCCGGCTTCCAGAAGCCATTGGTGATGTCGGTGCTGATGCGCTCGTAGACGTGGGAGGTCATCGTCTTCGCTTCACCTTGGCGTGCCATACATAAAGCATAACTGAAATAGAAATGCATTCCTATGTTGACAAATGCATAATCTGCTGCGTAATGTCTTCTTCTGTTCGAAGTCATCACAAAGGAGTGGATGTGCCTGAAAGTGAAAGCGCAGAGGAACGCGCCCCGCTTCGGTCGAAGTTCAGACTGAACAGTCTCGCCGTCGCCCTTTTCGGTGTCGGGTGCATCGTGTTGTCTCTGGAGCTTCCGATCGGCAGCTTCAGCACACCGGGAGCAGGCCTGTGGCCGCTCATCGTCTCCATCGGGCTTACGCTCCTCGCACTGTTCATCCTTTTCGCCGAGCATGACGGCGGCGACTACGAGCCCCTGACGAAGCGCAGTCTCATCACAGTCGTCGGGTTCTTGTGGATCGCCGTGTTCGTCGTGATGTTCACCTTGATCGGCTTCACGCTCTCATCGTTGATCTTCTCGCTCGTCTGGCTGCGCTTCCTCGCGCGGGAAAGCTGGAAGTTCACGCTGATCGCCTCCCCGGCCTTCACGATCGCTTTCGTGCTCATCTTCTCGGTAGCACTTCGGGTACCCGTTCCTTTCGACCCCGTGCTCGACCTGCTCAGCGGCGGAAGGTTCTGACCCATGGATATCAACGGTGTCATCGAAGGATTCTCAGTCGCGCTTCAGCCGATCAACATTCTCTTCGTCTTCGTCGGCGTGCTGCTCGGCATGGTCGTCGGTGTTCTTCCCGGGTTGGGGCCCGCGCCCACGATCGCGCTCATGCTGCCGCTGACCTACGTGCTGCCTCCCGAGGCAGCGATCGTGATGCTCGCGGGCATCTACTACGGTGCCTACTACGGCGGCACGATCACCTCAGTGCTGATCAAACTGCCGGGCGAAGCGGCGAGTGTGGTGACCGTGTACGACGGACACCAGATGGCCCTTCGCGGACGTGCCGGCCCCGCTCTCGGCATCTCCGCCATCGGATCGTTCATCGGTGGAACCGTCGCGATCATCGGGCTGTTCTTCTTCTCTCCCATCATCGCCTCCTTCGCGATCAAGCTCGGACCGCCCGAGTTCGCGATGCTCGCCATCACGGGCCTGCTGATGGTGACCGTGCTCGGCCAGGCCAAGCCCTCCAAGAACCTCGTCATCGCGGCGATCGGTCTGCTCGTGGCGACCGCCGGCATAGATATGGTCTCGGGCATCTCGAGGTTCACCTTCGGTTCGCCCGAACTGCTTCGGGGCATCGACTTCGTAGCGGTCTCGATGGGCCTGTTCGGTCTCGGTGACGTGCTCTACGACCTCGAGCACGAGGTGAAGCAAGCGCGCGTCCAGGGCAAGATCGGGCGGGTCATGCCGACCAAGCAAGACATGAAGGACTCCGCCGGGTCGATCGCACGAGGATCGGTGCTCGGCTTCTTCCTCGGCCTGCTCCCGGGCGGCGGGGGCGTCGTATCCTCGCTCGCCTCCTATGCGGTGGAGAAGAAGGTCTCCAAGACTCCGGAGGAGTTCGGCAAGGGCGCAATCGCCGGGGTGGCGGGGCCCGAGACGGCCAACAATGCGGGATCGACCTCGTCCTTCTTGCCGCTGCTCTCCCTCGGCATCCCCTCGAACGTGGTGCTCGCGCTCATGTACGGCGCCCTACTGATCCAGGGCATCACTCCCGGCCCGACGCTCGTGACCGAGCACCCGGGAATCTTCTGGGGCGTGCTCGCCTCGATGATCCTCGGCAACCTGATGCTGCTGGTGCTGAGCCTTCCGATGGTCGGCATGTTCGTCAACCTCGTACGGGTGCGCATCGGTGTGCTGGCCACTGTCATCGTGCTGATCACCATGATCGGCGTGTACAGCGTCTCGAATTCGATCTTCGACATGTGGATCATGCTCGGCTTCGGCGTCGTCGGCTACATCATGCGCAAGACCGGGTACGATCCCGGGCCGCTCGCGCTGGCGCTCGTGCTCGGCCCGCTGCTCGAGAGCTCCTTCAAGCAGAGCCTGCTGATGTCGGGCGGAAGCATCGCGATCTTCGTGCAGCGTCCTGTGTCCCTGGTCTTCGTGCTGCTGCTCGTCGGACTCGTGGTGTTCCAGGTGCTGGCGCGCAGGAAGAGCCGTGTGGAGCGCCGCTACTACGAAGCGACGAACGCCATCCGCCACGGCGAACCGATGCCCGACGCGACCGGGGCCATCAGCGTGCCGCTCGCCGAGACGAGCGAAGGCGATGGCGGCTCCGGGGCCGCTCCCGCCCCCGAGGCAGGTGCCGTCGTGGACTCCGACCCTGATTCCAAATCACATCCCTAACAAATGAAGAGAAATACAAGGAGAACAATGAAGTCTTCGATGTTCCGACGTTCCGCCGTGGTCGTGCTCGCGACTGCGACCCTGTTCGGCCTCACCGCCTGCTCCGGAGGAGACAGCGGTACCGAAAGCCCGGCGGCCGCCGAAGCCCCCGAGTTCCCGACGAGCAAGATCACGATGATCGTGCCCTACGCCGCGGGCGGCAATACCGATCTGTCCGCCCGGGCGCTCGCCAAGGATCTCGAAGAGGAGCTCGGCCAGACCATCATCGTGGAGAACCGTCCCGGGGCCTCCGGCATCACGGGCCTGAGCGAGGTTTCGCTCGCGAAGCCCGACGGTTACACGATCGCCTACAGCACGGGCGATGGCTTCGTGCAGTCCGCGCTGAGGGAGGGAGTGGCCTACAGCTTCGACAGCTTCGACCCTGTCGTGGGCACCATCACCCAGCCCTATATCTTCGTGACCGGCAAGGATTCGCGAGTGGGCGACTTCGACGCGCTCAAGGGACTCGACAAGGTCACCTTCGCAGTCACCGGTATCGGCACCCCGACCCACATCAACACGCAGCAGCTCTTCGACCAACTCGGCACTGAAGCGACCGCGGTGCCGTTCGACGGCGTCGCTCCGGCGGTGCAGGCGCTGGTCGGCGGTCAGACCGACGTGGCGATGCTCGACGTATCTGCGGTCATGCCGTTCATCAAGAGCGATGATCTGCGAGTGCTCGGCGTGCTCACCCCGGACGCGGAGCCCCTCGACTATCTGGAGGGGGCGCCCACCCTGGAGGAACTGGGCCTGGACACCGATCTCATGACGCTGACCCAGTGGGGCGTCGCCGTGCCGACCGGCACGGATCCGGCCGTCGTCGAGGTGCTTCGCACCGCCTCGCTCGCGGCCCTCGAGGGCGGCAGCTTCGTGGAGTTCGCCGAGGCGAACTACATGCCGCTGCTCACGCCCGAGGCAGAGAAGACCTGGTACCAGGATCTCGCCGCGACTGCCGAGAAGACCAACCAGGCCTTGAAGCAGTTCGGGATCACGCTCAGCTGATGCATACGCTCGCCTCTGTCTCGACCGTGATCACCGGTGCCGGAAAAGGCATCGGTGCGGCTATCGCGCGACGCTACGCCCTGGAAGGCGCCCGAGTGGCGATCGCCGACCTGGATGTCGCCCTTGCCCGGAAACTGCGCGCGGAACTCGTCGCGCAAGGGGCCGAGGCGATCGCGATCGAGATGGACGTGACGAGCAGAGACGACGTCCGAAGCGGTCTCGCCGTGGTGCGGGATCGCTTCGGCGGCGTCGACGTCATGGTGAACAACGCCGGCGTATCGAACCGGTCGACGGTGTTCGACACCGAGGAGGAGAGCTGGATGCGGCATCAGCGGGTCAACGGCCTCGGCACCCTCATCGGCATGCAGGAGGCCGCCAAGCTGATGATCGAGCGGGGCACCCGCGGCAAGATCATCAACGTCACCTCCATATCCGGCCGACGGAACAACGCGGATTGGGTCGCCTACGCCGCCAGCAAAGCGGTCACCTCGTCGCTCGTCCAGAGCGGAGCCCGCGCACTTGCACCGCACGGCATCACCGTCACCGGGCTGGCGCCCGGCATCGTGGAGACCCCGCTGTGGGAGGGTGTGGACGCCGATCCGGGATCGCGGGCGGCGCGCTTCGCCCGTTACGCGGCCGACATACCTCTCGGCTACGTCTCGCAGCCGGAGGATCTCGCCGGTACGGCAGTCTTCCTCGCCGGCTCCGATTCCGACTACATGACCGGGCAGATCGTCACGGTCGATGGGGGGATCACGAGCTGATGCGCGCTGCCATACTGACTTCGCCGCGATCGGTGGTCGTCGTCGATGATATGCCAGAACCGGAATGCGGGGCCGGTGAGGTCGTGGTGGGGGTCACCGCGACCGGCATCTGCGGAACCGATCTCGCCTATGTCGAGGGTGCCCGTGAGATCCCCGAAGCAGGGCTGATCGTCGGGCACGAGCCGTTCGGCACGATCGTCGCGGTGGGCGACGACGTGTCCGCTTCGAGGATCGGCGAACGAGTGGCCGTCGAACCCAACTACCCCTGCGGCCGGTGCTCGCCCTGCGCCGCGGCCCGACCGTCGCTCTGCGTGAGCCGCCGCAGCCCGGTCGTCACCGAGCAGGGCTTCCTCGCCGAACGCGTCGCGGTTCCCGCCGACTTCGCCTGGCCCCTCCCGGCTTCGATCTCCGACGAGGATGCCGCATGCATTGAGCCGCTCGCCGTGGCGATGGCGGCGCTGCGCCGTGCGGGCACGATCGAGGGCGTGGAGCGCATCGGCATCATCGGAGCCGGCAGCATCGGGCGCATCCTCGCGGACGTGCTCGTGCGTCGCGGCGCGCAGCCGGCGATGCTCGATCTCTCCCCGCAACGCCTCGCGCTGGCGGAACAGCTCGGTGCTCGTACCGCTCGCGAGGGCGACCGCTTCCAGGTGATCTTCGACACCTCCGGCTCCGGTGACGCGATCACCGCCGCCATTGAGCGACTCGAGGCGATGGGCACCATGATCGTGGTCGGCGTCGGCGACGACGCCTTCGAGGTTCCGACGAAGACCTTGGTTCGCCGGGGACTCACTCTGCGCGGTTCGATGATCTACGACCACCACATCGACTACGCGGAGGTCATCGCCGCAGTCAGCTCCGGCAGAGCCTCTCCCGGCCGCGTGCTCGGTGAGCCGTTCGAGCTGGATCGAGCCGCCGAAGCCCTCCTCGGCGCCTCGGACCGTGTGAGGAAGACCTGGATTCGCCTGACCGGAGGTGACTCAGATGCCTGATCAGACGGTGCCGTCCCTCGGAGTCGACCATCTCTCCGAACTCTCGCTGGCTCCGCGGGAGTTCGTGCTTGCTGCTGCTGAGGCGGGCTTTCAGAGCACGAGCCTGCGCACCATCCATATCGCGGGCGGCGAGCCGTCGTGGGCCGATGCGCCGATCGATGCGGGGGCGATCCGAGAGGTTTGCGACGCGAACGGCGTTCGAGTGCATGCGATCGAGGCGGTCGCTCTGACACCGAACTTCGGGGCACGCATCGATCGGCTGCGGCGGGATCTCGAACTGGGTGCTCGGCTGGGCGCCGAGCTGCTCTACAGCTTCAGCGACGATCCTGACCGAGGGCGGGCGGCCGATGGCTTCGGAATGCTCGCCGAGGCGGCGGCCGAATTCGGACTGCGCTTGCTCATCGAAGCGATGCCCTACCGCGCGGTTGCAACGCTCGAAGATGCCTCGCGACTCGCAACCGGCGTCCCTGGCGCGGGAATCATCGTCGACACGCTGCACGCGACGCGCGGAGGCAGCGCGCCCGATGACCTCGCCCTACTGCCGGCCGAGCAGCTCGCGGTGCTGCAGCTGTGCGATGCCCCGCTGCACCCCCGTCGGCGTTCCAGCAGCGGGCTGGATCCCCTGCTCGAGGAGGCGCGCTTCCATCGGCTGCAGCCCGGGGCGGGGGAGCTCGCACTTGCGGGGTTCGCCGCGCAGATGCCCGCTGCCGCGATCATCACCGTGGAAGCACCTTCGGCAACCGGGCGAGCCCCCCACGAGCGGCTTCGCGCACTGCGCATCGAAGCAGCGCGGGTGCTCGAGGGCGGTGATCCTGCATGAGGGCGCTCATCACCGGTGCGTCGTCTGGCATCGGCCGGGCGCTTGCGCATCGATTGGCCCGGGAAGGCCACGAACTGCTGCTGGTCGCCCGCGGTGCCGACCCGCTGAAACGGCTCGTCTCGGAGCTCCCCGGCGGATCGCACGAGTTCATGCCTGCCGACCTCTCCGCAGGAGAGGGAATCGACGCGGTCTGCGAACGGCTCCAAGACGAATCGCATCCGATCGATCTGCTCGTGCACTCCGCTGGAATCGGCCTGCCTCCCGGAGGCTACCTGGGCAGTCCGCTCGAGGCCACCGAGCGGCTGAACCGGGTCACCGTCGACGCGCTCGCATCACTCGCCCACGCAGCGCTACCCGGCATGCTCCGCCGCAGGCGCGGGGGGATCATCGTCATCGGCTCCATCGCCGGTTTCCTGCCCGGTACACCTGCGATCACCTATTCGGCCGCCAAGGCCTGGGCTCAGGCGTTCAGCGAAGGGTTGAGCTGCCTGACGCGGGGAAGCGGAGTGCGGAGCACCGTGGTGACCCCGGGATTCGTGCGCAGCGGCTTCCACGCGAGCGCGGGACTCGCGGCCTCGGGCATCCACGATGTCATGTGGACGACGCCGGAGGCGGTCGCTGCCGCCGCGCTGCGCGGGTACGAGCGCGGGCGCGCGCTCGTGATCCCCGGCGCTGTGTGGAAGTGCGTCTACGCACTGTACCGGCTCGCGCCGCGATCGTGGTCGCGCGCGTGGTTCTCGAGCTATATGGCATGGACGGCGAAGAGGGAGCAGAAGTGAACACCAGACGCTTGGAGGGGCGACGAGCCATCGTGACCGGTGGCGGCAGCGGAATCGGTGCCGCGATCGCCCGCGGCTATGCGATGCAGGGCGCACTCGTCGTCGTCGCCGATCTCGCGCTCGAAGCAGCCGAGTCGGTTGCCGCGGAGATCCGCGGTGCCGGAGGCGACGGGCACGCGGTGCGCGTCGACGTCGCCGATGCTGCCTCGGTGCGCGAGCTGTTCTCCTTCGCCGAGGGTCAGCTGGGCGGAGTCGACGTGCTCGTCAACGCCGCTGGGATCCTCGTGCGAGAGTCGTTCCTCGACATCTCCGAGTCGACGTGGGAGGCGACGATTCGCGTCAACTCGCTCGGGCCGCTGCTGTGCACCCGAGAAGCCGCGAAGCGCTTCATCGCCCAGGGAGCCGAGACGCGGGGAGCCGGCAAGATCGTGAACATCTGCAGCACCTCCTCACGCCGTCCGAGCGGTGACTTCGCAAGCTACGCGGCAAGCAAGGCTGCGCTGCTCTCGCTCACCCAGTCGTCGGCGAAGGGGCTGGCGCCCCACGGCATCACTGTGAACGGGATCGGCCCAGGCATCGTCGATACCCCGCTCTGGAGAGCCGATGCGGTCACGCTTCGAGGTCGGAGCCTGGCGGACTACATTGCTCAGATCCCGCTCGGACGGCTCTCGGCCCCCGAAGACGTGGTGCCTACCGCGGTGTTTCTCGCGAGTGATGATTCGGACTACATGACAGGACAGCTGCTCATGGTCGACGGAGGGATGGTGATGATGTGAACGGCGCGACACAGGACGCGACGATCCTCGAGGAAGTCGCGGATGCGCTGTACGAAGCGCATAAGCGCGCGAAGCCGATCGCACCGGTGCGCGAAGCGCTCGGAGCGCACGAGCTCGACGCCGCGTATGAGGTGCAGGAACTGGTCGTCTCCCGACGCGTCGCAGCGGGTGCGGTTCGCGTCGGGCGCAAGGTCGGCCTGACCAATGTCCGCGTACAGCAGCAGCTCGGGGTGGATCAGCCCGATTTCGGCGTACTGCTCGACGACATGGATGCGAGCGCCCTCGACGTCATCGACACCTCTGGCCTCGTCTCCCCCCGCATCGAAGCCGAGATCGCCTTCATCATGGCCGAGAACGTCGATCGGGCGGATCGTGACGGTGTGATGGGAGCGGTAGGCGCGGCGGTGGCCGCATTCGAGATCGTCGACTCCCGGGTGCGCGACTGGGACATCTCCATTGTGGACACGATTGCCGACAACGCGTCGAGCGCCCGCTATGTGCTCGGATCCCGGAAGCTTCCCCTCGCGCAGCTCGACACGGCGGGAGTCGTCATGACGATGAGCGTCGACGGTGAAGAAGTCTCGAGGGGTACCGGAGCGGCGTGCCTCGGCGACCCGATCAACGCTCTGCTCTGGGTCGCCGAGACGGCCGAACGGATCGGGCGGCCCCTGAGGGCCGGCGAGGTGGTGCTCTCCGGTGCCCTAGGGCCGATGGTGCCGTTCGTCGCAGGACGGAAGTACGAAGCCTCTATCACCGGCCTCGGTGAAGTGACGGCAGTAGCAGGAAAAGGAACGGAATGCACAAGTCGAAAGTAGCGATCATAGGTTCGGGCAATATCGGCACCGATCTGATGTTCAAGGTGATGCGCCTGAGCGAGAGCCTCGAGATGGGCGCGATGGTCGGCATCGATCCCGAATCTGACGGCCTGGCGCGGGCTGCGCGTCTCGGGATCCCCACCACGCACGAAGGCGTCGACGGACTGATCGGGATGCCCGGATTCTCGGAGATCGAGGTGATCTTCGACGCGACGAGCGCTCGCGCCCACCTCTTCAACGCGGATCGACTGCGGCCGTACGGCAAGCTGGTCGTCGATCTGACGCCCGCGGCCATCGGGCCTTACGTGGTGCCCGCCGTCAACCTCGATGAGCATCTCGGATCCTCCAACGTCAACATGGTCACCTGCGGCGGCCAGGCCACCATCCCCATCGTGGCGGCCATCTCGTCTGCGACGCCGGTGAAGTATGCCGAGATCGTCGCATCAATCTCCTCGAAGTCGGCAGGGCCCGGCACCCGGGCGAACATCGACGAGTTCACCGAGACCACTTCGAAGGGCCTCGAAGTCGTGGGCGGCGCCGCGCGCGGCAAGGCGATCATCGTGCTCAACCCCGCCGAGCCCCCGATGATCATGCGAGACACCGTGCAGGTCATCGTT
Source organism: Microbacterium sp. (assembly GCA_040394295.1). Taxonomy (GTDB): domain Bacteria; phylum Actinomycetota; class Actinomycetes; order Actinomycetales; family Microbacteriaceae; genus Microbacterium. The sequence goes on from JBEBSN010000072.1 coordinate 10,659, forward strand.
CGGCGCCTCGACGGGCAGGGCCGTGCTGCGGTGGAGGCCGCCGTCGACGCTCAGGTCGCCCGAGTGGCCGGTTACGTTCCGGGATACCGCCTCAAGCAGCGTGTGCAGTTCAGCGACGAGGGCTCGGTCCTCGACTCGCTCGTGCCAGAGGCCGAGCGCGCCACGGACTACACCCGTGTGACGGTGTTCCTCGAGGTCGAGGGGGCCGCCATGTACCTGCCCAGCTATGCGGGCAACCTCGACATCATGACCAGCGCCGCCCTGCGCGCGGCGGAACGCCTCAACGAGGCGCGGAAGGAGCAGGCTGCATGAGCAAGAAGATCTACCTGCAGGACGTCACGCTTCGCGACGGGATGCACGCAATTCGGCATCAACTCGCTCCCGAAAAAGTCGCTGAGATCGCCCGTGTGCTGGATCGTTCGGGTGTCGACGCGATCGAGGTGACGCACGGTGACGGCCTGGCGGGCTCGAGTCTGACCTACGGCCCCGGTTCGCACACTGATCTCGAATGGATCGAGGCAGCGGCGTCTGTCGTCGAGCAAGCGGTGCTCACGGCGCTAATCCTGCCCGGGATCGGTACCTTGCACGAGTTGAAGGCAGCCTATGACGCCGGGGTCCGCTCCGTTCGCGTCGCGACGCACTGCACCGAGGCCGATGTCTCGGCGCAGCACATCGAGGCCGCACGAGAGTGGGGCATGGACGTCTCGGGCTTCCTCATGATGTCCCATCTCTCCGATCCGACGAGCCTCGCCCAGCAGGCGAAGCTCATGGAGTCGTATGGAGCGAACTGCGTCTACGTCACCGACTCGGCCGGCCGTCTCACGATGAAGGGCTACCGCGAACGCGTGCGCGCCTACCGCGACGTGCTCGACGAGGGCACCCAGATCGGCGTGCACGCGCACCAGAACCTCTCCCTGGCGGTCGCCAACTCCGTGGTCGCGGTCGAAGAGGGCGCCTACCGCGTGGACGCTTCGCTCGCCGGACACGGGGCCGGAGCCGGCAACACCCCGATCGAGCCCTTCGTCGCGGTGGCCAGATTGCAGGGCTGGGATGTGAAAGCCGAGCTCTTCGCACTGCAGGATGCGGCGGACGACCTGATCCGCCCGTTGCACGACCGCCCGGTGCAGGTCGATCGGGAGACCCTCACCGTCGGATACGCGGGTGTGTACTCGAGCTTCCTTCGACACGCCGAGCGCGCCGCCGACACCTACGGGCTCGACGCCCGGGACATCCTCGTCGAGGTGGGCGCGCGTCGTCTCATCGGCGGGCAGGAAGACATGATCACCGATGTCGCACTCGACCTCGCAAGCAGAAAGGCCGAATAATGGCAGAAGCACCCTACACGAGCACCTGGATGGATCTGGCCGAGACGAGTTTCTCGCAGGGGTTCCTCGACGCCGGCGGCTACCGAACCCGCTACCTCCGTGCCGGCGACCCGGATAACCCGAGGAAGCTCCTGCTCCTCCACGGCATCACCGGCCACGCCGAGGCGTACAGTCGGAACCTGAGGTCGCATGGTGAGCATTTCGACGTGTTCGCCTTCGACTTCATCGGCCACGGCTACTCGACGAAACCGGAGCACCCTCTCGAGATCAAGCACTACATCGAGCACGTCCATCGGGTGATGGATGCGCTCGGAGCCGAGAAGTACTCGATGTCGGGCGAATCGCTCGGAGGCTGGACCACTGCCCGCTTCGCGCAACTGCATCCCGAGCGGGTCGATCGCATCGTGTTGAACACCATGGGCGGAACGATGGCGAATCCGAAGGTCATGGAACGCCTCTTCACGCTCTCGATGGAAGCCGCGAAGGATCCCAGCTGGGAGCGAGTGCAGGCCCGGCTCGAGTGGTTGATGGCCGATCCGAGCATGGTGACGCCCGACCTCATCCGCGTGCGCCAGCGCATCTTCCAGCAGCCCGATTGGGAGATGGCTTGTCGCATGAACATGGCGCTGCAGGATCCCGAGACCCGACGTCGCAACATGCTGAGCGACGAGGATCTGAGCTCCATCGAGGTTCCGGCTCTCGTGCTCTGGACGACTAAGGATCCCTCGGGCCCTGTTGACGAGGCCGAAAGGATCGCGGGCCTGCTTCCAAAGGGCGAACTCGCGGTGATCGACGAAGCCGGCCACTGGCCCCAGTATGAGAAGACGGATGAGTTCGACCGGATCCATCTCGAGTTCCTGCTCCGCGGCAGGGGGCGATGAGCATGGAAGCGATCGAGCCGTCGCGGGCCGTGCTGCTCGTCGTGCATATGCAGTACGACATCGCCGATGCCCGCGGAGCGTTCGGCGGGTTCTTCTCCGAGGAAGCCGAGCGCAACCGGACGGTGGCGAAAGTCGACGATCTGCTCGGCACCGTTCGGGAGGCGGGCATGCATGTCGTCTATCCCGTGATCGCGTTCGAGAACGATTACAGCGACCTCGTGCCGAATGTGCCGCTGCTCGCGATGGTGGGACAGTTCGGGGCGGCGGTAAAGGGCACCAGGCAGACCGAGGTGCTCGAAGAGCTGAAACCGCAGGAGGGCGAGCTTGTGCTTCTCCACACCCGCACCTCGCCGTTCCAGGACACCCCGCTCGACCGCCTCCTCCGCGCGAGGGGCATCGATACCGTCATCGTCTGCGGTATCGCGACGAACGCATCGGTCGAGGATGCCGCTCGCTACGCGGGAAACCTGGGCTATCGGACGATCATCGCCTCTGACGCCTGCTCCGCCTCGAGCCTCGCGGCTCATGAGGCGAGTCTGCAGAGCCTCGCGCTGTTCGGTGAGGTAGCGGACACTGCGCAGATCGCCGCCGCGCTCGCGGACGGCGCCGAGTAGAACTACAGAAAGAAGGAGAAGAAATGTCGAAACTGTCAGAAGGCTACGATCCGGGCCCGGGCATCTCGCACGCCGGCTCGATCAGCCTCGGGACGAAGGACATCGAGAAGTCCCTCTGGTTCTTCCGCGATGTGCTGGGCATGGAGGAGGTGGAGCGCGACGGCGACGTGGCCTACCTCCGTGCCTACCAGGAACTCGGCCATCACTCGCTGGTGCTGAGGGAGCAGGAGGAAGCCGTCGTCAACGCGTTCAGCTTCCGAACCAGGCGCCCCCAGGATGTAGAACTCTTCTACGAGCACCTTCAGCGTCAGGAGATCGAGTCGGTGGAGATTCCCGCCGGCACCGAGAAGGGCCGTGGCACGGCGGTTCGCTTCCTGCTGCCCGGCGGCGGACACCCCTTCGAGCTCTACTTCGATATGGAGAAGCCCGAGGCCCCCGAGGAGATCCGTTCGCGCCTGCCCTCGAACAGTTCGACCAGGCGCGGACTCGGTGTGCGACGTCTCGACCACTTCAACGTGCAGACCTCGCCGCAGACCATCAACCAGACCGAGCAGTGGGCGCGGGAGAACCTGGGCCTCAAGCGGCGAGAGTTCGCCTATCTGCCGGATCACCCCGAGACGCTCATGGCCTCATGGACATCGGTCACGCCGCAGATGCACGATGTCGCCTTCGTCGCCAACCGGTTCGAGAAGACCGGCCAGCTGCACCACCTGGCCTACAACCTCGAAAACATGAGCGATGCGCTGACCGCGGCCGACGTGCTGCGAGATCTCGACGTCTCCTTCGGGGTCGGACCCGGCAAGCACGGCATCGGGCAGGCGATGTACCTGTACGTGCACGATCCCGGCAGCGATCACCGTGTCGAGCTGTACGCCGGCGGCTACTTGATCTTCGACGAGGATTGGGAGGCCATCGAGTGGCGGCCCGAGGAGTTCCCCGAGGGGCTCACCTGGTACGGAGATCCGATCGACACGACGCCGGGAAGCCGTGGACGCGACACCACCGGCACTGCCGGGTTGGAGAACCCACTGCTGGTGAAGTAGGAAATCGTGCCGGTGATCCTTTCACGAGGATCACCGGCACGGATCGGCGCAGGCTACGGGTGCAAGCACGAGAACATCTACCGCTTCGAGGCGCGGACGCTGCGCGAGCTTTGAGGCAGAATTGACCGTATGAGCACCAGAGCGGAGACGGTCGAGTTTCTCGCCGACCAGTTGGCGGCGCTGCCCGGCATCCGCACGCGGAAGATGTTCGGCGAGTAC
>JBEBSN010000073.1:0-14582 GCA_040394295.1 Microbacterium sp.
AGGGCAAGGGGCTCGACCCCGTCGAGACGCCCGAGGAGTACGAGGTCGCGTGGGACGAGACCTACGAGGCGATGAAGGCCGTCGTCGCCGAGGAAGCCGAGAAGGTCATCGAGGCCGGTGGTCTCTACGTGCTGGGCACCGAACGGCACGAGTCGCGGCGCATCGACAACCAGCTCCGCGGTCGATCCGGGCGTCAGGGCGACCCCGGCGAGAGCCGCTTCTACCTGAGCCTGACCGATGACCTGATGCGTCTGTTCCAGTCGGGTGCCGCCGAGGCGATTCTCGCCCGCACCAACTTCCCGGACGATGTGCCGATCGAGTCGGGCCTCGTCTCCCGCGCGATCCGCAGTGCCCAGTCCCAGGTCGAGTCGCGCAACGCCGAGATGCGTAAGAACGTCCTCAAGTACGACGACGTCCTGAACCGTCAGCGCGAGGCCATCTACGCCGACCGTCGACACATCCTGCAGGGCGATGACATCGCCGACCGCGTCCAGCACTTCATCGAGGACGCGATCAGCGGCGTGGTCCGCGACCACACCGGCGAGGGCCACAACGAGAGCTGGGACTTCGACGCGCTCTGGACCGAGCTGAAGACGCTGTACCCCGTGGGCGTCACCATCGATGAGGTGGTCGCAGAAGCAGGCGGGCGCAAGGGCGGCATCACCACCGACGGATTGACGCGGGAACTACTCTCGGATGCGAAGATCGCTTACGAAGCCCGTGAGGAGTCACTCGGCGAGGCTGCCACTCGTGAATTGGAGCGCCGCGTGGTGCTTCAGGTTCTCGACCGCCGCTGGCGCGATCACCTCTACGAGATGGACTACCTTAAAGACGGCATCGGCCTCAGGGCGATGGCTCAGCGCGACCCGCTGATCGAGTATCAGCGTGAGGGCTTTGCGATGTTCCAGTCGATGATGGGGCAGATCAAGGAAGAGTCGGTCGGCTATCTCTACAACCTCGAGGTCGAGGTGCGTCGAGCCAATGATCAGACCACTGAGGTCGAGGCCAAGGGGCTCGCCACCGGTGCGGGTGAGCAGAAGCTCGAGTACTCGGCTCCGAATGACTCCGGCGACGTCGAGGTGCGCAACGAACGCGGGCAGGTGCAGCAGTCGGCGACTGACCGGCTCAAGGCGGCTGCCGCGGCTGCAGCGGCAGCCGACGGCGAGGCGCCGGGCGCAGTCCAAGGCGGTGCGCGTGGAGCGTTCGGTCAGCGAACCGAGGGTCAAGCATCGGCTGCTCCACAGAATCGTGAGCAGCGCCGGGCGGCAGGCAAGAAGAAGAAGTGACGCCGGCCTGAGCGGAATCTGACGCCCGGCGCGAGCCGGTAGGATTTCTCAATGACCCCTTCACGCCAATTCGACCAGTCGTCGAAGCTCAAGAACGTCCTGTACGAGATTCGCGGTAAGGCTCTCGTAGAGGCGGCACGGCTGGAGGCGGAGGGCCACAACGTCCTCAAGCTCCACACGGGTAACCCCGCGATCTTCGGATTCGAAGCCCCGCACCAGATCGTGCACGATATGCTCGCGGCGCTTCCGACTGCGCACGGCTACAGCGACAGTCGAGGCATCATCTCTGCGCGTCGCGCGGTCGTGAGCCGTTACGAGCAGATCGAGGGGTTCCCTGAGGTCGATCCTGACGACGTCTACCTCGGCAACGGAGTCTCTGAACTCATCACGATGACGATGCAGGCGCTCCTCGACGAGGGCGATGAGGTGCTGATCCCCGCGCCGGATTATCCGCTCTGGACGGCGATGACGAGCCTTGCAGGCGGCACGCCGGTGCATTACCTCTGCGACGAGCAGAACGGGTGGGAGCCGGACCTGGAAGACATCCGTTCCAAGGTCACGCCCAAGACCAAGGCGATCGTGATCATCAACCCGAACAACCCCACCGGCGCCGTGTACACACGCGAAGTACTCGAAGGGCTGGTCCAGATCGCGCGCGAGAACGAACTGCTCATCCTCTCTGACGAGATCTATGACCGGATCCTGTTCGACGATGCAGTGCATATTCCGACGGCCACACTGGCGCCTGATCTTCTGTGCCTCACCTTCAACGGGCTGTCGAAGACCTATCGGGTAGCTGGCTTCCGATCGGGATGGATGCTCATCACCGGACCGCAGAAGCACGCGAAGGGCTTCATCGAGGGAATCACGCTGCTCGCTTCGACCAGGCTGTGCCCCAACGTGCCTGCACAGCATGCGGTGCAGGCAGCACTGGGCGGCGTGCAATCCATTGACGCACTGATCTCATCGACCGGTCGCCTCCACGAACAGCGTGATGTCGCGTGGCAGGGGCTGGAATCGATCCCCGGCGTCTCGTGCGTCAAGCCTCAAGGCGCACTGTATGCCTTTCCGCGTCTCGACCCGAACGTGCATGACATCCATGACGACGAGAAGCTCGTCTACGACCTGCTCGTCAGCGAGAGAATCCTGCTCGTGCAAGGCACGGGCTTCAACTGGCCAACTCCGGATCACTTCCGCGTGGTGACGCTGCCCGAGCCGCGCGTACTGGGCGAGGCCATCGAACGACTCGGGAACTTCCTCGCCGACTACCGGCAGTGACTGCGCCGCCGAGTGGTTTCGGCGGCTCGAGATGCTCGGCAAGCCGACGCACCGACGCCACGAGCGGCGATCGTGGCGTGACATCGGCCATCGGCCTCGCGTGTAGAAGCGCGGCATCGGCGGCCCGCTGATCGTAAGGCAAGAACGTGACGTCCGTGATGCCTGCGAAGCGCTCCAGCGCACGCCTGACCTGTCCGCGTGCGTCTATTCCCAATGGCCCTGGTCGCAGTTGATTGGTAACCACGGCGATGCGTGCCGTGGGGCCGATCATCGTGCGCAGCTCTGCGTGGTCGCGGAGGAATCGCGAGACCGACAACGGGTCGGCCGACATGACCGCCACAATGATGTCTGCCTCGCGCAGTACGGCCGTCGTTGCGGCGTGACGCCGGGGACCCGCCAAGTCATCGGAGATCTCTTCGTCCGCATCGAAGGCGGCCGAGACGTCGATCACGGTGTCATCGACCCAATCCCGACACAGCTTCAGGGTGGTCGACAACCGCGTCGCCGACAGCTCAGGCCATCGGGTGGGTCGGTTGAGTCCGGCGAGCACGTCGAGGCTGCCGGCACTCGTCTCCACTCGTGTGGCGAGACGGCTGAGCTCGCCGGCATCCAGACTGCCCAGCTCTGCCCGACGACATGCAGCGGCGATCCCCGGCGCGTCATCACCGAGGCCTAGCAGGAGGGCGAGCGACGGCGCAGCGGTGTCGGCGTCGATCAACGCGCATCTGCGTCCGGTTCTGCTCAACTCGACCGAGAGCTGGATCGCGACGGTGGAACGACCTGGAGCGCCGTACGGGCCCCAGACGGCGATGATTCGCCGCCGCGTCGCACTTGCGGGCGACGTTGTGCGCGGCGCCTCATCGATGAGCGCCTCCGCGATCTGCCAGGATTCGGCATCCTCCGGTAACGCCTCTGGCAGGCCGAATCGTCCCAGCAGCCGTGAGTCGCCTGAACCGAGAGTGACGATCCTGACACCCGCGCGATCGCATGCGGCCACCAGCTCAGCGGTGAGCGCGGCCCGCGTGGCCGGGAGGATCACCGCATCGGCGTCGCGGAGGAGGGCGCTGGTCAGCGTCGACGGTGCGGTGACGCCGATCACACGGATGCCGTCGTCTTCGAGGGCAGTGCGAAGCTGCGAGGCCCGAGGCTCGTCGAGGGCGATGAGCGCCGCTATCACGAGGCAGATCCAAGAGGGACGACTGACAGCGAAGCGCCGCTGGTCATCGCGGCGAGCACATCGGCGACATCGGCTCGGTCGATCACCAGTTCGACCGCCGTGCTTTTCTGAGCGAGCATCCCGTCCGTCTCCGGCAGGGATGCGACCACGACATCCGCCACCAGGATTCGCGGGTCGTCGAACCCTTCGCCCTCGTTCGTGAGCGGCGCGAACCACAATTCGACAGAGGTGCCTACCGTGACGCTCTCGGGGATGCCGACACTGCTCTCCACCACGATGCTGGTGGTGCGAGCGCTCTCGGCAGCGGCGGTGGCCGCGACCGGCAGCAGTTCTCCGTCTGACACCGTACGTGCGGCGACCAGGCCCGGCTGGAGATCCTGTGGGGCGAGGTAGTCGGCGGTCGCAGAACCCAGACTCACCTCGACGACGCGGAAGTCGTCGGAGACGAGCGCCTCACCCAGCGCGATGGTGCGGTCGGCCTGGAGCATAGGCGTCGTCTGGCGAGCTGACGACACGATGAGCCACACTCCGACTATCGAGAGGATGACCAGGGCGACACCGATCAGGAACCGGACATCTCCCCAGAAGGCGCGCCGCGCGCGTGTCGTACTCGTCATGCCTTCATGGTCACAGAATCGCGAGGATCGAGGCGAAAGTTATCCACAACCCGCGGCGCGATGGGTATATACGCGTGGTGCGGGGGAGAATGGGGACATGGCCGATTCGCCCGCATCTGCTCCTCGCTTCCTCGCGCCCGCGCAGGTCGCCGAGCTGCTCAGCATCGAGGTGGACGAGGTCATCGCGCTGGTTCTCTCAGGTCGGCTTCGCGGTGCCCAGCTCGGCGCGCCCGCGCGCTGGCGCGTGGCCGAGGAGAGCATCGCAGAGTATCTGGCGGAACAGGCCGAAGATGCGCGTCGTATGGCGCTGTGGCGTCAAGCAGATGCGGCGAGCTTTCCCGAGGTGTGGGGGCTTCAGAACTAGGCGCTCGATCCGCCAGGCTGCAACCAGACGAGAGCGTCGCACGGCACGATTCGGAACGACCGCACAGCCGCCGCACGTCGTGGCTCTCCCGCGTCGTGCACGGCGAGGTCAAGGTGATCGGCTCCCGCGCGATCGATTGTGCCGTGCAGTACCTCGCCGTCGCGCAGAGCGATGCGCAGCGAGATACGGCGGCGTCCAAGATCACGCAGCACGAAGCCCAGGCTCATCCGCTCGCGCAGGGAGTCCGCCTCTGCGATCGAGTCCTCAAGGGCGTCGAGAAGCGCGCCATGATCCATCTCGATGCCCATCAGTGAGGTTAAGGGGATGATGAGCGTCGCGAGGGAATCTACGCTCTGAACCGCGATCCAGTCGGCGCCGACGGACCGCAACCGGACCGAGTGACGCGTGCCGTCTGAGAGCGTAAGGCGGATGCTACGATCGCGCGCCTGCAGCCGACGCAACCGCGTGCGAAGACTGAGTTTGGCGATGCGCAACCGCTCTGATTCCGCGTCGAGGACAGCTCTCTCGGCCTCCCACTCGGCAGCGAGTTGTCCCTCGAGGTCTTCAAAGATGTGATCCCAGTGCACGCGATCGAGCGTAGATGAGAGTGAGAACGGCACGTACGAGTTATCCACAACAAGCGCGTTATGGCCTGCGAAGGGGAGCTGACCCGTGCTGTACTGGCACGCATTCGAACTGAGAGTGATAACGATGACGCTTCATGAGTATTTCGCGCCGCAGCCGACGGCAGCAGCCGACCTGCCGAATCCGACGCAGTTGCTGCGCAGTCTCACTCAGGGCGTCCTGGAGGTCTTCGCCGGTGTTCGCGAACTCGACCAGCTGGCACGTTGGTTCAGCGAGGATGCGTACCGAAAGCTGGGTGCGCGCTCCAATCTCTCCGCGCGTGCCCGAAGCGCGCGCGGAGTGCCGCCCACACGGCCGGTGTTCGAGATCGTCTCCATCCGGGAGACGCACCCGGCTGATGGCATCGTCGAAGCGGTCGTCGTCGTCGCAGGTCCGGGGCGAACCAGGGCCGTCGCGATTCGGCTGGAAGGGCTGGACCGGCGCTGGCGTGCCACATCGTTCGCCGTGCTGTGACCCGCGTCTGCGCACCGTCGCGCCTCGGTACGACGCGCGACGGTGGGCACGGCATGGCCATTAGGCTTGAACTGTGTCAACCCTCAGTGATCTCGTCCATGCCCAGGGCTGCCTGACCGACAACGACGTCGAATGGCTCCATCGTCTTGCCGGTGACGGCCAATTGCTTGCCGATCTCGCCTCGGCCGACATCGTGGTCTGGATAGGTACGAACGACGGATCCTTCATCGCAGTGGCGCACACTCGTCCGAGCGGGGCGGCGACTCTGTTCTACCGAGACATCGTCGGCGAACAGGTCCGGCCGCAGTGGCGCACGCAGGTGCAGGGCGCGTTCGAATCCGGTGTGATAGTCGATTCTTCCTCACCCGACTGGTTCGAAGAGACCCCCACCAGGGTGCGCGCTGTGCCGATCGTGCGCGAGCGCGGAAGGGACGGGGAACCCGCCAAGGTCATCGGCGTGCTCACGCGCCACACCAACCTCGGTGAAGCACGCACACCTTCGCGGCAGCAGATCACCTTCGATGAATGTGCCGACGAGCTCTTCCGCATGATCTCGTCGAGCGAGTTTCCCGACCCGGCCGCTCCCACCTCGCCGCGTCGTGGAGCCCCTCGTGCCTCGGACGGTCTCATCCGCATCGACGTCGACGGCATCACGACGTTCGCGAGTCCGAATGCTCTCTCGGCGTTCAATCGCATGGGCTTCGACGACGAGCTGGAGGGTGAGTCACTCGCGGAGGTGACCACTCGTATCCTGCCGGCGACGAGGCAGGTCGACGAGTCGCTGCCTGTGGTCGTCACAGGGCGCGCGCCCTGGCGGACGGACATCGAGGCGCGAGGGGTCACCGTCTCTCTGCGAGCGATTCCACTGAAGGATCACGGAACGCGCACCGGCGCGATAATCCTCTGCCGCGACGTGAGCGAACTGCGCCACCGCGAGCAGGAGCTCATCACCAAGGACGCCACGATCCGTGAGATCCATCACCGGGTGAAGAACAACCTCCAGACGGTGGCCTCGCTGCTGCGCATCCAAGCGCGGCGCACCCACTCGGATGAGGCCCGGGATGCTCTGACCCAGGCCATGCGGCGCGTGGACGCGATCGCCGTGGTGCACGACACTCTCGCGCAGGGGCTCACTCAGACCGTCGACTTCGACGAGGTCTTCCACCGCGTGCTGAAGCTCGTCGCCGAGGTCGCCGCAGCCCCCAACACTCGTGCGCGCACGCAGTCAACGGGTCGCTTCGGAGTCCTGCCCAGCGAGTACGCGACTCCGCTAGCTCTCGCTCTGACCGAGGTTGTCACGAATGCCGTCGAGCATGGTCTCGCAGGCAAAGAGGGAATGGTCACCATCGACGCGGTACGAACCGATGAGAAGCTGCACGTCTCAGTGCGCGACACCGGCCACGGCCTTCAAGACGGTCGTATCGGTCAGGGTCTCGGGACTCAGATCATCCGGACGCTGATCCAAGGCGAACTCGGCGGGTCGATCGAATGGCACGGCAGCGAGGGCAACGGCACCGAGGTCGAGATCGACATTCCCACTCGCTGGCTCAACAAATGAGCCAGCGCCCATGAGGGCACTGGCTCATCGAGGGTGAAATGGGTCAGGAAGCGCGACGGGCGCGAGCGGCGCGGCGCTTCAGGGCGCGGCGCTCGTCCTCGGACAGGCCACCCCAGACACCGGAGTCCTGGCTGCTCTCCAGCGCGTACTGCAGGCACACTTCGGTGACTGTGCACGTCGCGCAGACAGTTTTCGCCTTTTCGATCTGGTCGACGGCCGGCCCGGTGTTTCCGACAGGGAAAAACAGCTCAGGGTCGACAGTCAGGCAGGCGGCTTTGTCGCGCCAGTCCATGGGGGCTCCTCGGTGTGGATTCTCGTGAGTGATCGCGGTGCGATTGCTCGGTGACGGGCGGCGAAATCGGGTCGACGTCGCCCTTTGGTGATGCGAGTGAATACTCGCCCCACGCCGCTGTGGGAGCACATGACTGTTAACATTGTGTTACAGCTTGAGCTCGAAATCAAGGATTTTGTGCTTATAGATCTGAAATCTCAGGAGATAAATTGCGATCACCAGGACTCGCCGCGGCCGCAGCCGCTGTTCTCGCTCTCGAAGGCACAGCGCTCGGTGTTGTCGCGGTCATCGAGCTGTTCGGGCTGGGAGCCGGTGACGCCGCCATACTTCCCACGGCGATCGCTCTGATCGTGCTGACATTCATCGGTGTGGCGGCTCTGTTCGTCTTCGCTGTGGGCACTCGCAACGGCCGCGCCTGGGCTCGTTCGGGGGGCGTGCTCCTGCAGGTGATCGCCGTGGTTCTCGCGATCAACTCGCTCACCGTGCAGCCCGTGCCCTGGATGTTCGTCCTGGCTGTCGGTGCTCCAGGACTCATCGGTTTCGTGCTGTTGATCGCCAGTGCACGTCGTGAAGCCGACCGCGGCGCTCAGGACGCCGTCGATGACGTGCAGGACGCTCAAGGGAGCGAGTGACGCTCAGGCGTCGACACCGAGAGTCTTGCGCAGCCGTGCGACGTGTCCTGTCGCCTTGACGTTGTACTGAGCGTGGATGAGGGTGTTGTCCTCGTCGAGCACGAATGTCGAGCGGATGACGCCTTCGACGACCTTGCCATAGTTCATCTTCTCGCCCCAGACGCCGTACGCGCTATGTACGGCATGATCGGGATCGCTGAGGAGGGTGAAGGTGAGCCCATCGCGCTCGCGGAACTTGGCGAGTTTTGCGGGCTCATCGCGTGAGACGCCTATGACGCGATAGCCGGCGCCCTGGAGCGACGAGATACTGTCGCGAAAATCGCACGCCTGCGTCGTACAGCCGGGCGTCATCGCTGCGGGGTAGAAGTAGAGGATCGTCTTGTGCCCCGCCAGCGCGCTCAGGCTGACGGGGGAGCCGTCATGGTCCCGAAGGGTGAAGTCGGGAGCGGCGGTACCGGGTTCAAGGCGCAGATTGGTCACGCCCTCCACCTTATCGACCCGACGATGTGCCCTGGTTCGCCTCGGCCTTGTCTGCGAAGGTCTGCAACAGCCGCTGCAAGGAGTCCAAGCGCGCGAGCTCAGCATCGCCCAGCTCACCGGCTGCAGCCGCCTCGATCAGCGCGCAGTCAGGGGCATCTGTCAGATGCGTGCAACCGCGCGGACACTGCTGAGCGATCTCAGCCAACTCTGTGAACGACGCGAGTATGTTCGCCGGATCCACATGACCCAGCCCGAAAGATCGCACTCCAGGGGTGTCGATCACCCAGCCGGTGCCATCCGGGCTCTCGTACCGCAGCGACACCGTCGATGACGATGTATGGCGTCCGCGACCTGTCACCTGGTTCACATGCCCCGTCGCGCGCTTCGCCGACGGAACCAGCGCGTTGACGAGCGTCGATTTTCCGACACCCGAGTGCCCGACGAACACTGTCGAATGCCCGACGAGAGCTGCGCCGACTTCTTCGACCGGCATCTTGTCCTGTGCGCTGGTGAACACCCGCAGATCGAGGCCATCGAAATGGGACAGGAATGACGACGGATCGGCGAGATCGGTCTTGGTCACGACGAGCAGCGGGCGGATGCCTGCGTCCAATGCGGCGACGAGGTATCGATCGACGAGCCGCGCGCGGGGCTCGGGATCGGCGGCGGCCACGACGATCAGCATCTGATCGGCGTTGGCCACGATGACGCGTTCCACCTGGTCGGTGTCGTCAGCACTGCGGCGTAGCAACGAGGAGCGATCGACTATTCCGACCATACGCGCGAGTGTGCCCTCCTCGCCGGAGGTGTCGCCGACGACGCGGGCCTGGTCTCCGGTGACGATCGGCATACGGCGCAACTCTCTGGCGCGCGTGGTGGTGATCGTGCGTTCCTGGTCACCGCCTTCATCGATCATCACGGTGTATCGACCGCGGTCGACTCCCAGCACGCGCCCGATCTGTGCGTCTTCATGGGCCGGTCGCCGCTTGGTGCGCGGGCGATTGCCCTTGGGATTGGGCCGGACCCTGATCGTGCTCTCGTCGAAATCCTCGAAGTCGCCATCGAGGTCGTCGTCTGGATCGAGCCAGCTCACGCGGAGGTGCCGCCCAGCATGCGTTCCCACAGGAGCGTGAACTCCGGCAGTGTCTTCGCCGTCGTTCCGATGTCGTCTATCTCAACGCCGGGTACGCGTGTGCCGATGAGTGCGCCCGTCGTGGCCATCCGGTGGTCGTGGTGAGCGGCCCACTTGCCGCCATGCAGCGGACGCGGAATGATGCGGAGGCCGTCGCGAAGCTCTTCGACTTCGCCGCCCAGCTTCGTGAGGTTGCCGACGAGTGCGGCGATCCGGTCTGTTTCGTGCATGCGGATGTGCCCGATGCCGCGGATCGTGGTCGGGGTGTCGGCGAAGGCGGCGAGACCGACGATCGTCGGAGACAGCTCGCTGGCCGCGGAGAGGTCAAGATCGAGGCCGCGGATCCGGTCGCCGGCGCGCACTGTCAGAGCGCCGCTGTGTCGGCTGACGTGAGCGCCCATCGCCTGAAGGATGTCCGGCAACAGCGCCCCCGGTTGCGTGGAGTGCAGTGGCCAGCCGGTGATCGAGACTTCGCCGCCGGTCACCATGGCAGCCGCGAGGAAGGGCGCGGCGTTGGAGAGATCGGGTTCGATCGCGATCTCCTTCGCACGCGGAACGCCGGCCTCGACGAGCCACTCGCCGGGCGCTGGACGCTCGATGCGGATGCCCCGGCGGCTGAGAGACTCGATCGTCATGTCGATGTGCGGAAGGCTCGGCAGGTGCTCGCCTGTGTGGATCAGATGCAGCCCGACATCGAATCGTGGCGCGGCCAGCAGGAGCCCCGAGACGAACTGACTGGAGGCGGAGGCATCGATCTCGATGCGGCCGCCGCGGATGCGGCCGTGTCCGCGGATCGTGAAGGGAAGTGACCACGTACCTTCGTCGTCGATGTCGACGCCGAGATCGCGCAGAGCGGTGATCATCGCGCCCATCGGGCGGTGCAGCGCCGTCTCGTGGGCCGTGATGTGCACATCTTCTGCCGCGAGGCCTGCCAGCGGCGCGATGAAACGCATGACGGTGCCAGCCTGGCCGCAGTTGACGGTGCCGCCACCGCGCAGTGGAGCGGGGGTGACGATCAGATCAGGTCCGAACTCGCCGTCACCGGCCGCCTCATCGATGCCCACGCCGAGTGCGCGCAGCGCCTCGACCATGCGGCGGGAGTCGTCCGAGTGCAGCGGTGCGATCAGGCGGCCGGGACCGTCGGCGATCGCGGCGATGATCAGTTCGCGGTTCGTCAGTGACTTCGACCCCGGAATGGTCAGAGTCGCGTGCACAGCACCGGTCGCCCCGGGGGCCGCGTAGGCGTCCCGGGCAGGAGAAGGGGAATACCGAGTGTCGCTCATCGGTTCCTACCTTAGTGAATGGGTGCGAAAGCGCCGAGAGGAGATGCGATGCTCGCGACACTTGAGAGTGATCTTGCCGTCATCACCGGCCTAGACTGGCCGGTAATGGATGACATGGCACCCGTCGACACGATCGGCGACGCTCGGCGTGAGTTCGAGGAGCAGGCGATCCCCTTCATGGATCAGCTGTATGCGGCAGCGATGCGTATGACGCGCAACCCCGCCGATGCGGCCGATCTCGTGCAGGAGACTTTCGTGAAGGCGTTCGGTTCTTGGTCCTCGTTCACACAGGGCACCAACCTCAAGGCTTGGCTCTACCGCATCCTTACGAACACCTACATCAACATCTACCGCAAGAAGCAACGCGAGCCGTTCCAGGGGACGCTGGACGAGCTCGAGGACTGGCAGATGGGCGGCGCTGAATCGACGACCGCCTCTCACAGCCGCTCCGCAGAGGCCGAGGCGATCGATCGGATGCCGGCATCGGTCGTGAAGGACGCACTCCAAGAGATCCCGGAAGACTTCCGATTGGCTGTCTATCTCGCTGACGTCGAGGGATTCGCATACCAGGAGATCGCCGACATCATGAAGACACCGATCGGCACCGTGATGAGCCGTCTGCATCGTGGCAGACGGATGCTTCGCGAACTGCTGTCAGATTATGCCGCTGAGCGAGGAATCGTCACGGCTGCCACGAGGAGCAAGAAATGAGCGATTGCGGCTGCGAGAAAGCCCGTCAGGATCTGGAGGAGTACCTCCGCAATGAAGTGTGCAAGACCGAGCACTCCGCGATTCGAGAGCATATCGAGAACTGCCCATCGTGCCAGGGCGAGGCGCTCGTCGCCAGCACCCTGACCGAGGTCGTGGCACGCGCGTGCAAAGAGACCGCGCCCGAGGAGCTTCGCGATCTCGTGCTTGCGAAGCTGCGCGCAGCGCAGACGGCTGCGCACTGACACAGCACTTAGGCTGGGGGAATGACCGACGCACGAGACATTCCCGTCGACCCCACTTCCTTCGCACGACTCGCTGAACAGCAGCTGACCTATCGGACGATCGACACCGGCTCTGCGGCCGACGTCGAAGCGTTCGTCCGCGCCGATGCGCGCGGCTTCCTCAACACTGATCCTGCGGAAGACGTCGTGGCAGCCGATGGCGCTGCGATCGTCGAACGACGAAATGTCGGCGTATTCGAGGCAGGGTCCGACATCGGGACCTGGCCGGTTGCGACGATCAACTCATGGGTCACCCCGCTGACCGTTCCCGGCGGCGAGGTCGACATGTGGGCGATCAGCTCGGTGACGGTCGCTGGCACCCATCGTCGCCGCGGAATCGCGCGTGCTCTTCTCGAAGGGGAGCTGCGCGCCGCCGCATCAGCCGGAGTGCCGGTGGTCGGCCTCACGGTCTCCGAAGCGACGATCTACGGTCGCTACGGGTTCGCCTCCGCCGTTCCGATGGCCAAGGTCACCGTCGATACGCGTCGTGCAGGCTGGGCTGGCGGCATGCCAGCCGGACGCATCGAGTACATCGACAAAGAGACGCTGAAGACGAGCATCGCCGCGCTACACGAAGTCGAGCGCACGCAGCGTGCTGGTCAGATCGCAGGCTGGGACCACCGCTGGGCACGTGTTGCCGGCGTCGTACCAGGACATGCCGCTCCGGCAGCGGTGCGGGGAATCCGCTATCTCGACGAGCAGGGCGCTGTACGCGGAGTGATGGCGTACAAGGTCGACCAGGCTCCCGACTTCCGCGCGGAGATGACGATCTTCCAGCTGTCGGCGGTGACGTCTGAAGCTCTTCGGGCGCTGTGGGGCTTCGCGCTGCAGCACGATCTGGTCGACAAGGTGACTGTCGACCTGCGCCCGATCGATGACCCGCTGCCGTGGCTCGTCGCCGACCAGCGCGGTGTCGATTCGAGGGCACACGATCACGGCTGGCTGCGCATCATCGACGTCGCGGCGGCGCTCACTGCGCGCACATACCGTGCACCGCTGGATGTCGTGCTGAGAGTCGAAGACGATCTGGGCTTCGCTGCAGGCGCTTGGCGCCTCGTGGTCGAGCGCGGTCACGCCACGCTCGAGCCGACCGAGAACAAGCCCGCAGACATCACGATGGGCGTCGCAGCACTGTCGGCACTCTACGTCGGTGGTGTGAGCGCGATGCAGTTGCGCGCAGCAGGGCGGCTGGATGCGGCGCCAGAGGTCGCGGCATCCATCGATGACGCGTTCCGCGCGGCACAGGCACCGGCTCTCAGCATCTGGTACTGAGAGCCGGCGCGCTGCGGCGAATCAGGTCAGCGCCCGCTTGAGCAGGTCAGCCTGCTCGGTGGCGTGCACCTTGGAGGAACCCGCCGCCGGCGAGGCTGCTGCAGCGCGTGCCACCGTGCGGAACTGACGGTCGCCGGGGACCTCTGCGAATGCGAGGGCCAGGAACGGCCATGCACCCTGGTTCTCCGGCTCTTCCTGCACCCACACGAGCTCCGCGTTGGGGTAGGTGTCGGTGATCTCCTTCAGCGCCTCAAGGGGCGTCGGGTACAGCTGCTCAAGCCTGACCAGAGCGATCTCCGGGTTCGGGTTCTTCTCGAGTTCGCTGCGCAGATCCCAGTGCACCTTGCCGGAATGCACGAGCACGCGCGTGACAGCGTTGCGGTCGAGTTCGCGTGCATCGTCGATCACAGGCGTGAAGCGGCCCTGAGTGAAGTCCTCGACGGCACTGGTCGCACCGCGCAGACGCAGCATCGCCTTCGGGGTGAAGACGATCAGCGGGCGTCGCGGACGCGAGTACGCCTGACGACGCAGCAGGTGGAAATAAGACGCGGGCGTGGAAGGACGCGCGACGATCATGTTGTCCTGCGCGCACAGCTGCAGGAAACGCTCGATTCGTGCAGAGGAATGGTCGGGCCCCTGGCCTTCGTAACCGTGGGGGAGCAGGAGCGTGACGCTGGACTGCTGGCCCCACTTCTGCTCGGCAGAGGAGACATACTCGTCGATGACCGCCTGCGCGGTGTTCGCGAAGTCGCCGAACTGAGCCTCCCACAGCACCAGGGCTTCGGGAGCCTCGACCGAGTAGCCGTACTCGTAGCCAAGTGCCGCGTATTCGCTCAGCAGCGAATCGTAGACGAAGAATCGTCCCTGCTGCTCAGAGATGTTCGCCAGTGGCAGCCATTCCTGCCCGTTCGATCGATCGTGCATGACGGCGTGACGCTGCACGAATGTGCCGCGTCGAGAATCCTGACCGGCCAGGCGCACGGTGGTGCCCTCGGCGAGCAGCGAGCCGAATGCGAGCAGTTCGCCGAATCCCCAGTCGATGTTGCCGCTGCGCGTCATCTCGACGCGCTTGTCCAGCAGCTGCTGGATCTTCGGGTGCACCGTGAAGCCCTCGGGCTTGT
>JBEBSN010000074.1:0-14392 GCA_040394295.1 Microbacterium sp.
GGGTGCTATGTGGCCGATGCACAGGCCGGTTGTGCCGCCTGAGAATCGTCCGTCAGTCAAGAGTAGTACATCTTTTCCGAGCCCTGCGCCCTTGATGGCGCCGGTGATCGCGAGCATCTCGCGCATTCCGGGGCCGCCCTTGGGACCTTCGTAACGGATGACGACCACATCGCCAGCCGAGATCTTGCCCTCGGCGAGAGCATCCATTGCAGCGCGCTCGCGTTCGAAGACACGCGCAGGGCCCTCGAAGACGTCTGCGTCGAAGCCGGCCGACTTCACAACCGCTCCCTCGGGAGCCATCGATCCGTGCAGGATCGTGATGCCGCCGGACGCGTGGATCGGGTTGTCGAAGGTGTGGATGACCTCGCCGTCGAGCGGCTGCGGGTTGAGCTCTGCCAGGTTCTCGGCAAGCGTCTTGCCGGTGACGGTGAGCGCATCCCCGTGCAGCAGTCCCTCGTCGAGCATGGCCTTCATGATCACCGGGATGCCGCCCTGCCGGTCGACATCGTTCATCACGTACTTACCGAACGGCTTCATGTCTGCGATGTGCGGTGTCTTGTCACCGATGCGGTTGAAGTCGTGCAGGTTCAACTCGACCTGAGCCTCGCGAGCGATGGCGAGCAGATGCAGCACGACGTTGGTGGAACCGCCCAGCGCCATCGCGAGCGCGATCGCGTTCTCGAACGATTCCTGGGTGAGGATGTCCTTGGTCGTGATGCCCTGTCGCAACAGGTTGACGACGGCCTCGCCGGAGCGGTGCGCGAAGTAGTCGCGGCGACGGTCGGCAGACGGCGGTGCAGCGGAGCCGGGAAGGCTGAGTCCGAGAGCTTCGGCGACCGATGCCATGGTGTTGGCGGTGTACATGCCACCGCACGCTCCCTCGCCCGGCGCGAAGGCGCACTCGATGCGCTTGAGATCTTCTTCGGTCATCCGACCGGCACGACACGCGCCAACGCCCTCGAACGAGTCGATGATCGTGATGTCCTTCTCGGTGCCGTCTGAGAGCTTGACCCAGCCCGGCGCGATCGAGCCTGCGTACAGGAAGACGCTGGACAGGCCGAGGCGGGCACTCGCCATAAGCATGCCGGGGATCGATTTGTCGCATCCGGCAAGCAGCACGCTGCCGTCGAGACGCTCTGCCATCATCACCGTCTCGACGGAATCGGCGATGACCTCGCGCGACACGAGCGAGAAGTGCATGCCCTCGTGCCCCATCGAGATACCGTCTGACACCGAGATGGTGCCGAATTGCAGCGGATATCCGCCGCCGGAGTGCACGCCTTCCTTCGCCGACTGAGCCAGGCGGTCAAGGCTCAGGTTGCACGGTGTGATCTCGTTCCAGCTCGACGCGATACCGATCTGCGGTTTGTCCCAGTCAGCGTCGCCCATTCCGACGGCACGAAGCATGCCTCGAGATGTCGTGGCCTCTATGCCGTCAGTGACGACACGGCTACGAGGCTTGATGTCGACGGGCGCGTGGGAAGAAGGATCTTGCGATGACATGACGGCAGTCTATTCCCGTCCGGCCGCCCGTTCGGACGCGAGCACCTCCAGAAGCGCCGCGATCTCTTGTGGAGTGTCCACACGAAGCGTCGCTGCAGTCTCCCCCGGTCCGACGCGCACGCCCAGATCACCCGTTTGCAGCACGCGCATCGCGTCTTCATCGGTCACGTCGTCGCCGGCGAACAGGATGCCGGTGGCGCCGAAGTGCTCACGCAGTTTCCCCATCGCGGCGTCCTTGCCCTCGAGCCGCGAGGAGAACTCGAGCACCCGGTGACCGACGCGACGACGCCAGTGCGGGAAGCGTCCGGCGACGAGAGCGTCGATCTCTGCGAAAGCCGCTGCCTCGTCCTCGCTCGTCGCCTTCCTGGTGTGGATGCCCATGCCGAAGGTCTTCGGCTCGAGGACGACGCCCTCATAGCGATCGACGATGGGCTGGGCTGCGGCCCAGAGTTCCTCGCGGGATTCCCCCTCGGTGCTCTCTCCTCCGGTGTCGACGTCGCCGACCCCCGGGAACCAGTACTGCGCGCCGTGCGACCCGGCGAGCCCCACGACGGAGTCGGGCGTGTGCTCGGTGATCTCCTGCAGATCGTGCATGCTGCGTCCTGACACGTAGACGATGAATGTGTCCGGCAGCGCGGCGAGTCTGTCCAGCTGAGCCTTCACTTCGGGCAGTGCCCGCGCCGCCATGGGCTCGGGCACGAGCGGCGATGCGGTGCCGTCGAAGTCGAGTGCGACGACCAGCCGCGGCGTAGCGGCGATCGTGGTCAGCGCGTCATCAGCGACTTCAGGGGTCCAGGTGCGGGTCACAGCGATTCTCCTCGTCAGGTCGGTCGCCACCAGCCTCTCACGTGCGCGAGGACCGAGCCTTCGCCAACGCCTCCAGGAACGACGACGACCACGCGTTGACGTCGTTCTCGAGCACCCGACGGCGCAGCGAGCGCATCCGCCTGCCCTGTTCGGCCGGCCCCATCTCCACGGCGGTCATGATCGCATCCTTGAGGAATTCGATGTCATGCGGATTGACCAGAACCGCCTGTCTCAGTTCATCTGCGGCCCCGGTGAACTCGCTCAGCACCAGCGCTCCGCGGTTGTCGGCGCGAGTGGCGATGTACTCCTTGGCGACGAGATTCATGCCGTCGCGCAGGGCTGTGACGAGCATCACGTCAGCGGCGAGATACAGCGCCACCATTTCTTCCCGGGGGAAGGCCTGATGCAGATAGCGGATGGCGGAGTGCCCCATCGTGTCGGTGTCACCGTTGATGCGTCCGACAGCGAGTTCGATCTCGTCGCGCAGGCTCGCATATGCGTCCACCCGCTGGCGGCTGGGGCTGGCTACCTGGATGAACGTCGCGTCTTCGACTTTGAGACGGCCCTCAGCAAGGAGTTCGCCGTATGCCTTGATGCGGTGCCAGATGCCCTTCGTGTAATCGAGTCGATCAACGCCCAGCAGGATCGTCTTCGGGTTGCCCAGGCTCTCTCGGATCTCTCGAGCTCTGGCCTGAATCTCTGGTTTGGCAATGAGCTCGAGATACGGCGCCGTGTCGATGGAGATCGGGAATGCTTTGGCGATGACCGTGCGCTTGCCGTCTTCCGTCGGCACGACCACCGTCGTCGACTTCACGTCGTACTTCAGCCTCCGTCGCACTGCCGCCAGGAAATACGTCGCATCCTGCGCGCGCTGGAAGCCCACGACGTCGGCGCCGAGCAGCCCGCGCAGCACCTGATCGCGCCACGGCAGCTGCGCATACAGCCCGTGCATGGGGAACGGGATGTGATGGAAGTATCCGATGGTGACATCCGGCCGCAGGGCGCGCACCATTTCCGGAACCAGCTGTAGCTGGTAGTCGTGCACCCAGACGGTGCCGCCCTCTGCCACAGCTGATGCTGCTGCTTCGGCGAAGCGGCGGTTGACAGTGACGTACGCGTCCCACCACTCGCGGTGGTACTGCGGGGGTGCGATCACGTCGTGATACAGCGGCCAGATCGTGTCGTTCGCAAAGCCCTCGTAGAACTCTTCGACCTCCTGGGCGCTGAGAGAGATCGGAATCAACGTGATCCCGTTTTCGGTGAACGGTTCGAGCTCGAGGTCGGCCTGCCCCGGCCATCCGACCCAGGCCCCGTCGACAGTCCTCATCACCGGCTCCAACGCAGCCACCAGCCCGCCGGGCGACGTACGCCACGCCTCTGAGCCGTCCTCGTTCACCACGCGGTCGACGGGGAGCCTGTTCGCGACGACGACGAACTCTGCATCGGTCATGGGTGGGCTCCTCACATCGGCGGTCACGTCTTCCCAGGCTACCCAGTTCGAGGACGCGTGCGGCTGAGGAACCAGTTGGAGACACCAGCGGCGACAGTTATCGCCGCTGCGATGATCGGAAGCAGCAGCGCCGTGGCGGTTCCAGACCCTTCCGCGACAGCGCCTGTGACAGCGGCTCCGAGCGACTGTCCGACGATGACAGCCGACCCGAGCATCGTCATGACCGTGGCTGAACGCCCAAGAGGGCTTCGCGCAGCGCCGAAGCTGTACTGCGTCACGAGGGTCGGACCGATGCCGATGCCCATGAGGCCGAGCGCCCATGCCATACCTGCCGGCGAATCGACGACGAGGAGCAGCAGCGACCCGAGCAGGAGGATGCCGGAGAACCACAGCCAGCGGCGTCGCAGCGAGAACCGAGGCGGCAACCACGCAACGCCCAGCGCCAGTATCGCGGATCCGACCCCCATCACTCCGTAGAGCAACCCCGCCTGCTCTGGCGCACCTCGGTCATCCATGAAGGACGTCAGAGCCGTGAGCATGGTGCCGAAGAAGAGTCCCACGCCGAATATTCCCACCACCACCACCAGCAACTGCAGCCGCAGCAGCTCGCGCGCCTTGGACGGTGCACGGCCATCAGCGCCTCGTTCATGCGAGACTTGGCGGCCGCTCGGATGTAGCGCGAACGCCCCTACGAACAGCACAGTGAGGACGGCAGCACCTGCCAAAGGCGCCCACGGCGCGATCCAGGAAGCCAACACGCCGACGAAGAATGGGCCGAAGACGAACACCGTCTCGTCGGCTGCCGATTCGTAGGCCATAGTCGCCGAGACCGTGCGCGCTTGCACCGGTTCCGGCATACGCTGCGTGATGATCGACACCAGCCGCGAACGCGACATCGGTGCCACTTGAGGGGCGGTGCTGCCGATCCCGAAAGCCGCGAGCAGAACGAGTGAGTCTGCCGAGGCGTTGTAGACCGCGAAGGTGAATACTACGAGCATCGTGCCGTTGGCGAGTGCCAACACGACCAGCACGAGTCGTTGACCGAATCTGTCAGCGGCGGCTCCGAGCAGCGGGCCGAAGCATGCTGTGCCGACGCCGACGGCGGCTGAGGTGAGACCGCCCAACGACAGCGACCCTCGCGCGGAGACAACCACGGTGAGCACACCGACGACCATCATCGCGAACGGCAAGCGTGCGATGAAGGCGACGATGAAATACGGCAGGCCCGCTTCGCGGACCAGGCTGTTGTGTGCAGTGACGTCTGGCTGGGTCATGGCTCTCGCGCGTCATCGGACGCGGGATCTGGTGCCGCCGTTGTCCGTCGGGGAGCCGTCGGCCGGTAGATGCACATCTATGGGCGCTCACGCGCCGGACGCAATCTTAGCGATCCACGCTGAGTGATACCAGGGCTCCTCATCACGCGCAGTGAAGCGGGTAGCGTGAGAGTATGCGCTACCTCTTCAGCACCGGACTCATCGCAGCGATCTCTGCGGGGGTGTCGCTGTTGCGCGGCACCCGCGAGGAACCGCTCACCTGGCGTTCTGCGCTCTCCTGGGTGAGCTGGGGCATCACTCTTGCGCTCGCCATCGGCGCAGTGGTCGACATGAGGCGAGAAAGACGCGGAGTATCCGTGGATGCGGATTCACCGCAGTCGGTCAAGAAGGCGAAGAAGGCTCAGCGATTGCAGTTCCGGTCGCAAAAGGCTCTGGCTGATGCGCAGGATCACGCCAAGGATCGCCGCTGACTTCCCTCTTCGCCTTCGCCCGATACGCCGGGAGGCGTCACCGGGTGAGGATCAGCGCTTCGCCCTGACCGCCGCCGCCGCACAGCCCGACCGCAGCGGTGCCAGTCCCCCGGCGAGCAAGTTCGTGCGCCATGTGCACGACCAGACGGTTCCCAGACACACCGATCGGGTGCCCGATGGCGATCCCCCCACCGTGGATGTTCACGACGTCGCTTGAAAGGCCGAGTTCGACCTGCGAACGGGCGACGACGGCGCCGAAGGCCTCATTGATCTCCACGAGATCGAGGTCGGCGGCGGAGATGCCCTGCTTCTCCAGGGCGCGAGCGATGGCCTGTGCCGGCTGCGCCTGCAGTGAATTGTCTGGCCCGGCGGTCTGACCATTCGCGCCGAGCGTCGCCAGGATCGGCCAGCCCACGGCTTCGGCGTTCTGTCGTGAGGTTAGGACGACAGCAGATCCTCCATCCGAGATCTGCGACGAATTGCCTGCGGTGATCGATCCGCCCTCGGCGAAAGCGGCTCGCAGTTTCCCGAGGGTCTCAGCAGTCGTGTCTGGACGGATGCCTTCGTCCTTCGTCAGGACGAGTGCATCTCCTCGGCGCTGCGGCACCTCGACCGAGACGATCTCGGCATCGAATGCCCCGGCCTCGGTCGCTGCGGCTGCACGCTGGTGCGAGAGCGCGGCCACGGCATCCTGCGCCTCGCGAGTGAGCTCGAATCGGTCGTTGTGCCGTTCGGTCGATGCCCCCATGCTCTCGTTGTCATAGGCGTCTGTAAGGCCGTCGAAGGCCATGTGGTCGAGGACTTCGACGCTGCCGTACGTCCAGCCGTCACGCGAGCCCATCAACATGTGCGGGGCACGGGTCATCGACTCCATGCCAGCCGCCACGACGGTCGTGGCATCACCGGTCTGAATCATCCGTGCCGCGTCGATGATGGCCGTGAGGCCCGAGAGGCAGACCTTGTTGACCGAGTGCGCGGGAACATCCCATCCGATGCCTGCGCCGATCGCTGCCTGACGAGCCGCGTTCTGACCGGACCCTGCGGCGAGGACCTGGCCGACGATGACCGCGTCGACAGCGGCAGGATCGATGGAGGCCTGCTCCAGTGCGCCCTTGATCGCGAAAGCTCCGAGCTGCGGCGCGGTGAAGGATGCGAGCTGTCCTTTCAGCCGCCCCTGTGGGGTGCGGGCCGCGGCGACGATGACGATTTCGCTCATGAGAGTTCCTTCAGTTCTTCCGAGATGATCAGTGGTGGTTCTGTGGCGTCGATGACGTGCTGCACGCTCACGCCCGGCGCGGTCTCGACCAGAATGAGCCCCGCTTCGGTGACGTCGATGACGGCGAGGTCGGTGATGATGCGATGCACCACCGCCCTGCCGGTCAGCGGCAGTGAGCATTCGTTCACGATCTTGGCCGAGCCGTCTTTGGCGACGTGCTCCATGAGGATTATCAGTCGACCGGCTCCGTGGACCAAGTCCATCGCCCCACCGGGGCCCTTCACCATCTTGCCTGGGATCATCCAATTGGCGAGGTCGCCTGTCGCCGACACCTGCATGGCGCCGAGGATCGCCGCATCGATCTTGCCGGCGCGGATCATCCCGAAACTCGTCGCTGAGTCGAAGAATGCGGTTCCGGGCAGAGTCGTCACCGTCTCCTTGCCCGCGTTGATCAGGTCGGGGTCGACCGCATCCTCTGTCGGGTACGGCCCGACTCCGAGGATGCCGTTCTCAGATTGCAGAACCAGAGTGACGCCTTCCGGTACGTAGTTGGGTACCAGCGTCGGCAGGCCGATTCCGAGATTGACGTACGAACCGTCGCTGAGTTCGGCGGCAGCGCGTGCGGCCATCTGTTCGCGGGTGAGTGCCATGTCAGGCTCCTTCCGTCGTCGGGTCGGCTTTGGAGACTGTGCGCCGTTCGATGCGTTTTTCAATATCGGTGCCGACCTCGATCATCCGATGGACGAAGACACCGGGGAGGTGGATGCTGTCTGGTTCGAGCTCGCCGGGCTCGACAAGCCTCTCGACCTGCGCGATGCAGATTCGCCCTGCCATGGCGGCAAGCGGATTGAAGTTGCGTGCGGCCTTGTTGAACACGAGATTTCCGTGCCGGTCGCCGATCGCCGCGTGCACGATCGAGAAGTCAGTCGAGATCGCCTCTTCGAGCACGAACTCCTTTGGCACGCCGTTGACGTCGAACGTCCGGATGTCTTTCGCGGGTGAAGCCACGGCGATCGAACCGTCGGCGTTGTACCGACGGGGAAGCCCGCCCTCGGCGACCTGAGTGCCGACGCCCGTCTGCGTGAAGAACGCGGCGATACCGGAGCCCCCCGCGCGAAGCTTTTCGGCCAACGTCCCTTGCGGCGTCAACTCGAGTTCGAGTTCACCGGCCAGGAACTGCCGTTCGAACTCTTTGTTCTCACCGACGTACGACGACGTCATCTTGCGGATGCGCTGTGCTCTCAGCAGAACGCCCAGACCCCAGTCATCAACACCGCAGTTGTTGCTGACGATACTGAGGTCGCGGGTGCCCTGTGCGAGGAGCGCGTCGATGAGGGCGATCGGGTTTCCGGAGAGACCGAAGCCGCCTACTGCCAGAGAGGAACCATCTGAGATGTCGGCGACGGCCTCCGCAGCCGATGCCCATTCTTTGTCGATCACGCAGCACTCCTTCGTATGACGTCTTCTTTCAGCATCCGCTTTCTCACGCCCACCCCGTAACTGCGTCTTGCGATGTGGGCGATATTCTCGGTAGCGTCCACATCATGGACACTCCCCCGCGTTCCGTGCCCGGCACCCAGGCCGTCGCACGCGCAGCGAGTCTGCTGCGCCTGGTGACGGCGAGTGGCGAACATGGCGCACATCTGCAAGACCTGGCCCGCGGGGCTGAACTGTCCCGATCGACTGCTCATCGCCTGCTCAGCGCGTTACGAGTTGAGGGTCTGGTCGATCGCGACGACGAGAGCGCGAGATGGATGCCAGGACCTGAGTTGTTCCTCATGGGATCGGTGGCCGCAGCCCGCTACGACGTCACAGCGCTGGCCCGCGATATCGTCCGCTCTCTCGCCGTGAAGACGGAAGAGAGCGCGTTCCTCTCAGTGCGCAGAGCCGATGAGACCGTGTGCCTCCTGCGGGAAGAGGGCTCGTTCCCGATTCGCTCCTTCGTGCTCAGTGAGGGCGTGCGGTTCCCCCTTGGCGTCGCCAGCGCCGGACTCGCGATCCTGTCCTTCATACCTGCCCACGATGTGGATGCCTACTTCGAACGACACCCAGAGCTCAGCGAGCGCTGGGGCCGCACGCATCGCACCGAGACCCTCCGGAAGCGACTCGTTGAGACCAAGGAGCGCGGCTATGCCATCAATCCCGGGCTGATCGTCGAAGGAAGCTGGGGCATGGGCGCAGCAGTCTTCGACCGCTCAGGTCGGCCGGAGTGGGCCCTCAGTCTGACCGGCGTGGAGTTCCGATTCGGACCGGACCGCATCGCCGAGCTCGGTCGCACACTGCTCGCGCATGCTCATCAGCTGTCATCACGGATCGCCGGCGCGCGGCGATGATCAGCGACGGGCCGCCCGCCTGACGTTTCGATACGGTGGGGCGATGAATGAGAGTCTCGACCTTCCCGAACGCAGTCGGATCGTCCAGCAACATCTGCATGACGCAGGGATGAAGATCGAGATCCGTGTCCTCCCGGCCTCGGCGCACACCGCGGCCGAGGCTGCCGACGCGATCGGCTGCGAGACAGGAGCGATAGCGAACAGCCTCGTATTCGTCGCGGACGGGATGCCCGTGCTCGTGATGACCAGCGGCGCTCACCGCGCAGACCTCACCGTGCTGGCCGAACAACTGGGCGTCGACCAGGTGGTAATGGCTCCGGCATCCGTCGTGCGTGAGACCACAGGACAGGCGATCGGAGGTGTCGCCCCGGTCGGACATCCTCAAAGGCTGCGCACGTACATCGACGAGGCGCTCGGCGGACACGAAGAGATCTGGGCGGCCGCGGGGCATCCGCACACGGTGATGCCGCTGACGTTCGATACGCTCCGCGCGCTGACCGACGGCCGAATTATCGCCGTCAGACGCTGAAAGCAGAAAAGCCTCGGAATCTGGCGAGAGATTCCGAGGCTTATCCGTGCGCCCCCCCGGGCTCGAACCGGGAACCCATTGATTAAGAGTCAATTGCTCTGCCATTGAGCTAGAGGCGCATGACCGGGATTGCCCCCGGCCGAGGAATAACATTACCAGCTTCCACACGTCATGCGAAATCGACGTAGACATGGCCATCGGGCATGGGGCACTATCCTGAAGGAGTGACCGACTCCCCCTCTGCCGCGGATTTCGTGAGCGATCTCGAGCTCGCGCTTCGACTTGCTGACGCCGCTGACGAGCAGTCCCTTCCGCGCTTCGACGCCGCCGATCTGAAGATCTCTACCAAAGCCGACCATTCGCATGTCACAGACGCGGATCTCGCGACCGAGCGGGCCATCCGCGCCGTCCTGACGAGCGAGCGTCCCGCCGACGGCATCCTCGGCGAAGAGTTCGGCACGGAGGGCGACACGCACCGCCAGTGGATCATCGATCCCATCGACGGCACAGCCAACTTCCTTCGCGGCGTCCCGCTGTGGGGCACCATGATCTCCCTCGCGGTGGACGGCGTGCCCCAGGTAGGCGTGGTGAGCATGCCCGCTCTCGGCCGTCGGTGGTGGGCATCGACAGGCGCGGGAGCGTGGACGGCAGCGGCCGATGGCGCCAAGCGGCGACTGCAGACCTCCTCCGTCGCGCGCATCGAAGAGGCCAGCGTCAGCTTTCAAAGCATCACCCAGTGGGCAGATGCCGGACAGCTCCCAGCCTTGATCCGTGTTGCCGACAACGTCTGGCGTGATCGCGCGTATGGTGATGTCTTCGCGTACATGCTGCTGGCGGAAGGTCGACTCGAGATGGTCGCGGAATTCGATGTCAAGGAGTACGACATCGCCGCTGCCGTGCCGATCGTTCGTGAAGCGGGTGGCACGTTCACTTCGTTCGACGGCGTTGAGACGATCTCGGCACGCTCGACACTTGCCAGCAACGGCGTTCTACACGATGCTTTCCTCGCCCTCGTCCACCCCACCGCGCAAGACTGACCCGACAAGGCCAGAGATGACCCGCCGATTCCGTTTCGCCTCCCTCACCGCGCTGACGTTCGCACTCCTACTGGCGGGATGCTCCGCGGCACCGGATTCAGCCATGCCCGCAGAGCCGACGCCCGCGCCGGTCGAGACCGCAGCCGACACAGAACCTGGCGTGGAAACGCCCGAACCCGAAGAGGTCACCACGGACCCCACCTGCGAGTCGATCATCGCGCCCAGCACGGTCGCTGCACTGACCGACTTGGGCTGGACATACGAGGAGCATGAGTTCCGATTCGGCGCCGACATCGTCGAAGGCGGCATCGAATGCGTCTGGGGAGACTACACAGTCGCCTCGGACCATGTGCAGGTCTTCGGCTGGGCACCGCTCGTTCAAGAGGCCTCTATCGCAGCGCAAGAGCAATTGGTCGCTTCCGGTTGGCTGCGTGCGGATTCGGAGGGTCGTACGTACATCACTGAAGACCCGAAGTACGCGATGGCGACCGATGAAGAGGGCTTCGGCATGACATACGAGTTCGGCGACGGTTGGGTGAAACTCGCTGATGCGAAGCAGAGCCTCATCCTGATCGACTGGCCATGAGGTTCGTTCGTGTTCGATAGCCGCTGAAACGCGCTACGTCAACGGTCTGCTGCTTTCGCGAATGCTTGTGGATGCTGGATCCATGTGGACAATACTCATCGTGCTGCTGATCATCTGGGCTGGCCTGTCGATCCTCGGTTTCGTCGCCAAGGGGCTGCTCTGGCTCGCGTTGATCGGGCTCGCGCTGTTCGCGATCACCCTTGTCGTGGGTTTCGTGCGTCAGCGCACCAACAAGCGATAGCGCACCCGCGTTCAGGAGCCTCGCCGCCGCACCAGAAGGGAGACAATATGAGCGATGCACATTCTTCTGACTCCGATTCAGACAAGGGCGACGCCGACACAGCTCCCCCGAACCGTTCGGATGTCGATGTCGAACACCGTGACGTCGTCGATGAAGAACAGCGCGAGAAGCGCGACGAAGACCATCAAGCGGACGCCCTTCTCCATGGCGAAGATCTCCATGACCCGGACATAGAGCCATAGAGCGATCAGACGCGACTAGTCGCCGTCTCCCGACGCGCCGTCGTCGACGGCTGAATCGGATGCATCTGGGTGAAGTACCGAGGCTGTTGCATCGCCCGGACGAAGATTTGCCGCTTCAAGGGCGCGCTCGATCGCGGCTTCCGTCGCGGGGTCGATCTTCGGGTCATGTGCTGTCATCCTCACACCATAGCGACCAGTTCCGGTTGCCGGTGTGCCTCATTGAAGGTGCCGAAACCTCATTTCGGGCACGCCGCCGGAGGCAGGCTGCTTCGGAAGCCCGATGAGCCATCCAAGTTTCGGGGACACGTGGATCTCGAACATTCGAGCGAGGAAGTAGCGCTTCCCAGCAGGTGAGGTACCCCGCCATCAGGTGCCCCGACTATCCGCCGACAGGTGGATGCGCGATGCTTTTCAGATCCGTACAGTTGTGCGCATGAGAGTGAAGATTCTTGATGGCGCCACATACGCCGTCGTGAAGCGGAAGAAGCCCTCCGCTGACCAGTGGGACTACTACTGGTTGGGAGACAACGGGAGAGAGATCGAGCTCAGTGATGGTGAGCGGGCTGAGTTTCTTCAAGGCTGATCCCCGTAGGTTGCGCCGCAGAGCCCGCGTTCTGCCGCGCCGTCGTCTCCGAGGACGAGTGAAACTTAGGTGATTGAATCGGCTTCATGAAGCGGTTTGCTAATAAACGTCTGTGCGTGAGCATGGTGACCGCGGCCACCATGCTCACGCTCTGCTCGTGCGCGGGCCTGTCCCCCAGACCGGGCCCACTCACGTTCGGCGAAGGAGAAGACCAAGCGCACACGCTCGTTTGCGTCTCCGATCTAGGACCCGATGGGTCGTTCTACGCCGGTGAGCGGTTGCAGAACGACACCGATGACGCGGTTCGTATCGTTTCCGTGCGGGCGAACGAGCCGAAGGATCTCGCAGTGCAACCCCTGCGAGGACGGATCATGGGCTCGGATGACCCCCATTTCCTGGCTATCGCGCGAGAGGAATCCTCCGACCCAGCCTTCTCTCGCGCCCTGTCGGACCTTGAGCCTCTCGAAGGGATGGAACTACCAGCGGGAAAGTCGATCGGCATTGTCGCGGAGATGAGCCTGAACGGCGCAGAACTCGGTGAGATCGCCTCGCTTTCGGTGACCTACGAAACTGGAGGTGAAACGTTCAGCAATCTGTCGGCTATCGCCTTCCAGGGCTCGGCAGGAGCTTGCCCGGCCGCGTAGTCGTTCTACTTACTGCACCGCTCGTTGCGCTCGGATTCTCGTCCTGCTCAGCGCCCGTAGATTCGCCTGGAGAAATGGTGCCGCCGTCCGATGGTCTTGTGGCGATCGTGAACGCTAGTACCACTGCTGATCGCGTCTACGAAGGTCAGTTCTGCGGTGGCGTCGCGGTGAGTGCAAACACTGTGATTACTGCTGCGCACTGTGTCGAGGGCCGTGCGGTCGACACCCTGTCGGTGGCGCACGGCGGTTCGTGTTGTAGAGGCGATCGCGCTACTCAGCATCGAGGTTTTTATCGTTCCGACAGCGCAGGTCGGGGCGGTCGATGAGGCGGCGCCGTTAACAGCGCGAGGCTGGGGCCGTCTCTCCGAGGACGGAGGCTACCCGTGCGCGGCCAGATCGACCGCCCTAGAGTTCGTCCCTCCCACCAGTTGCGCTTCGCTTGCTGAGCGCCCGGAGCTATTTTTCTGTGCACGGCCCAAACAGGGCGAGAACACTTGCTCTGGCGACAGCGGTGGACCCGCCTATCAGCGTACCGGGGAGAGCTTCGTTGTAGTGGGGCTTGTTGACGGCGGATTGGGATGCGAGCAACCGAGGACGGCGTCTATAGCGAACTGATTAGCTTCGGTTGACCGGACTTCGGGCCGCGGCACGACCGGCTCCGCGATAGCACCGGTCTAGATCACGACGGCGCGACGCCATTTAGGCCAGACGCTTGGCGTCATAGCGCGCGCGGGATACTGCGTGGCTGGCGGATCGTCTCGGCCAGTTCTGAGCTCCGGAGAATGACGAAGGACCCCCACCCGGCCCAAATGAGCGTGCGAGCGCAGCGGATGTGGGCAAAGTGTGAGCAAACCTCGTCGCGTGACGATTCATCCACAACGCACAAAAGGCCCGCCGCCCCAGTTTTCACTAGGGAGGCGGGCCTCTCGTTCTTGTGACAACGGTCAGTGGAGCTGGGGGGAATCGAACCCCCGTCCAACGCTGAGTCTCCACGCCTTCTCCGACCTTTGTCACAGACACCTAAGTCGACGAGCCCAGCCTGGGAAGAGTCCCGCGTGACGTCCAGACGCCATCACGCAGCAAGATTCCTAGATGACGCCAGGGTCCGTATCGGAATCACATACGGTCTGACGGACTATCGGGCTCGCTTATGCAGCGAGGGCGAAGTCGTTGCGCTTTACGTTGGCAACTATTGGTTTGCAGGGAGCGTTCACGAGATAACCCTGCATCCTCGGCCCGCTTCTCGTCGATACACAGGCGCCGTCGAAACCGATCAGCCCCGTGGACCTTCTTGCGAAGGAGCCGCTGTCACACTGTTGAATTTCCAATCGGACGCTTTCGCTCCCGAGCCTCACAGACTACAACGGATCGCGACCGCACGCTATTCCGGCGCCGCAGGGTCGGTGCCGTCACGTACAGTCGCAGTCATGAGCGATGTCATCATCACCGTCCGAGGCGAGCACGAGCTGCGCATCGC
>JBEBSN010000075.1:0-14261 GCA_040394295.1 Microbacterium sp.
GATCCCCCGAGGTGCAGGTCGCTATGCTGACGCAGCGCATCAAGGACCTCACCGAACACCTCAAGGACCACAAGCACGACCACCACTCGCGTCGTGGCTTGTTCCTCATGGTGGGTCAGCGCCGCCGTCTGCTCGGCTACCTCCAGGACACCGACATCGCACGTTACCGTGCGCTGATCGAGAAGCTTGGACTGCGCCGCTGACGACCCAGCGTTCAATCGCACTTCTTCCGAAGGCCGCCCTAGGTGTAGGGCGGCCTTCGTCGTCTCCGCAGACGACTCGTATGCCTCGCGACCAAGCTCCGGTCGTATGAGGCGTGGGTGCTCGCACATTTCCCGTGTGAGAGCACGGTTCTCGAACTCAGGTGGCGGGGTAGGTGACGAGGCGGTCTCCGATCACGGCGCCGGCCGTGAGGGATGCCGTAGGGTGCTGCTGCGGGCTCATCAGGTGTACGACCTGCTCGCCGTGGGCAATCAAGTGATCAGCGATGATCCGTCGGTGGCACCGCCACCACACGGCTTCCGAGCACATCACGCTCGTGCGGTGCTCACGTCCGCGCTCACGCAGCTGCGCGAATCCGTCTCGAAACTCCTCGGACAGTGCGTAGTCGGCGTAATTGTGAAAGCTGCGATTCTGCCAGAACGCGTTCACCTCGAAGGGCACCTCTTTCGAGACGGGGCGCCGCCCGCCGAGTTCTGCGATTCTCCCAAACCGGATGCCAGCGCCATCGAGAGAGTCGCGAAGCGAATCCTCGTCGAACTGCGGGTACCATCGCGAACCGGCAAGCCTGCGAACATCGATGACCGATTCGATGTCTGCCGACCGGATCAGCTCGATGAACTCTTCGATGGAGCGCGTCGAGTGGCCGACGGTGAAGAACGGCAGGGGCATCTGCTCAGGCTATGGCCGAGCTCGTCCCTCGTGAACACGGTTGACCGCACAAAAGGTTTCCGGTAGGAAAGTACGAAGCTTTCCAGCAGGAAAGTAACGTGACGAGGAGCGGAGATCATGGAACAACGGCCGATGTCAGGGCATGATCCGCTCTCTCCGCCGACGGCGGATACCGCCCGCGCCTTCCTCGATGAGCTTGGCGTGGTCGTCGAGCGGCGCGAGGCGCTCATCGATCGCAGAAGGATGGCACGGCTCGCATGCGCGGAGGCCGTTGTGCTGCCTGTGTATCTGACAATCATGATGTTCAGCTTCGGCCAGAGCTTCAGCTCGCCGTTCATGATGATCGTCGCGCTGTTACTGCTCTGGATTCAGTTCTCCGCCGAACTGAGGGAGAACTACGGCGGTCAACCGCGACTGCGCGGCACGACTCAGTGGATGTACCTTGGCTTCGGCCTGACCGCTGTGCTCTCGGTTGTCGTGGGAGTCTGGCTGCAGATCGTGGGAGTGGAGATTTCGACGCTCGCGCGGTTCGTCCCCGGCATTGCGTTGTTGGCAGTTTTCGGGGGCCGCGCGCTGCGGGATCTGCGCGATGCGCCCGAAGCGCTGCCAAACGAGCATGACTCATTCACCGCGGGCGCACGATACGCCACGGCCGGCTTGGGAGTCGTTCTCGGCCTTGGCGTGTGGGCGACCGCCGCGAACGAATCCATCGTGGTGGTCCTGGCTCCACTGGCGATGCTGCTTCTTCTGACCTGGAACGTCACCGCCTACGTCAGCAGCAGGTTGCCGGCTCTCGGCGCGATCTGGCGTTGGCCACAGTGGACCGCTTTCACCGTCGGCGCTTGCGCACTCGCAGCGATGATGCTGTTGGTGATCCACACAGATGCGGTCACCCCACCGCTCGCGATAGCTGCCGCCGTGGGCGTCACCCTGCTCTTCGTCGTCGTCGCCTTCTCGGGCGGTCGCGATGCACGTTGAGCCTGCTCACCCTCGCACCCGCTTGGATGACAATTTCGCCAGCCCGATCCGCTTCTCATTGATGGCGGCGCTCGTCGATGACGTCGAGATCGATTTCGGAACTCTCGCGCACGTACTGCAGGTCGGAGATTCGGCGCTCAGTAAGGCGATCTCCCATCTCCAGGTCGCGGGCTACCTGTTCGCCCGCAAGGGATACGTCGGGAGTCGTCCGCGCACCTGGGTGTGTTCGACAGCTGCGGGCCGCAAGGCCTTTGCCGGGCACGTGGGCGCGCTGAGGGCGATCGTCGAGCTGGGCGGCCAGCAGCTCTGAGCAGTCGCGTCAGACCGTCGTGCCCACCAGATCCCCGTGATGAATCGCGGCGACATCAGGATGGGCGCGCAGACGCGACTTCAGGGCGTTCTCGCCGTAGAGGCTGTGAATTGGATTGCGCGGATCCTCGGTCACGCCGCGCGCCTCGGCGGCGAGCTGCGGCGGCAGCTCGATCAACGGGAGTTTCTTGTCGAGGGCCGGGTTGAAGAAGAAGGGCACCGAGATGCGCTCATTCGGGGACTTCGGTGAGATGACGCGGTGGTTGGTCGCCTTGAGATACCCGCCGGTGGCATATTCGAGCAGTTCGCCGATGTTGACGACGAACGCGCCATCGACGGGAGGCGCATCGACCCACGTACCGTCGCGCTCAACCTGCAGACCGCCCTTTCCTGGTTCGACCCACAGCAACGTCAGCACGCCTGAGTCCTTGTGCGCGCCGACACCCTGCTGCGGTTCTGTCTCGTCAGTACCTGGATAGCGCACGATTTTGATGAGCGTGGACGGTTCGCCGAAGTTGGCCTCGAAGTACGTCTCGTCTGCTCCCAGCGCGAGCGCCCACGCTCGGAGTAGTTTCCGGGATACGCCAGACAGGTGCGCGTGCCATTCGGCCACGATCTCCCGCAGTTCGGGCTGCGCGGCCGGCCACAGGTTGGGCCCGATCAGCCGGTTGTATGCGGGTCCGCCTGAGATGGCGCGTCGCTCCGGCCCGATGTCGATCTGTTCCCGCCAGTCGATCTTGCCCTGCGTCCGTTCGCCGCCCACGCGCGTGTATCCGCGAAAATGCGGACTCTTCACATTCTCGATCGACAGCTTCTCATCCTCGGGGAGGGCGAAGAAGACCAATGCGGCGCGATGCAGCCGCGCAGAGAGCTCGGCACTCACGCCCGTGCCGGTGAGATAGAAGAAACCCACATCGTGCGTCGCGGCGCGCAGATCGTCACGAAAGCGTTGTGCCGACTCAGCGCCCTCATCGAGTTGGGACAGGTCGAGGACAGGAAGGTTCAGATCGGCCATGCCCCGAGGCTAGGCCGCTCTCCCCGGATGTGCGAGCAGTGTTGCGCAGCGTTACCGCTGTCAGCTCGGCTGGTCGCGTTTCGGTTGGGGAAGCTTGGCCCGATCGGCTGATCGTCGCGAACCCGTCGGATCGTTGCGGCGCGATGTGTCAGACATGAGCTTGGGATCTGAGAAAAGCCAACGCGCTCTCGGCTCGATGAGGGGGCGCGTCAGCCAGCGCACGGGGCCGGTCGCGAGGGCGAGTGCGATCACGACAGACAGCACGATGACTGTGGGAAGCCAGATCCAGGTCGGCTCCGCATTGCGCAGGATGCCGGATTCGCGGAACGGATATAGCACGAAAGAGTGCAGCAGATACACATACATCGTGTACTGGCCGAAGCGGGTCCACCACTGTGCACGTCGGGGGATGAGCACGAAGAACGCTGCGCTGAGCAGCAGGCCGATCGCCATGATCAACAGACGGACGCCCCCAGACCACCACTCATGGCTGCCGAGGTCGGAGTATGCGTCGTCGTAGAAGAACCACTTGTTCAGCTCGACGCTTCTCCACAGATCCTGCCAATTCCAGGCGACGAAGACGTCTGCGGCGAGGATGGCGAGCGCGAGCAGCCGCAGCCACCACGGTCGAAAGTCGATCAGTCGGAATCGCTCGACGAGATCGTGCTCTCGCAACCACCAGCCGAGAACGAAGAAAGGCAGGAAGCCAAGTGTCCGCGAAAGCGAGAACGTGCTGTCGACATTGGTCAGATAGCCCGAGCTCACCGAGATCAGTACGCTCCATACGAGTGGCCAGCGCAACAGGGCGAGATAGGGGAGTATCAGGCGGAAGATCCCCAGGGCAAGCAGGAACCACAGGGTCCAGGACGGCTCGGTGATGTTCGGGTTCGCGTGTCCTTCGACCGCCAACTTCGTGAGAGTCCACAGCATCTCGAAGATGACGTAAGGCACCAAGATGTCGGTGATGACCCTCGCCATCTGCTTTCTGGTCGGCGGCGTCGATTTCGAGAAGTAGCCGGCGATGATCGCGAACGCGGGCATGTGGAATGCGTAGAAAGACAGGTAGAGCCCCATCGCGATATCGGAATCGTAGGTGAGGCGCTGAATGGCGTGGCCGAGCACGACGAGCACGATGCATGCGTAGCGTGCGTTGTCCCAGAACGGCACCCGTCGGCTCGGCCGCGGGATGCTGCCCGTGATCGGACCGGTGGGTGTCTGCGCGGCACTGCTCATTGTCCGAGGCTACCGGGGATGGCCGGGAATAAAGTGAGGGTGAGGATGTTGTCTCGTATACATTCACTTGCATAGACTTGGGTGTGAACGGCATCCTTCGAGAACTCTGGAGCACAATATGAGCGCGCACAACGACACCGCAGGTATGCAGTTCGGTCTTTTCACCGTCAGCGACGTCACACGCAACCCTGTCACAGGTGAGACTCCGAGTGAACGACAGAAGATAAAGGATGCGATCACCATCGCGAAGCACGCCGAGGACGTCGGGTTGGACGTCTTCGCAGTGGGCGAGCACCACAACCCGCCCTTCTGGTCGTCCTCGCCGACGACTACCCTCGCCGCGATCGCGGCGCAGACCGAGCGCCTCATTCTCTCGACCTCGACGACGCTGATCACCACGAACGACCCTGTGAAGATCGCCGAGGACTTCGCGATGCTCCAGCACATCTCCGACGGACGCACCGACATCATGCTCGGCCGCGGCAACACCGGTCCGGTCTACCCCTGGTTCGGTCAGGACATCCGACAGGGCCTGCCGCTCGCCATCGAGAACTACGCTCTGCTGCACAAGCTGTGGCACGAGGACGTCGTGGACTGGGAGGGCAAGTTCCGCACACCGTTGCAGGGCTTCACCTCGACTCCCCGGCCGTTGGACGGCATCGCTCCCTTCGTCTGGCACGGGTCGATCCGAACGCCTGAGATCGCAGAACAGGCCGCGTATTACGGTGACGGCTTTTTCGCGAACAACATCTTCTGGCCCAAAGAGCACTACCAGCGACTGATCGAGCTCTACCGCCAGCGATACGCCCACTACGGTCACGGCACGCCAGAACAGGCGATCGTCGGTCTCGGGGGCCAGGTCTTCATGCGCGCGAACTCGCAGGATGCCATCGACGAGTTCCGTCCGTACTTCGACAACGCGCCCGTGTACGGTCACGGCCCCAGTATGGAGGACTTCACCGAGATGACGCCTCTCACTGTCGGATCGCCGCAGCAGGTGATCGACCGTTACGCCGGGATGCGGGAGCACTATGGCGACTACCAGCGCCAGCTGTTCCTGATGGATCACGCGGGATTGCCGCTGAAGATCGTGCTCGAGCAGCTCGACATCCTCGGCGGCGAGGTCGTGCCGGTGCTGCGAAGAGAACTGGCGAAGAACCGTCCGTCGAACGTGCCGGATGCTCCGACCCACGCAACTCGCGTCACCGCGGTCTACGGAGATGGCCCGACGCGCGAGGCACGCCCCGGTGCGAACCGGGGAGACAACCTCACTGGCGACTCTCCTTACCAAGACACTCCCGCACCTGCCGGCGCCGCATTCGGCCTCGGACGGAAGGAAGCATGAGCATGAGCACACGTCGTATCGCGGTCGTATCCGGCGGCCTCTCCAACCCGTCTTCCACGAGGATGCTCGCTGATCGGCTCGCGGCAGAGACACTGAGACAACTTGCAGAGCGCGATGTGCAGGCGAGCGTCGACGTGATCGAGCTGCGCGATCTCGCCCACGACATCACGAACAACCTGCTCACCGGATTCGCGCCCGCCGCGCTGGAGACCGCCCTCAACACCGTGTACTCGGCCGATGCTCTCATCGCGGTGACGCCCATCTTCTCGACGAGCTATTCGGGGTTGTTCAAATCCTTCATCGACGTGCTCGACCCGGACGCATTGACCGGGAAGCCGGTGCTCATCGGCGCGAACGCCGGGACGCCTCGGCATTCGCTGGCGATCGATTACGCCATTCGCCCGCTGTTCGCCTATCTGCACGCTGAGCCCGTATCCCCGGGCGTGTTCGCCGCATCCAGCGACTGGGGGGGCGGGGGAGATGAAGTAGCCCCACTGGCGAAGAGGGTGGAGAAAGGCGCACGTGAGCTGGCAGACGCCATCTCCCGCAGGGAGGCTGTGACGTCGAGCGACCCCTTCGATCCGGCGAACTATCTCGGCGAAGGCCGCTCCTTCGGCCATCTCCTGGGCGGTCTGTCGGGCGAGTAGGGCCCCGGATCAACGCCAGTGATACTCAGTCACGGGGCGCCCGCGGCCGCGATAGCGGGCGGCGCGTTCGAGGCGCCCTTCGTCAGCGAGATGCTCGAGGTAGCGGCGCGCTGCGACGCGGGACATGCCCAGCTGCTCCGCCGCTTCGCTCGCTGACAGCACGCCTGCGGCCCTGGCGGCTGTCCGCACCCGATCGAGCGAAGTGGCGGAGAGTCCTTTCGGTAGCTCGATGCTTCCGGTCGGTCGCGATGCGCTGAGAAGAGCGTCGATCTCCGCCTGGCTGGCCTGCCCGGCGGCAGCGGTGGCGCGCTCGCTGTACGCACGGTGCTGATCCATCCGCTCGCGGAAAGTAGCGAAAGTGAATGGCTTGACGAGATACTGCACCACGCCCAGGGCCGCCATCTGGCGCACTGTTTCGGCGTCGCGGACGGCAGTGATGGCGATCACATCAACGGTCACCGAGCGTGCTCGCAGGTGACGGAGGACGTCAAGGCCTGTGCCGTCGGGCATTGTCACATCCAGCAGCACCAGATCTATCGCGTCGCGTTGCCGGGTCTCGATCAACGCGCGCAATGCCGCGTGGGCGCCGCTGCACTCGCCGACCACTCGGTAGCCGTCCAATCGCTCTATGTAGTCACGGTGCAATTCGAGCGTCAGCGCGTCGTCGTCCACGAGGAGAGTGCGGATCATGACCCAGCCGCTTTCGTACCGGAATCGATCGCTGCAGGCAACGTCACACGGAACGTCGTCGGGTCGTCGGCTATGTCGACCGTGCCACCGACGTCTGTGACGAGCGCGCGGACAAGAGCGAGCCCGACGCCTCTGCCGTCCGCACCGGCGGGCTTGGTCGAGAATCCGTGCTGGAAGATCTGATCGCGCATAGAGGGGGGTATGCCCGCTCCACTGTCTGAGACCTCCAGAACGACGCCCCCGCCCGCAGCGGTACCCACGACGACGCGGATCCAGCGCTCGGCTGCGACCGCTGCCGCATCCATTGCGTTGTCGATGAGGTTGCCGAGAACAGCGATGCTGTCGACGGGGGCGAGCGCAGAACGCGGGGCGCTCGGGTCGATGGAGGCCGACCAATCGATCCCGCGTTCTTTGGCCTGAGAGGCCTTGCCCAGCAGCAGAGCTCCCACGGTCGGGTCGCCGTCGCGCCGGGCCGTGACCTGATCAACGAGCGACTGGCTCTGATGTGAGGTCTCGACCAGGATGTCGATGGCTTCAGCCGTACGGCCCAGTTCGAGAAGGGCGATCGCGGTATGCATGCGATTGCCGTGTTCGTGCGTCTGGGCGCGCAGCGCCTCGCCAAGAGTGCGCACGGACTCGTAAGAGGAGATGGCATCGCGCACGCGCCCGGGCGGCAGGTCGCCGGTGAGCTGGCGGGTGAAACGACGCGCGAGGATCGCGCCGAGAACCACGGCCGCGACGATGATCGCGGAGATGCCAAGGGCTGCAGGGAGCCGCCTGCCGAGCGATTCGGCGATGGACTCGA
Organism: Microbacterium sp.; assembly: GCA_040394295.1. Taxonomy (GTDB): domain Bacteria; phylum Actinomycetota; class Actinomycetes; order Actinomycetales; family Microbacteriaceae; genus Microbacterium. The sequence continues at coordinate 7,914 of JBEBSN010000075.1, forward strand.
TCGTGACTCCAGCGGCAACCCAACCCACTATGACCCCGCCCGCGTCGAGGACTGGGCTTATGGTGCGAACAGAAGGCCCGAGCGTGCCGGTGAACTCTTCGGTGAGGCTCTCGGCAGCCGTCGGAATGGTGCCGATGTAGAGCTGGCCCACCTGGTTCGGATTCGGGTGCGTCACACGCAGGCCGTCCACGGTCATCACCGTCACGAAATCAAGCGCCGCGCCGGTCTGAACCTGCCGGGTGTATGGCTGCAGGCGTGCGCTCGCCTCGCCGACGTCGTCGTCAGTGAGCGCGTCGAGCACGGTGGGGGATGCAGCCAGAGAGCGCGAAAGAGCGCTTGTGAGACTCTCCGCTTCAGCGCGGGTCGCTCGTTGCTTCTCCGCGACGAGAAGGATGGCTGAGATCGCTCCGACGACCAGCGCAGCGACGAGCAGAGCGGCGAAGACGCGCGAAGCAAAGCTGCTGCGCTCCATTCGGGCAGTCATGCCGCACCTCGCCTTCTCGCGCAGTTGCGCAGGACCAATACGACCACAAATAGTGCAGAAACGAGAAGCCAGGGACGCTGAACTCTGCAGTCCCCGGCGCGGGCCGGGTGTCATGCAACGACGATGTTCATGATCACGGAGGAACACCATGGCTCTGACAACCGGATTCTCACTTCCCGGGTACAACTGGAGAAAGGGGAAACAAGCGTGGGACAAACACACCTGGCTCTACGTCTCGGTGATCGTCGCCGTCGTCTTGGGCGGTGCGGTCGGACTCCTCTGGCCGGAGTTCGCACAGAGTCTTGAGCCGCTCGGTGCGGGATTTGTCTCGCTGATCAAGATGATGATCGCCCCGATCATCTTCTGCACGATCGTGGTGGGGGTCGGCTCCATCGCCAAAGCTGCGACGGTCGGGAAGATCGGCGGTCTCGCGCTTGTGTACTTCATGTTGATGTCGACGTTCGCGTTGGCGATCGGCCTCGTCGTCGGCAACATCGTCCATCCAGGATCTGGCCTGGATATGACCAGTTCCACCTACGAGGCGACGACGTCAGAGGCGGCTACCACCGAGGAGTTCATCCTCGGGATCATCCCGACGACCTTCTTTTCGGCATTCACCGGCGAAAGCGTGCTTCAGGTGCTTTTCATCGCGCTGCTGGTCGGTTTCACCGTGCAAAAGCTCGGCGCCAAGGGCGAGCCGATCATGGAAGCGGTGAAGAACCTGCAGGTACTGGTCTTCCGCATCCTCGGCATGATCCTCTGGCTCGCGCCGATCGGTGCTTTCGGAGCGATCGCGGCGGTGGTCGGCAAGACGGGCGTGGCCGCGATCCTGAGCCTCGGTCTGTTGATGATCGCGTTCTACGTCACCTGCATCATCTTCATCGTGCTTGTCCTGGGAACGCTGTTGTACCTGGTGGCGCGTGTGAACATCTTCCGCCTGATGAAATATCTGGGCCGTGAGTATCTGCTGATCGTCGGCACCTCATCGTCGGAGTCGGCGCTGCCACGATTGATCGCCAAGATGGAGCACATCGGCGTGTCGAAGCCGGTCGTCGGCATCACCGTCCCCACCGGGTACTCGTTCAACCTGGACGGGACGGCCATCTATCTCACGATGGCTTCGCTTTTCATCGCGTCGGGGATGGGTCAGCCGATGACGATCGGCGAACAGATCGGACTTCTCGTGTTCATGATCGTCGCGAGCAAGGGGGCCGCGGGTGTCACGGGCGCCGGTCTCGCTACGCTGGCGGGCGGACTGCAGGCCTATCGCCCGGATCTCGTCGACGGAGTCGGGGTCATCGTCGGCATCGATCGGTTCATGTCAGAAGGCCGCGCGCTCACGAACTTCACCGGCAATGCCGTGGCGACCCTGCTGATCGGAACATGGACGAAAGAGATCGACACCCCACAGGTGCGCCGCGTCCTCACAGGCGAGCTGCCCTTCGACGAGACGATGCTCGATGGCTCTTCCCACGATGGAGTCTCGACCTCGACGGATGCTGTCGACACACGGGGCCTGGATGAAGCAGCGGTAGCTGAGCTGGGAGCCAAGCACGCGCGTGCACGTGCGCGGGCGACCACTCTCTAGAAGTCGATGCTCCAGAAGAGAGGGAGAGGGCCGCCCCCTGTCGGGACGGCCCTCTCATGGTCAACCGCTCTTGCGTCGGAACTCACGCCGCGTCTGCGGCGCATTCGCCGCATGGACAGCAGAATCGCCGTCCAGATGCGACTCACCGTTACGGTGATGTGCGTTCTTCTTCTCGAGCGCTTCTTTGAACTTGCGCTTCATCTCATCTGACGAGGAGGCTGCGCCTTCTTCGGTGCTCATGGCTTCAGCCTAGTCGGGTCGAACGCGGCCCGGGAGAGCTTCTCTCCAACGAGTGCACCGGCGAATCAGCAGATCGATCAGCCCGCCGAGACCTATGGCGACGACCACAGAGATGGCAACCGCCGCAAGAGGAGCATCTGGCAGGATCGCAGCGAAGACCGCGCCGATGGCCGCTTGATACGCGGCCCACCCCGTGGTCGCGAGCGCGACGAGTCCCAGATAGCGCGAGAACGCGATGCCGGTTGCGCCGGCGACGAGGTTGATGGCGAGCCTGGCGAACGGGATGAACCGACCGGTGAACAGCACCAGGGCGGTGCCTGCATCCAGCCTCTTTTTCGCCCAGCGCTGCCCGCGTCGGAGACGTTCGTTGCGCATCCAGCGCCATCGATCAAGACCGATCCAACGTCCTATCCCGTAGCAGAGCAGATCGCCGCAGCCCGCTGCCGCAGCGGCGCACACGATCACAGTCCACAGCGGCGGCGTTCCTGTCGACACCGCCACTGCTCCCAGCGCGGTCACCGCCACCTCTCCGGGGACGACGACGAAGAACGCATCGCCGAAGACGAGCAGCGACATCATGACGAGGGCCCACGGCCCCGCGGTCGCGTCGGTCAGGGCTTCCGAGATCACGTGTTCACAGTGCGCGCAGAAGATGAACGGAGACGGAATCGAGGACAGCCGGTGAAGGACAGTCATGCAACAGATGAATACTCCGGTGCAGGCCCGGCGATTGTGACCACCACCGGCTCGTCGGCGTCATCCTGAGATCGTGAGAGTAGCGATCGTGACCGAGTCCTTCCTGCCGCACATGAACGGCGTGACAGGATCTGTGCTGCAGATCCTGCGCCATCTCGAGCGCGGGGGCCATGAGGCCCACGTGATAGCTCCGGGTGCCGTCGGCATTCCCACCCGAGTGCACGATGCTCGGATCGAACCGGTGGCGAGCCTCGCGCTTCCCGGGTACCGCAACGTCAGGATCGGTGCGGCGAGCGCCAACCGTCTCGCAGCGTCACTGGCGAGATTCAACCCCGACGTCGTGCATCTCGCGTCGCCGTTCGCGCTGGGATGGCGCGGTGCGCTCGCCGCTTCTCAGCGCGGCATACCGGCTGTCGCGGCCTACCAGACCGATGTCACCGCTTATACGGAACGCTACCGACTTCCCGCTACCACCGCGTTCGCACGCAATCACGTCGTCAGATTGCACAGGCGTGCGACTCTCACCCTGGCGCCGTCGACCGAGTCGGAGCGCCAATTGATCGACCTCGGCGTCGACCGCATCCGGCGCTGGGGGCGAGGGGTGGATGCTGAGCGCTTTCATCCGTCTCGGCGCAGCGGCAGCTGGCAGCGCCGCTCGGCGGACGAGGTCATCGTGGGGTACGTCGGTCGGCTCGCTGCAGAGAAACAGGTCGAAGACCTTCGCGTTCTCCAGCGACTGCCGGCGGTGCGCCTGGTCATCGTGGGTGACGGCCCGTTGAGGGCGCGACTCGAGTTCCAGCTGCCGGAGGCCGTCTTCCTCGGACACCTCGACGGCGACGGGCTCGCAGAGGCCATGGCCTCGTTCGACATCTTCGTGCACCCGGGGGAGAGCGAGACATTCGGGCAGACCCTTCAGGAAGCGCACGCGAGCGGAGTCGCGATCGTCGCCACAGGACGAGGCGGGCCGCTCGATCTCGTGCGCAGCGGAGTGGACGGATGGCTCTATGAACCGGGTGACCTCGCTGATCTCCGGCGGCGCGTAGCCGACCTCGCCGAAGACGCGCGCACACGGTGGGCCTTCGGCGCCGCCGGCCGCGCTGCCATCGAGGGGCGGAGCTGGGAAGCGGTGTGTGATCAATTGCTCGACCATTTCGAAGAAGCGCGCTGGCTGTACGGAATCGACCAGCAATCGCGAAGCCTGCGCAGTCGCAGAGTTGAACCCTCCACGGTGACCGCGAAGCGCGGATGGCGACGCTACGTCGCGTTGGGCGATTCGCTGACCGAGGGGCTCTGCGACCCCGCTCTCGACGGCGCCACGTTACGCGGCTGGGCTGATCGGCTCGCGCTGCTGCTGGCTGCCCAGGGTGGTCTGCATTATGCGAACCTCGCCGTGCGATCCAGACGGGTTCGCGATGTCTCTGGCGAGCAGCTCACCAGAGCGCGCGAGCTGCAGCCCGACCTCGTGTCGATCTTGATCGGAGCGAACGACCTCGTGAAGTCGCGCGTCGACGTCGCTGCGCTCGCCGCAGAGGTCGAGCACGTCGTATGCGCTCTCCGAAACGATGGAGCTGATGTCCTGCTCGTCACCCCGTTTCTTCCCGATCGGAGGGTCGCACGAGTGTTCGCGGGGCGATTCGCGGATTTCGCCGATCGATTGGCTGGCGTCGCGCAGCGCACAGGGGCGATGCTCATCGACACGGATCTGCACCCTGTGCTGTCGGCGAGGCCGAACTGGGGGGAGGACCTGGTGCACCTCAACAGTCGCGGGCACCGCTTCCTGGCTTATCGAGCCGGTGAGATGCTCGGTGTGCCGCACGCGGACACCCTCGGTGCACTCGATGAGGTGCTGCATGATGTCGAAGGCCCCAGTCGCACACGGTGGTGGCGGCATCATGCCCTGCCCTGGGCGTGGCGGCGTATGCGCGGACGTGTCGCAGGAGATGGGCGCATAGCCAAGCACGACGACTACGTCTACATCGGTCGCTCTTCCAGCATGCGAGACGTCGAGGTCGGTTGAGCCGCCCAGGTCGAAGATGCTTGCGCTGGTAGGGTAGAGATGGACTGCTGTGTGCAGTTCGCGTTGTGCATTGCGCACGCGTACGTATGATCTCGCCCGTCACACGGACGGACGAGTCTAAACAAAGAAGGAGAGACCTCTTGGAAGGTCCTGAAATCACTGCCGCCGAGGCCGTTCTCGATAACGGTCGCTTCGGCACTCGTACCATCCGCTTCGAAACCGGTCGCCTCGCTCAGCAGGCGCAGGGTGCCGTTGCGGCTTATCTCGACGGCGAGACCATGTTGCTCTCCGCCACCAGCGCGGGCAAGCACCCTCGTGAGGGCTTTGACTTCTTCCCGTTGACAGTCGACGTCGAAGAACGCTCCTACGCCGCAGGAAAGATCCCCGGTTCATTCTTCCGTCGTGAGGGCCGTCCCTCCACTGAAGCCATCCTGGTCTGCCGTCTCATCGACCGTCCGCTTCGTCCCTCGTTCGTCGAGGGGCTGCGCAACGAGGTCCAGGTCGTCATCACGGTGCTCTCGATCGCTCCTGGCGAGTACTACGACGCTCTGGCCATCAACGCGGCTTCCGCGTCGACCCAGATCTCGGGCCTGCCGTTCTCCGGCCCCATCGCCGGTGTGCGCCTCGCGCTCATCCCCGGCCAGGGCGAGAACGCCGACCAGTGGGTCGCGTTCCCGAACCAGGCTCAGGTCGAAGAGGCCGTGTTCGACCTGATCGTCGCCGGTCGCGTCGTCAAGAAGTCCGACGGTTCCGAAGACGTCGCCATCATGATGGTCGAGGCTGAAGCCACTGAGAACAGCTGGAACCTCATCAAGGGGGGCGCTGTCAAGCCGAACGAAGAGATCGTCGCCGGCGGCCTCGAAGCGGCCAAGCCGTTCCTGAAGCAGCTTGTCGAGGCGCAGGCCGAGATGGCAGCGCACTCGTCGAAGGCTCCTGGCGTCTACCCGGTCTTCCCGGCGTACGAGCAGGGAACCTACGACTTCATCGCCGCATCAGCGACCGCTGACCTCGAAAAGGTCTACCTCATCGCCGACAAGCAGCAACGCCAGAGCGCTGATGACGAGGTCAAGGACCGCGTCAAGGCCGAGGTAGCCGCCGCCGTCGAAGCAGGGACGCTTCCTGCTTCCGCCGTGGGTGAGGTCTCGGGCGCATATAAGTCGCTGACGAAGCAGATCGTCCGTGGTCGCGTGCTGTCCGAGGGCGTCCGTATGGACGGCCGTGGCCTTGCCGACATCCGCCCGCTCGACGCAGAGGTGCAGGTCATCCCACGCGTGCACGGTTCGGCGATCTTCCAGCGCGGCGAGACCCAGATCATGGGTGTCA
>JBEBSN010000076.1:0-13873 GCA_040394295.1 Microbacterium sp.
ACGCACGAGAAGCACAACATCCTCGCGATCTGCGACAAGCTCGGCGCCCTCCGCTGCTCGGACGCCATCGAACGCGGCCCTGGTCGGCACGGGGTGAGCAACGCTTTCTACCTCTATCTGCGCGACCCCGACGGGCACCGCGTCGAGGTGTACACGCAGGACTACTACACCGGCGACCCCGACAACCCGGTGGTCACCTGGGATGTGCACGACAACCAGCGCCGTGATTGGTGGGGAAACCCCGTCGTTCCGTCCTGGTACACCGAAGGCTCGCTCGTCCTCGACCTCGACGGCCGGCCACAGGCCGTGGTGGCGCGCACCGATTCCAGCGAGATGGCCGTCACGATCGGTGCGGACGGTTTCTCGTACACTCGCAAGGACGAGGGCGAGGACTCGATGCCCGAATACAAGCAGGGCGAGTACAAGCTCGGCCACCAGCTGTAGGAGAGGCCAGGATGCTGTCACCCGACGTGATCGAGCAGATCGCGCAAGAGCTCGCCGAGGCAGACCGCGCACACAGGGTGATCCCGCGGATCACTTCGCGATATCCGGATGCCACGATCGAGGACTCCTACGCCATTCAGGGCATATGGCGCGACAAGAACCTCGCCGCAGGTCGGAAGCTCGTCGGTCGCAAGATCGGACTGACGTCGAAAGCGATGCAGCAGGCGACAGGCATCACCGAGCCCGACTACGGCGTCATGTTCGACGACACCGTGTACGCGTCCGGCTCCGACATCCGCTTCGATGAGTTCTCCAACGTGCGCATCGAAGTGGAACTCGCATTCGTGCTGAAGCATCCGCTCGAGGGGCCCGACTGCACGCTCGACGATGCCCTGGCCGCGATCGACTACGCCGTTCCCGCCCTCGAGGTACTCAACTCGCATATCGAGCTCGAAGGACGCACGATCGTCGACACGATCAGCGACAACGCCGCATACGGCGCGATGGTCCTCGGCGATGTGCACAAGCGCCCGGACGAGATCGATCTGCGCTGGGTTCCCGGCGTGCTCGCACGCAACGGCGAGATCGAGGAAACCGGGGTCGCGCAGGGAGTGCTCGGGCACCCGGCCACCGGCGTCGCATGGCTCGCCAACAAATTCCATCAGCACGGCGCCCGGCTGGAGTCGGGCGAGATCATCCTCGCCGGCTCATTCACACGTCCGATGTGGGTGCACAAGGGCGATGAGGTGCGGTGCGATTACGGAGAGATGGGAATCATCACATGTCGATTCGTCTGAACTCGAGCTTCCGCGAACGCCTCACGGCCGCGGACCGCGCTATGGCCGGCATGTGGGTGTGCTCGGGCAGCCCCCTCATCGCCGAGGTCGTTGCCGGTTCAGGCGTGGATTGGCTGCTCATCGATATGGAGCACTCGGCGAACTCGCTTGAATCGGTGCTGCATCAGCTGCAGGCTGTCGCCGCGTGCCCCGTCTCGCCTCTTGTGCGCGTGCCGTGGAACGACGCGGTGATCATCAAGCAGGTGCTCGATCTGGGTGCGCAGAACATCATCGTGCCGATGGTCTCCTCCGCCGCAGAAGCCGAAGCGGCCGTCGCCGCGACCCGATATCCGCCCGAGGGCATTCGTGGCGTCGGAAGCGCGCTCTCTCGCAGCGCACGGTGGAACCGTGTGGACGACTATCTGCAGACGGCGGCGAAGCACGTCTCGCTGACGGTGCAGATCGAGACCTCGGCCGGGGTCGACAACGCCGCCCAGATCGCCGCGGTGGACGGTGTCGACGCCGTGTTCGTCGGTCCCAGCGATCTCGCCGCATCACTGGGACGGCTCGGACAGCAGAGCCATCCGGAGGTCGTGGATGCCGTGCGCCAGACCTTCGCTGCGGTCAAAGCCGCCGGCAAAGCGGTCGGCGTGAACGCCTTCGATCCGGCAACCGCCGATGGTTACATCAGCGCAGGTGCCGATTTCGTCGCGGTCGGCGCAGACGTGGCCATGCTCGCCCGCGCCTCAGAGTCGCTCGCGGCGCGCTTCATCCCGTCGGCCGATCGCAGCGAGACATCGAGTTACTGACGGTTCGAATAGCGCAAATGACTGCAAATCCGATCCGGATGCGGTCACTTGCGCTATTCGAACAAGAACGGGCGGTACGCATCCATTCCGCCAGTGAGGTTGCGCAGGGCGACGCCGGCAGGAGCGGATGCCGCGAGGGCACTGATCGCACGTGCCGACCGGGCGCCCGCCTGGCAGGTGATCACCACGTCGCGCCCGTCCTCAGCGCTCGACCCGAGAGCCTCACGCACAGCATTCCAGCCGCCGTCGAGAACGCGTCCGAGCGGTACATGGAACGATCCCGCAATCACGTCGGCGCTGCGCTCCTGTGCTGATCGCACATCGACCACAACGAGCCCGCTGTCGCCGCCGCTCGCCAGTCGGGCGGCCACCTCGGCCGCGGAGATCGCGTTCGCGTGCACCGTGGCTGAAGTGCGGCACAGCGGCGCGATCTCCGAGAGATCGCGAACGGGCGGGCGATGAGGGTCCGTGGTGAAGCGCAGTTCGCTCCACCGCGCCGTGAGCGCGTCGTAGCGAGCCAGACGTCCGAGAAGCGGCTCGCCGATCCCACAGATCAGCTTCAGCGCCTCGACCGCCATCGCGGATCCTACAGCGCCGCACAGCACGCCGAACACGCCGCCGACCGCGCAGGATTCGATGGAGTCCTCGTCAGGGACGTCGGGGAAGACATCTCGAAGCATGGGACCTCGTCCTGGCCAGAAGACACTGACCTGGCCGGCGAACTGATGGATGCTCCCCCAGACCACAGGAGTGCCCGTGAGCTCGGCGGCGTCGCTGACGAGGTAACGGGTGGCGAAGTTGTCGCTGCCGTCGATCACGAGGTCGTGCTGATCGAACAGTGCCAGCGCGTTGTCCGGACTCAGGCGCTCGACGAGAGCGTTCACGGCGATCTGTGCATCTCGTGCCCCCACGGCATCCCTCGCCGACTCCGCCTTGGCACGGCCCACGTCACCCTCGGAGTGCAGCACCTGACGCTGCAGGTTGGAGCGCTCGACCACATCGTCATCGATCAGGGTGAGCGAGCCAACACCACCGGCAGCGAGATACTGGATCGTGGGGGCGCCGAGCCCGCCTGCTCCGATCACCAGGACGCGGGCGCGAGCGAGTCGGCGCTGTCCGATCTCGCCCACTCCTGGCAGCGTCAGATGGCGGGCGAACCTGGCTGCGCGATCGGGTGTCAGCGGTGGCCCTGGTTCGACCAGCGCGGGCACGCTCACAGGTCGGCCTCTGAGGGGCGAGACGGAATCAGCCCGTCGGTCGCCGACGATGCCAGCGCGAGCGGCCGCTGCGGAATACGACCCGCGGCGCGTGCCAGGCGTCCGGCGACGACCGCTCCCCGCATGGCGTGCGCCATCGACACCGGGTCGTGTGCACGGGTCACGGCGCTCGCCAGCAGCACGGCGTCTACGCCCAGTTCCATCGCCAGAGCAGCATCCGAAGCGGTGCCGATACCGGCATCCAGAACGATCGGAACGGCGGCTCGCGCGGCGATCGTCTCGATGTTGTGCGGGTTGAGAATCCCGAGCCCGCTGCCGATCGGCGATCCGGCAGGCATCACAGCGCTCGCACCGACATCCTCAAGGCGACGGGCAAGCGCAGGATCATCGTTCGTGTAGGCGAACACCCGGAAACCGTCGGCCACGAGAGCCTCTGTCGCACGGAAGAGCTCCACCGGGTCGGGCAGCAGCGTCTCTTCGTCAGCGATCACCTCCAGCTTCACCCAGTCCGTCTCCAAAGCCTCACGCGCCAACTGCGCCGTGAGGATCGCGTCGCGTGCGGTGTAGCACCCGGCGGTGTTCGGAAGAACTCGTATTCCGAGTCGATCGAGCATCGCGAACACCGAGTCCCGACCCTCCGGGGAGAACCGCCGTATCGCCACCGTGGTGATCTCGGTCTCCGAGGCGATGAGCGCTCGTTCCAGAAGGGTCAGGCTCGATGCACCTCCCGTGCCCATGATGAGCCGGGAAGCGAACGATTCGCCTGCGACGGTGAACGGGTCGATGAGGGCGTGGACAGCGGTGGTCATGACAGCTCCGCTCCATCGTGGAAAAGGGTGCGCATCTCAGCCTCCCTGCACTGCAGTGACGATCTCGACATCGTCGCCCTGGGCGAGGAGGTGCGCGCACCAGCTCCCGCGCGGCACGACTTCGCCGCCGACGGCAGCTGCGATCGGGAGCCGACCGCCATCGCTGCGTGAACCGTTCGCGGCGAGTTCATGCCCGGTCACGGCGCCGACGAGGTCGAGCAGAGTGGGTGCGTCTCCCTCGAGGGCGTGCACCTCGCCGTTGACGTGGACAGTGCGAGTGAAGTTCATGACAGACCTTTCGTTATGGCGTCTGAGACGCCGAGATCACGGGACGTAGACGCTGCGCTCTCGAACCGGAGCGGATCGACGGCTGCGGCCGTCTCGGCATCGATGTCACGACCCTCTGCGAGATCCGCCCCGAGCTCGGCAGCAAGGGCGGCGAGCAGGATGCCATGTCGGTCGTACCCGGTGGAGATGACGAGCCCGGGCTCGACCCGCCCCAGCATCGGAACCGCATCGGGGCTGGCAGGTCGCGGACGCGCCGTGAGCTCGACAATCTCGCACTCTGCGAGTGCGGGCACGATTCGTGCGGCATCGTGCAGCAGTGCCGCGACGCCGCCCAGTTGAACGCCTTCGACGCCGCCTTCGCGAACCGAAGCGCCGATGACTGCCGAGCCGTCTGCGCGCGGCACGATGTACACGGCGCGGCCGTGCACAAGCGCGCGTACCGTGCTCGTGAGCAGCGGACGCTGAGAGGGGGGAATGCGCACGCGCACGATGTCGCCCCACACCGGGCGCAACGGCAGGTCGGGCAGCCCTGCCACCTCCCCAACACCGAGTCCCGCTGCCGCGACCACGACGTCGGCATCCAGGCGTTCACCGGTATCGAGCGCGACGGCGCGAACGGTCGATCCGTCACGGATCACCTCGAGCACTCGTTCCTCACGCACCCGAGAGCCCAGGAGCGCGAGCAGTGCAGCCGTCACGCGGCGAGGATCGATCTGGTGATCTTCGGCCACCAACATCGCCGACGTCACAGCCGGACCCAGCGCCGGCTCGTGCTCTCGAGCATCTGACCCGGTGAGCGATCGGATCTCCACGCCCAGTCGTCGCTGAAGTCCGCGCAACTGCACCAGCGTCTCGCGATCGGCGGCGTCGACACCCACTGACAGAGTCGAGGTCGCACGGAAGCCCAGGTCGTGACCGGTCGTTCGCTCAAGCTGCGAGACGAAAGCCGGGTACCGCTTCGCGGACTCGCTCATGAGCGGATGCAGCGCATCCTGCCCCCAGGCGGTCTCGGTGACGGCGGCGAGCATGCCGGCAGCCGCGTGGCTTGCACCCCCGGCAGGATCGGGGTCCACGACCTGCACGTCGTGGCCGCGGTGCAGCAGTTCGGCGGCGGTCGCCAAGCCGATGATCCCCGCGCCGATCACAGCGATGCGCATGTGTGCCCTTTCCTACGACGGCATTAACCGTTTCAGGTTCAGCGGTCGGCACGTGGCCCTCTCAGCCCCTCTGGGCTCCCGCAGACTCCTCTACTCTAGGCCTATGACCGCTACCGCCTCCATCTCTGCTGAGCCCGTCGGCGACCAGCCGCGCGCGAGCGACGTTCGCATGCGCCGGCTCGCGCAGCTCGAGAACGCGCGCCTCTACGTGTGCACGACGGCTCGCACCGCCCTGGGTGACCTCGAGGATTTTCTGGATGCGGCTTATGACGGCGGCGTCGACGTCATCCAGCTGCGCGACAAGAGCCTGGAAGCACGCGACGAGATCAAAGCTCTGGAGATTCTTGCGGAGGTCGCGCGCAGGCACGGAAAGCTGTTCGCGGTGAACGACCGTGCGGATGTCGCCGCGCTGGTCGGCGCCGACGTGTTCCATGTGGGTCAGGGCGATCTCTCGACCGCGCAGGCCAGGCGCCTGCTCGGTGAAGACGTCATCATCGGGCGGTCGACGCACTCGTTCGGGCAGGCCCGCGATGCGGATGCCGACGCAGGCATGGACTACTTCTGTGTCGGCCCGGTATGGGAGACGCCGACCAAGCCAGGGCGGTCTGCGATCGGCCTCGGCCCCGTACGCGCAGTCGCAGAAACGGGTACGACGAAACCTTGGTTCGCGATCGGTGGGATCGCTGACGGGCCACGGCTCGACGAGGTGATCGCCTCTGGCGCGACCCGCGTCGTCGTCGTGCGCGCGGTGGCCGAGGCACCGGACGCCTCAGGTGCGGCTCACGCCTTGCGCGCGCAGCTGCCCGCGACGTCCACGTAGCCAGGTGACCGCGTCCACGACGGATACGCGGTCACCTGCGCTGCGAAGTTCAGCCCGCGGCTCGGCGCGCGGCGCTGGTGCCTGCGATGCGTCCCAAGCCGATCGCGGTGAGCAGACCGTTTCCGGAGGAGTATCCATCGGCGCCGGACTTGCCTGACACGCCTGCCGCGACGCCTCCGCCTGCGAAGAGTCCGGCAACCGTGGTGCCGTCGGCGCGGGTGACCGCCGCCTCATCGTTGACGGTGATGCCGCCCTGCGTGTGGAACAGAGCGGGGATGGACCGCACCACGAAGTACGGCTTCTCCAGCATGCCGAAGCCGAAATCGCTCCGCCCGAACGGATCGGATGCCTGTCCACGCGCAGCCTGGGAGAACTCGTCGAGAGTTGCCGTGACTGTAGCCACGTCGGCGCCGATGATCGCAGCGACGGCAGCTTCGTCCGCCGCCTCGACGACACCGCCGATATCGACGAGGTCTGCGAACTCCTCTTCGTTTCCCTTGACGTAGTCACGAATGCGCCCATCGAGCACGACCCATGACTCCTCGGTCACGGCAGAGACGACCGGGGCGAACGCCGAGTATCCGACGGTCTCGTCACCCATCCGCTTCCCCTGAGGATCCAGCAGGCACGCGCCCATCTCGACGGTCGTCCACGAGACGATCGAGCCGTGCGGGTAGGCGACGGCGGCATACCCCTGATACGCGCCGATGTTGGCCAGCGGCGAGCCGAGCTCGTCGGCCCAAGCGACGGCTTCTCCGGTGGAGCCGTGAGCGCCGAAGTACTGCGCATCGGCGATCTCGGGGATCCATTTGCGCAGCATCTCGCGATTGCCGCCGAATCCGTTGGCCGCCAGCACGACAGCGCCTGCACGCAACTCGTACTCCTCGATGCGCTCACCCGCCACGCGCACGCCCACCACTTCGTCGTCTTCGACGATGAGTCCCGCGACAGGGTTGCCCGTGATCACTTCCACCCCCAGGCGCTCGGCCGCAGCGACGAGGTCCTTCACGAGGAACTCGCCCTTGCGGGCAGCCGGGGCGTGAAGGCGTGTGATGCTGTGTCCGACGTGTTTGTAATCGGTGATCAACTGCAGATCCACCGCGTGCTCGTCGACAAGCCACTCCACCAGTGCGGCGGACTCGCGTGCGAGCAGTGCCACGGTGTCTTCGGCTTCGTGAGGCCCGCTCTTGCGAAGCAGGTCAGCGGTCATCGTCTCAGGCGAGTCCTCGACGCCGGCATCCTTCTGGAAGCGCGACCCGGCGGCCGGCACCGATCCGGTGCTCAGCCACGTGTTCCCACCGGCGCGGTCCTCCTTCTCGAGCAGAGCGACCGATGCGCCCGCTTCCGCAGCCGCAATGGCGGCGGTGAGCCCGCATCCGCCGGCTCCGACGACGATGACATCCACATCGCGTTCCATCAGCGTGTACCTCCGATTCGCTCCAGCGAGCTGATGATCTCAGCCGTGGTGTTCACGTCCGCGTACTTCTGATCCATGTCGAACAGGTTCACGTCGTGAACGACCTGGCTGCGGTCGTACACCGCGTCACTCGGCACGCTCACGCGGTAGTTGTACGAGAAGGCGTCGGCGACGGTCGAACGCACACACCCGGAGGTCGAGCACCCCGTGACGACGAGCGAATCCGCCCCGCTCTGGATCAGGTACGACGCCAGGGGGGTCCCGAAGAACGCGCTCGGGTGCTTCTTGGGCAGCAGCACGTCGCCGTCTTGCGGTGCGATCTCCTCCACGAAGTCGTAGCCGCGGCTGGCGATGTTCATGATGGCAGGCACCTTCGCACCGAGCGCGCCCTGATCGAAGTCCTTCTTGGGCGCGACATGGGGGTAGAGCACAGGCCATCCGTTGCGACGGAAGACCCTCAGCAGCGCGGCGATGTTCTCGACGGCGTCCCATGCGGTCTCGCCCACGCTGGTCGGAAACTCTTCGATCGCCTTGTCGAAGGGCATGGGCGTGGTGCCGGTCGTCCGGTACTGGACGTCGATGATCAGAAGCGCGGGCTTCTTCCCCATGCCCACCGGTCGGCCGAATCCGGCAGCATCGTAACGGCCCATCGTCTGGGCATCGATGAATTCAGAACTGAAGCGCGACATGCGCTCATCCTCCTAGCGCGGCAGCGCCGCTGTGTGCGCGATGGATGAAGCTCCCCGCGCGGTTTTCGGTCAAGATTGCATCCCGCAGTGCGAACTGCCCCCGAACGATCGTGTGCACGACCGTGAGAGGAAGCGTCGTGTTCTCCCACGGCGTGTACTCCGCCGCCGAGTACTGCGTCTCAGCGGTGATCGTGGAGGGCTTCTCCATGTCGATGACGACGAGATCAGCGTCTGAGCCGACAGCGATCGTCCCCTTGCGGGGGTACATTCCGAACAGTTTCGCGGCACGGGTGCTGACCGCATCGACGATCGCGTCGAGCTTCACGCCTCGCCGCAGCCCCTCTGAGAGTGTCAGCGGAAGAACGCCACCCGAGCCAGGGAAACCCGCTGAGGCGCTCCAGATGTCCTTCTCCTTGTTGGTGCGGTGACGCGCATTGTGATCAGATCCGACCGAGTCGATCGCGCCCGATTCGAACGCTTCCCAGAGGTATTCGACATCCTCGCGGGGCCGAATCGGAGGGTTCACCTTCGCGTAGGATCCAGCCTCCGAATCGGTGTCGAGCGTCAGATACTGCGTGCAGGTCTCGATGAAGATGTTCGGATAGGAAGACTGCTGGCGCGTGATCGCCTCGACGGCCTCCCGGCTGCTGGTGTGCACGCAGTACACCGAGGCGCCCGTCACGCTGGCAAGATACGCGACGCGTTGCGCAGCCTCTGCTTCCACGAACGGCGGGCGCGCGGCGTTCCACGCGGCAAGCGGTGACAGCGTCTCGTCGCGATCGCTGTCGCGGAACATCCGCACGAGCTCGATGTTCTCGGGATGCGGATTGATCATCGCGCCGTGCTCTGCGCTCTTGCGCAGGATGTCGTACATGAACGAGTCATCGTTGCCCGGCATCCCGAGATACTTGCCCTCATCGCCGCGGAAGTTCATGAAGAACTTGAAGGAGGACACACCCAGTTCCATGTAGTCCTTGAACTCGTCCAGATGGCCCGGAGTGCCCAGGACGAAATGGAACCCGTAGTCGGTGTGCGAGTTGGTGTCCATCGCGGCACGCGCCGACTCCAACTCCCCCATGTAAGAGTCCGAGCTCATCAGATAGACAAGCATCGTCGTGACTCCACCCGCCGCTGCGGACGCCGTCTCGCGTTCGGCATCGTCCGGGTCACGCGGTACGCGGATGTCCTTGCCGAGGTGGACGTGCGGATCGATCGCGCCGGGGAGAACGAGCTTGCCCGTCACATCGACGGTCTCGGCGACATCCTCCACCTGCTCACGGTCGACGATGGCAGCGATGCGGCCGTCGCTGATGAGAAGGTCCACCTGTGAGACGCCGAGCCCCTCAAGGAAGACGTCACCGCCCGAAATCCTGAGATCGTACGAGCTGGTCATGCTTCGTCCTCCTCTGACGCTGGTCCGCCGCCCTGTTCCGAGAGGCCGAGAACGCTCAAACTGTTGGTCATCGAATCCGTGAGATGCGCCGAGAGAAGCTCGACACTGGCATCGGAATCCCTCGCGCGAACCTTGTCAAGAAGCTCCATGTGCGACGCGACGGCGTGCTCTTTGCGGGTCTCCGTCCGCTTCGTCGGACGAAGCGCCAGGAACAGCTTGTGATTGGCATCGGCCAGCTGCGCCCTGATCACCTGGTTGCCACTCAGTGCCACCAGCTGCTGATGAAAATCGAGCTCAGACGCGTAGGGCTCACTCGCACTCTCGTCCGCCTCGTGTCGGCGAATGCGTTCGCTCTCTTCAGCGAGCCGCGCTGCGAGGTCATCGAGCGCCTCTTCACTGGCACGCTCGATGACCAGTCGCAGTGCGAAAAGCTCCAGCGCGCTGCGCAACTCGTAGAGATCCATGATCTCCTGAGGCGTGTACGCCTTGACGAACGCTCCTCGATGCGTCTCCGTCGTGAGGTAGCCCTGACCGGACAACCGCTTGATCGCTTCGCGCAGCGGGCCACGGCTGATACCGATCGATTCGGCGATCGTGACCTCGTTCAGCCGCTCGCCCGGGCTGAGGGTGCCGTCCAATATCATCCGACGCAGCACATCCTCTGCCTGTGAGGGAATGGATGGGCGTGCGATCACGGGGGCGCCGTCGATGGTCATGGTCAGACAACTTCCTGTAGGTCGATCCCCCGAGTCTCTTTCAGGAAGAGCGCGGCGATGAGCGTGATGATTCCCGTCGCAGCGAGGAAGAATGCCGGGGCAAGTGCATTGCCCGTGGCATCGACGAGCCAGGTTGCGATGTAGGGCGACGTGCCGCCGGCGAGCGCCGCTCCGACGCTGAAGCCGAACGCGATACCGGTGTAGCGAACGTGCGTCGGGAACATCTCGGCGTAGGTCGAAAGCGCGACTCCCATCAGCGCAGAGTCTACGAGACCGAGGATGATGTGGCTGATGATCGCCACAGCCCCGCCCGCCTCGAAGAGCATGAACGCGGGTACAGCGAGCACGATGCCTGCGACGGATGCCCAGATGAAGACCTGTTTGCGTCCGACCTTGTCAGAAAGGTGACCGAAGAAGGGCATCAGGATGACAGAGACGACCAGGGTGAGCGTCGTGGACAGGTATGCGAAGTCGGCAGAGAAGCCCAGGACCGTCTGCATGTGGATGTTCACGTACACGTAGCCGACGTAATAGGCCGAGAACAGCAGCACCGAAAGCGCCACGACCTGCAGCAGTTTGATCGGGTACTTCGTGAAGAGCACGCGGACCGGCTGCTGTTTCTGCTTCATCTCGGCTGCGGCCGCTCGTGCCTCCTCGAACTCTTCAGACTCTTCAAGACCACTGCGGATCCAGAGACCGAACAGTCCGAGAGGAATGGCGATGAGGAACGGGATGCGCCAGCCCCAGTCCTGCATGAAGGCTTCGCCGAAACTGAGGTTGAGGATCAGGATCGACAGCGAAGCGAGCAACGAACCGCCGAGCGCCCCCATCTGAGTCGTGGAGGTGAACAGGCCCCGTCGGTGGTTTGGCGACTTCTCGGCCACGAATGATGCAGCACCACCCAGCTCACCGCCGGCGGCGAGGCCCTGAAGGCACCGCGCGAGCACGAGCAGGATCGTCGCGCCCAGGCCGATGGCGGCGTACGACGGAAGGATTCCTATCAGTCCGCTCGCGGCAGCCATGAGGATGACGGTCGCGGCGAGCGCATTCTTGCGGCCCAGCCGGTCACCGTAGTGGCCGAAGATCAACGCGCCCACAGGGCGAAGGACGAAAGCGACGGCGAAGGTCGCGAGTGTGGAGAGCAAGGCGGCGACGGAATCGCCGCTTGCGAAGAAGTGCACCGCCAGGATCGTCGCGACGTAACCGTAGACACCGAAATCGAAGTATTCGATCACAGAGCCCACTGCCCCGGCGACGACGACGCGGGGGGAGATCTTCTCGGGTGCGGGGTTCATTTTCCGCTGTGTAGCAGCAGCCATTGCTGGGCCTCTCTTCATCGGTGAGGAATCTTGGACAGTCTGTCGCATCATCTGTCAACTGTCAACAGTTGAGAGTTGACAGAGTGATTCCTCGCCACGAGCGCTCGTTTTCCGCGCCGAAGACCCCGCGGTCAGCGCAGCGGGTCGGCGAGCAACGGCGCGAAAGCCGCCTCAGCCGCGCCGATCAGCAGCCGATCACGGCCGAGTGCCGCCGACTGGATCTCCGTGTGCTCACCTGAGGCGCCGAGCGCGCGCTCGAGCACCTCGGCGTCGAACCTCTCCGCGTCGTGATCGCGCAGCACTGCAAGAAAACCACCGAGAACGACAATCGACGGGTTCAGCACGTTCACCGCATTGCCCAGAGTCACGGCGAGGGTGCGCCGCTGACGGTGCACCTCGGAGAGCACAGATTCGTCAGCGGAAACGGCGAGCGCAGCGGCGAGTGCAGCGTCATCGACGGCGCCGAGGCCCGCGGTCCGAAGCAGAAGAGCACGATTGACCTCGTCCTCGAGCATCCCGTCGACCGTGGCCCGGTCACTGCCCGCAGCGATGCCGGGACGAGTCTGCCCCCACTCGCCCGCATACCCGCCGGCGCCTCGGATGTGTCGGCCGTCGAGGATGAGCCCGCCACCGATACCGCTCGCGCCCCCGTTGAGATAGACGACGTCGCGGTGATCGCGCGCGGCGCCGAACAGCCACTCCGCCCTCGCCCCGAGCGAGGCATCGTTGTCGACGCTCACCGGGACGCCCAATGCGGAGCCAAGTGGAGACGCGAGATCCTCCTCGCGCCATTCCAGATGCGGCGCGAGCCTGACGACGCCATCGGATGCGCGCACCAGACCGGGCACAGCGACTCCGATGCCGACCAGTCGGCAGCCGTTCAGCTCGCCCTGCTGCCAGTCCTTCACGACGCGCACGATCGTGGCCACGGCATCTGCAGCACTGGGCACGCTGTCGAGATCGACCCTGATGCGCTCGCGCACTCCGCCGCCGAGACTGACCGCACCGATCTCGATCGCGTCGACCTCTGGATTGACACCGATGCCGACGACGTCGGGATTCGCCGTCACGACCGGACTCGGTCGTCCCACTCGACGGGTGGGATCCGGTTGTTGTTCGCTGACAAGGCCTCTGGAGACGAGCCCTCCGACGAGGTCGGCGACGGTCGATCGGTTCAGTGCGGTCTCCGAGGTGATGAGGGCACGCGAGCGAGGCCCTCCCTGATGCACGAGTCGCAGCACCTCACCCAGGTTCGCTCGCCGAACGCCTTCGACCCCGGATGCACGCTCTGCCATCTGTATTCCCCCCGCCGCATCAGATTTGTTGTTCCTGTCACGATATCGGCATGAGTCGCTACACGTGAGTCAGGACGGCGAATACTCGAAGCGACGTAGCTGCAGCGCCGTATCGGTCTCGACGCCGTTGCTCGTTGCGTAGACTCCGATCCACAGCCCGAGGAAACCACCCGTTGCGACCGAATCCAGCGTGCGCCCGTCTGCGATGGCGACGACGACCGACTTCTCCCCGGGTGCGCCGACGGAGAGTTCGTAGTCCTGACCACGCGCTCGCACCCGGAACTGCACCTCGCCGGCAGGCGCTCCCTTCAAGGCGACCTCGCCGATGATGCTGTCCTTCGCCGCCTGCCTATGCGTGGCCACGAACCGAATGCCCTGTGGCGCGGCACTCATCGACACCCGCACATGATCGCGCTCTGACTGCCGGATCACGATGCCGGCTTCCTCGCCGTCCTGCAGATCGGCCGAGACGATCGCCACAACGTCGACGTTGCGATGTTGCTGGCGAACTCCGAGGAATGCAGTGCCTGCCACATCCGCGGGACCGGCCGAGGCGAGCGGCAGGCTCCAGCCGCTGTCTTCTCGCTGCGCGACCTGTTCCGGCTGCGCGCGCGGGGTCGTCCAGCGCGGATCGTCGGGGGCGATGACGCCGGCCATTTCTCCCTGCATCACACCGGGCGAATGCTGCACGGCGAACGGCACCTCCACTGAACAGGGCACGCGT
>JBEBSN010000077.1:0-13663 GCA_040394295.1 Microbacterium sp.
CGACGCCCTGGAAGACCTGGATACGAGAGCGGCTGCCCTCGGTGATGTTGACGTGCACCTTGACGGTGTCGCCGGGACGGAAGTCGGGAATGTCGTTACGGAGTGATGCCGCGTCGACGGCGTCCAGGATCTGCATGATCGTCTCTCTCTGCACTCGCCACAGGTCGGATGCATGGGATGGAAGGAATACGTGATGGTGTGCTGAACGGCGCATGATGCGACCGCGGGCTCCCCTGAGGCAGAGCCGGTAACGGCACAAAGAACTATTCTGCCATGGATCCGGCAGGGCTCCAAAAGCCGTCTCAGCGGTCAGCGCCCGGCTGCTCCCGGATGACGAATACCTCGCTGTCGACGGGCGCGCGCTGCGACGATCCTTCCGGCTCCGGCGGGGTCATCAGATGGATGCTCCCACGGGTGCCCTTCGCCTCACTCCAGAGCTGTCGCAGCATCAGCCAGAACATCGCCAGCGCTGTGACGATCGCGCCGGTCAGCAGCAGCGGGAACCACGACTGCGGGTAGCATCCGACGGCAATGGTGAGTCCGTGCCAGAGCGAGAAGCCGCCGACATCCCACCACGACACCATGCCCGTCTCGCGCGCCGACGGCCGCGCGCGGACCAGAAGGGAGAGCACGATCTGCCCGAGGAAGACCGAAGGAATCGCGATGAACAGCACCCACAGAAACGCCCAGCCGCCCGCGTTGAAGATGCCCCAACCGATCAGAAGCCACAGCGGCAGCACAACGGCCGCTGGAAAGAGCCAGCGATAGAACACGCGTCGCAACCACATGCCACGATCGTACGATGCCGCTCTGTGACTGCGGCGAGTGTTCGCTGTGAGCATGGCTCGTCCGCATCGGCGACAATAGAAGCTGACGAGAGGAACTTCATGATCGAACTGCGCACCCCTGCCGAGATCGAAGAGATGCGAGCGGCCGGAAGATTCGTCGCCGAGACCCTGGCGACGCTGCGCGATGAGACGAAGGTCGGCACGAACCTGCTCTCGATCGATCGCCGCGCGCACGACATGATCCGGGCAGCAGGCGCGGAGTCGTGCTATGTCGATTACGCTCCCTCATTCGGCAATGGGCCATTCGGGAAGGTGATCTGCACATCGATCAACGACGCGGTGCTGCATGGACTCCCCCACGATTACGTGCTGCGCGACGGCGATCTGGTGACTCTGGACTTCGCGGTGGCCGTCGACGGATGGGTCGCCGACTCCGCCGTGTCGTTCATCGTCGGATCCCCGCGCGAAGAGGACCTTCGACTGATCGACACCAGCGAACGTGCTCTGGATGCAGCGATAGCGGCCACCACGGTCGGAAACCGCATCGGAGACATCTCCGCTGCCGTCGCTGCCGTCGCTCACGGCGAGGGATATTCGATCAATACCGACTTCGGCGGACACGGCGTCGGCCGGACGATGCACGGTGACCCGCACGTGCCCAACGACGGACGCCCCGGTCGCGGTTTCCCGTTACGCGCTGGGCTCGTTCTGGCCCTTGAACCCTGGTTCCTCGCAACGACGAACGAACTGATCACCGATCCCGACGGATGGACGCTGCGCAGCGCCGACGGTTCGCGCGGGTCGCACTCCGAGCACACGGTCGCGATCACGGACGACGGTCCGATCGTGCTCACAGACCGCAGCTTTCTCGGCGTGAAGTAGGAGCAGCCGATGCCTCAGGCTGCGTTGTAGACGAAGACCTCTGTGATCATCGGGAGCACGAACTCGTCGCGGCCTGCCGTCGCCGGATCCGCGTCGAGTATGCTCTCCAACTCCGCGACCATCGCCGAACGAGATGCCTCGTCAGCGGCGAGGAAGCTGCTCACGGTCAGCCAACGACCGAGGTAGTGCTCGCGGGTGATCTGCTCCGACCATGAGATCTCTCTGCGGCGAACGAAGGTGAAGCCTGGCAGCTCCTCAGCAGCAGACCCTGTGGTCGAATCGCTTGCGTCGCTCACCGCGGGGTGAGCGACGCGATGGCACGCCCGGTCCCAGTCGCACGCGGGGTCGGAGTGATTCCAGACCAGGCCGAGGGTTCCCCCGGACACGAGCACCCTGCGCATCTCCGCGCACGCGGCATCTCGCTCGAACCAATGGAACGCCTGAGCCACGGTGACGACGTCGGCCACGCCATCCGACACGGGGATCTTCTCCGCGCCGGCGATGACTGTCTCGACGGACGGCAGCTTCGCGCGGAGGACATCCGCCATGGCCCGAGACGGCTCCACGGCGATCACCCGATCCACGTGCCTGACCAGCAGTTCTGTGAACTTGCCCGTCCCCGCACCCAGATCGAGTACGCATTGCACACCCTGCGGAAGAACCTCTTCTGCCGCGGCCTGCGGAAAGCCCGGGCGGTACCTGTCGTACTCGGCGCCGATGCCCTCGAACGATCTGGCCAACTGCTTATTCACCATACTCAGAAGCTAACAGCCCTGGGCACGACAGAAGCGCAGACGCTATGCGAGTTCGATGAGGTCCTGGTACTCCTGGCTCCAGATGTCTTCGACACCGTCTGGCAGGATCAGCACCCGTTCCGGATTCAGCGACTGCACGGCTCCCGGGTCGTGCGAGACCAGAACCACGGCGCCCTCGTAGTGCGCCAGAGCGTCGAGGATCTCTTCTCGTGACGCGGGGTCGAGGTTGTTCGTTGGCTCATCGAGCAGCAGCAGGTTGGCAGAGGAGACGACGAGAGTGGCCAGCGACAGACGCGTCTTCTCACCACCCGAGAGGACGCCAGCGGGCTTGAGCACGTCGTCACCGGTGAACAGGAATGAGCCCAGCACACGGCGCGCTTCCGTCTCGGTGATGTGCGGTGCCGCAGAGACCATGTTCTGCAGCACCGAGCGCTCGATGTCGAGGTTCTCGTGCTCCTGGGCGTAGTAACCGACCTTCAGCCCGTGGCCATGTTCGATCTTTCCGGTGTCACCCTCATCGACGCCGGCGAGCATCCGCAGCAGCGTCGTCTTGCCCGCGCCGTTGAGGCCGAGAATGACGACTTTGGATCCGCGGTCGATCGCGAGATCGACATCGGTGAAGATCTCCAGCGAACCATAGGATTTCGACAGCCCGGTCGCGAAGATCGGTGTCTTGCCACACGGCGCGGGCTTGGGGAAGCGCAGCTTCGCCACGCGATCGACCTCGCGAACGTCATCGAGTCCTGCGAGCAGTTTCTCTGCACGTGCGACCATCTGATGAGCCGCCGCAGCCTTGGATGCTTTCGCCCCGAAGCGTGCAGCCTGCTGCTGCAAGGAGGTCGCCTTCTTCTCTGCGTTCGCGCGCTCTTTCTTTCGCCGTTCCTCATCGGCGACGCGCTGACGCAGGTAGTTCTTCCAGTTCATGTTGTAGATGTCGATGCTCTGGCGATTCGCATCCAGATAGAACACCCGGTTCACGGTCTCGCCGACGAGCTCGACATCATGGCTGATGACGATCAGGCCGCCCTTGTAGTTCTTCAGGAACTCACGCAGCCACACGACACTGTCGGCATCGAGGTGGTTGGTCGGTTCATCGAGGATCATCGTCTGCGCATCGGAGAAGAGGATGCGCGCGAGCTCGATGCGCCGGCGCTGCCCACCGGAGAGCGTCTTGAGCTGCTGGTCGAGAATGCGATCAGGCAGAGACAGGTTGTTCGCGATGGATGCCGCCTCGGCCTCCGCCGCATAGCCGCCGAGTGCCTCGAATCTCTCAGTGAGATTCGCGAAGCGGCGCATCGCCTTCTCGGCCACGGCCGGCACATCGGATGCCATGTCCTCGGCCGCCTTGCTCATGCCGAGCTGGATCGAGCCGAGCCCACGAGCGTCGAGGATGCGGGTGCGCGCGAGCATCTCAGGGTCACCGGAGCGCGGATCCTGCGGCAGATATCCCAGCTCGCCCGAGCTCGACACCTTGCCGTCGGAGGGCATCAGGTCACCGGCGAGCACTTTGGTCAGCGTGGTCTTCCCGGCGCCGTTACGGCCGACAAGTCCGATCTTGTCGCCGTCGCTCACGCGGAACGACACGTTCTCCATCAGGAGGCGGGCGCCCACGCGAATCTCGAGGTCGTGCACGGCAAGCACAGAAATGGTCCGTTTCGTCAGAGGCGGTGATCGGCCGAAGGGCCAACCACTCAGTATACGTCGCCCGGCTGAACGTCAGCCGACGCCGCCCCACCGGTGCTGTCACCCCAACCCTCTCGCGGCCATCGCGTCACCGACGTCGTCAGCGTGGCGCAGGGCCATCACCAGCAGGGGAACCACTGCGCCGAGCCCGAGACGCACGCCCCGCGCCTGTTGCGCCTCGCGCAGCGCCGCCGCGTGCGATGCGATCACGGGAACCATGGTGATGCACAGCGAGATCGTCATCGAGACAGCGTCTGCGTTCACGCCGACGCGACCCAGCGGTCTGAGCAGCCGATGCAGCACGCCCATCACGTCCTCCATGCGCGTCGTGAGCGTGAGAAGACCCGCCAGCATCACTACCGCCACAAGCCGCCCCGTATTGATCCATGCGGCCAGGGGCGAGACGAACAGCGCGAGGAACGCAGCCAGCGCGATGACGAGCACACGCAGTTGCCATAGCTGCCGGAAGAACAACGCCCACTGCACACGGGCGAGAGCATATGCTGCCACGACCGCTCCCAGCGTCACCGAAATGCTGAGAACACCGTGCGGGTACAGCGAAGCGAGCAGCGCGGAGGCGGCGAGCCCGGCCAGTTTGGTAGCTGCGGGCAGACGGTGCAGGATGCTCGTGCCTGGCCGGTACAGCGAGATCATGCGAACATACGCTCGTAGCTGTCGATCACCGAAGCCGCCTCGTCCACTGCCTTGACGCGGCCACGATTGAACAAGATCGCGACGTCGCAGCGGCGCGCCAGGTTCAGATCATGCGTGACGATCACCGTCTGCATCGTCAATTGCTCGATGAGGATGTCACCGATTCGCTTGGCGTTTCCCCTGTCGAGCAGGGTCGTCGGCTCGTCGGCCACCACGAGCTTCGGCTGACGCACGAGCACTGATGCGAGAGCGAGCAACTGCTTCTGACCGCCGGACAGACTGTAGGCGGCAGCATCGGCGTGTTCGGTGAGACCGTAGACGTCAAGCGCCTCTCGCACCAGCCGCGCCGTCTCCGTACGATCGCGCCCACTGCCCTTGAGCGAAAGCGCGACGTCCTCCGCCACAGTCGGCATGAGGATCTGCGCATCCGGTGAGGAGAAGACGAATCCGACCCGTCTTCGCGCATCGGCGGGGGCTGCTGTCACATCGATGCCGTGTACGTTCACGCTCCCCGACGCGGGTCTGACGAGACCGTTCAATAGACGCGCGAACGTCGACTTTCCCGACCCGTTCTCGCCGATGACCGCGATGCGCCTGTGATCGAGACAGAGCGAGACATCGGCGAGGATGCGGTGTCCGTCCATGACCACGGATACGTCACGAAGTGCGATCTCCTCTGTACTCGACGAACGCTCAGGCGTGGACATCCGACGGCGTTCGCTCGACAGTACGCGGTGAATCGCCGGGGCCGAACGCCCGTGGGTATGCGCGCCAGAGCGCGAGCGTCAACGTCGTTGCAAACGCTGCTTTCAACAGATCACCCGGCAGGAAGACAGCACTGGAGATCGCGGTGAGAGACAGATCGACGCCGGTGACGAATGCTTGCACCGGCACCCCGAACAGATAGACGACAGCGATGCCGCCGATGAGCGCTCCCAGCGCGATCCGCCACCACGCTGGCTTGCGGTGTGGTCGGTGTGCGATGAGACCGGCCACGAAAGCTCCGAACACCCAGCCGACGAGGTACCCGGCCGTCGGACCGAAGAACACGCCTATACCGCCGCGTCCTCCCGAGAGCACGGGCAGCCCCACCGCCGCGAGAGCCAACACGATGAGCACCGCGAATGAGGCTTTTCGCGCACCGAGCACCAGGCCCGCAAGCATCACGGCCAGCGACTGCGCAGTGATCGGGACGCCGCCCGGCAGCGGCACGGCGACCGTGCCGAGCACGATGATCAGCGCCGCGAAGATCGCGGTGCGCGCGAGCTCTCGGGCCTCGAAAGCGCGGGATACAGACATGGGTGACCCTTCCTGAACAGTGTTCACTGAACGCCGTTCAGTATAGTCAGATCATGCATGCCGCACGCCACCCCGCCCGCCACGATCGCGAGAGCATCACTACCGCAGCACTTCTCCTGCTCGACGACGTCGGTCTACCGGATCTCAGCATGCGCCGCCTCGCCGCCGAGCTCGGCGTGCAGCCGAGCGCGCTCTACTGGCATTTCGCCAGTAAACAGGAACTCCTTGCGGCGGTCGCCGATCGAATCCTCGCTCGCATCGAAGCCGATTCGTCTCCCACCGACTCCGAAGCCGTGCTCAGAGTTGCCAGAAGTATCCGTGACGCACTCTTCGCGTACCGCGACGGCGCAGAGGTCGTCATGAGCACCTACGCGCTCGGGCTCGGCGCCGACCGCGCCCATGCCGCACTCGTCGAGGCGTTGCAACCGGACGCGACCGTCGATGCGCACGCACGTGCCTCCGTGTTGCTGCAGTTCGTCCTCGGTCATGCCCTACTCGTGCAACAACGCCTGCACGCAGAGAGCCATGGCGCGTCAGCGCCTTCGCCCGATCACGACCCGTCCGCAGCTCTCGAGTCGATCTTCGATCTCGGGGTGCGCACTTTCCTGATCGGTACGCGCTCCGGCTGAGAAGACAACACTCAGGTATGACACGGCAGATACCTGAGAGTGATGTGCCGGGTGCGGCCTACTACGTAGGTTCGGTGCGTGGACATCATCAACGAGCTCATCCTGCAGGCAGCGGCGTCTCCCTGGCTGTACCTGGTCATGTTCGCGACAGCGGTCATCGACGGCTTCTTTCCCCCGATTCCGAGCGAGACCGTCCTGGTCGCAGCCGCGGCGGTGGCGGTCTCGAGTGATGAGACGAACGTTCCCCTGCTCATCGTCGTCGCAGCGGTCGGCGCGATGATCGGCGACAACATCGCCTATGCGATCGGCCGGGCTGTCGGCACGACGCGTTTCGCATGGATGCGTCGGCCCCGCGTATCTGCAGCATTCGACCGAGCTCAGAGAACTCTCTCGCGACGTGGCGCCCCGCTCATCCTCGGTGCCCGTTACATACCCGTGGGACGGGTCGCGGTGAACATGTCCGCCGGTGCACTCGGTTACTCATGGCGCAAGTTTCTGCCGTTGAGCGCTGTCGCAGGCACGAGTTGGGCGATCTACAGCGCTCTGATCGGACTGCTGGCCGGACAGTGGCTACACGATCAGCCCTTGCTCAGTGCTGTGTTCGGCATCGTCTTCGCACTTGTCCTCGGTCTGGTGATCGACCGCGTCGCCGCAGTGAGACGCCGGCGAAGAGAACGCGCCGAGACCTCACCATCAGCCTCGACGGCGGGTGAGACCCGCGAGGTCGAGTGTGCAGAAATGGCAGGATGACTCCATGGTCAATAAGCGAGACGCAGGTCCGACGAGATCGGACCGCAGCCGACCGCGAGCAGACCGACGCATCGTACTGATCGTGGCCCTTTCGGTCATCGCCGTGGCGCTGTACAGCGTGCTCGTGCCCGTGCACTCCGTGTTCTACGGCGCACATCTGGCGCTGACGATGCTGTTCGGCGCTGCCGCCGTGGCTGCTCCGCTGCTCTCGATTCGGTTCCCTGTCGTGGCGACGGCGCTGTTCACCGGCTCGGCACTGCTGCTGCCACTCATGACATCGCGAGAGATCGAGCTCGCAGCGCCGTGGCCATGGTCCGTCCCGATGCTGATTGCCTTCGTGGTGTCAGTGGTGAGCATCACGTTCCGACACGGCTGGCGACCGGGCCTGATCCAGCTCATCCTCGCGACCCTGGCCGGCGTCACCGCTGCGGTCATCCAACCATCCATACCCAGTGGCAACTCTCTGATCATCACCACCTCGGTGGTCTCCGGCATCTATCTGATCGCTGTCCTCCTCGCGGGCAGACTCCGTCTCGGATACGAGCTCACGCGCGAACGCGCCCACACCGCACGTGAGCAGGCGAAGCGAGAACTCGTCGAGGAGCGCACCCGCATCGCGAGGGAATTGCACGACGTCGTCGCCCACAGCATGTCCCTCATCCAAGTGCAGGCATCTACCGCGCGCTATCGCTTCTCGCAGCTACCCGATGACGCAGCCGCCGAGTTCGATGAGATCGCGGCCTCGGCGCGCGGCGCCCTGGTGGAGATGCGCCGGACGCTCGGCGTTCTGCGCACGGAGGATCACACTGCCGAACTTGCGCCACAACGCGGTCTCGACGAGCTCCCTGCTCTCATCGAGACAACAAGACGCGCAGGCGCAGAGCTCTCTTTGACCGTCAGCGTCGCCGGGGACGTGTCCGAGCCGACACAGCTCGCCATATACCGGATCACACAAGAGGCTCTGAGCAATGCGGTTCGCCACGCCCCGGCAGCTCCGATCGACGTATCGTTATCTGCAGATGAGACCGACGTGACCCTCACGATCCACAATGCCCATTCCGACCACGAAGCCGTCCCGTCCGGGGGGCATGGTCTGCGTGGCATGACGGAACGAACGGCGATCCTCGGCGGCAGCATCCACGCCGGACCAAACCCGGACGGAGGTTGGACTGTCGCTGCAAGACTGCCTCGGCATCCGCTATCACCGCCAATGGAAGGCCCCCAGTGACGATTGAAGTGCTCATCGCCGATGACCAGGCGATGGTCCGCGCCGGCTTCGCCGCGCTGCTGGACGCCCACGACGGCATAACCGTGACGGGCCAGGCGGTGAACGGCGCTGACGCCGTCGCACTCGCAGCGCGATTGGATCCGGACGTGATTCTGATGGACGTGCGGATGCCAGAACTGAACGGCATCGAAGCGACCAGGCGGATTCTCGGACCGTCGTACCCCGCGGCCAAGGTTCCGCGGATCCTGATGCTCACCACGTTCGACATCGACGACTACGTGTATGACGCCCTGCAGGCCGGTGCCAGTGGCTTCCTTCTGAAGGATGCCCTCCCCGACGAACTCGTACACGCGGTGCGTGTCATCGCAGCCGGGGATGCGCTGCTGTCGCCGAGCGTGACGAGACGCCTGATCGCGCAGTTCGCCTCCAGCAAGCCCCGAGCGACAGCGTCGAATCTGCTTGCCGACCTCACCGACCGCGAGCGAGAAGTACTGACCCTCATCGGGCAGGGGCGCTCCAACACCGAGATCGCGGCCAACCTGTTCATCGCCGAACAGACGGTGAAGACACACGTCGGCAAGGTGCTCGCCAAGATCGGTGCCCGTGACCGCGTGCAGGCCGTGATCTTCGCGTACGACACCGGTCTCGCCGCGCCGGCCTGAGCGTTCCTCCCTCCGCGGTATCGTGCAGGTCGACACCGCCGTATGATGCGGGTGCACCCACCGCGTTCATAACCTCCTCGAAAAGTCACCGAGGAGGAACACCATGGTCATCGCCGAGTCGGCCCCGCGCCGCGCTTCGATCCCCCACCCATCAGAGAACCGCGACACCGGGATCGACTTCGTCCGCGCTCTGTGCGTGCTCGGCGTCGTGCTGTTGCACTCGATCATGGTCGGCGTCACCGTCACCACATCGGGCCCGGTCTTCGAGAACGCGAGCGAGGGAACGGCGTGGGTCACTCCGCTGAGTTGGGTCTTCCAGGTGATGCCGCTTTTCTTCGTCATCGCGGGATTCTCCGGTTCTCTCGCTTACACACGCCTGCGCGCGCGTGGAGGAACAACGGTGGAGTTCGTCGCCGGCAGGATCCATCGACTTCTGCTGCCTGCCGCGTTCGTGATCGGATTCGTCGGTGTGGCGCTCGCAGTGCTCGAGCGAGTGGGGGTGCCGGATGATCTGATCTCCGTGGCGGGCTTCCGGTACGGTCAGCCCCTGTGGTTCCTGGGAGTGTTCCTTTTCTGCCAGGCGCTTCTGCCTGCGATGGTGGCGGCGCACCATCGCGCACCGCTCGCCACGATCGGTGCGCTCGCAGGCGCTGCCGTCTCCGTCGATGCCGTTCGAGCAATCACCGGGATCGACGGGCTCGGGTTCATCAACCTGCTGTTCGTGTGGATGACGTTGCAGCAACTCGGATTCTTCCTCGCTGACGGGCGCCTCGATGCCCTCAGCCGTCGGGTGAGGGCCCTTGCAGCGGCCGGAGCCGGCGCCGCGCTGATCCTCACGTTCGTCAGCGACATCTACTCACCCGATCTGATCGCGAACATCAATCCGCCGACAGCGGCGCTTCTGCTGGTGGGTATCGCGCACACATCGCTGCTCTCTCTGGCCCGCAGTCCGCTCTTGCGCCTCAGCCAACACCCGAGAGTAGCGGCGTTCACGGGCTTCGTGACCCCGCGCACGATGACGATCTACCTGTGGCATATGCCTGTTCTGCTTGCCATGGCAGGCGCAACCGCCGTCTTCGCGATGTCGACCGCGTCGCCGCTCCCGGATCTGGGCAGCGCCAGCTGGTGGTTCGGCCGCCCGTTCTGGCTCGCCGGTGCTCTCGCGATCACCGCTGCTGTCGCACTGCTCTTCGCGCGTGTCGAGGCGCGCCCGGCTCCGACGGCGACAGCGTCTCTTCGTCGCGTCGTCGTCGCGACATCGGCGGGTCTGATCGCCGTCGTGACACTGCTCGTGTTCAGCACCACTGCGCTGACTGCGTGCATTGCGGTCGTCCTGACCGTCCTGTCGCTGCAGCTGGCCAAGGCTATCCCCCCACATACGCGTCAGCACCGGTGAGACGGCTCAAGACGAGAGCGCGGAGGCTTACGCGTGCAGCGCGGCGATACGGGAGATGGCCTCAGCGATGATCTCGGGGCTTGTACCGAAGTTGAGGCGCACGTGGCCCGAGCCCTCTGCCCCGAATGCCGGGCCGTAGTGCAAGGCGACCTTTGCTTCGCGCAGGATGCGCTTGGAGGGGTTCGGCCCCCAGCCGAGGTCAGTCAGATCGATCCAGGCCAGATACCCGGCATCCGGAATCCGATAGCGCGCTTCTGGGAGGTGAGCTGCGAGCAGTTGTGCCACCAGCGATCGATTCTCATCGAGCGTGACGAGCAAACCGTCGAGCCACGGGTCACTGTCCTGGGAGAAGGCGGCGACAGCCGCGAGCAAACCAAACTGCCCTGTGCGCCACTCGACCTCGACGGGCAGGCTCCGCACCACACGGGTGGTGTCCTCGCTCGCGGTCACCATCAACGCGCACTTGAGACCTGCGAGATTGAACGCCTTGCTCGCGCTCACCACCGCAAAGCCGACAGCACGCGAAGCCGCTGACACGGCAAGGAAAGGAGTGAACCCGGCATCCGGCTGAGCGAGAGGGGCGTGGATCTCATCGGACACCACCGCTGCAGCGTGCATCGCTGCGAGCTCAGCGAGTGCGGCAAGGGATGCGCGAGTGTGCACCGTTCCCGTCGGGTTGTGCGGATTACACAGGAGGACGGCACGTGCTCCCTCCTCCAGCGCGGTGCCGATGGCAGCGAGATCAAGCTCCCAGCCATCTCCGTTGTCGAGCAACGGCACGCGCTCGACAACGGCTCCGGCTTCTTTCACCAACTCGAAGAATGGCGGGTAGACAGGGGTCGTGACGACGACGCGGTCACCCGGCTCAGTCACCCTGCGTAGGATCTCGACTAAGCCCATACTGACATCAGCGGTCGAGCGCATCCGCGCAGCATCGACGCTCCAGTCGAACCGGCGCTGTGCAAACCCCGCGTACGCCTCGGCGAGAGGCGTCTTCGAAGCGACATAGCCGGTGTCACCGATGCGAACCGCGCGCTCTAGGGCCCTCGAGATCGTCGGTGCCAGAGCGAAGTCGGTCTCCGCAACGAAGAGCGGCAGAACATCGGCCGGGTACTCTCGCCACTTCTCGCTGGTGCGCTCACGAAGAACGTCCAGTGGAAGCGCCCGTACCGGCGTCACGTCGGCCACGGTCTGATCAGATGGCGAAGCCGAGCGCGCGCATCATATCGCGACCGTCATCGGTGATCTTCTCAGGGCCCCACGGCGGCATCCACACCCAATTGATGCGGAAACGATCTACGACGTTATCCAGCGCCTGCGCGGTCTGCTCCTCGAGCACGTCGGTGAGCGGACACCCAGCGCTGGTGAGCGTCATGTGGATGACGAGAGCGTCGTTCTCGTCATCCCACGCAAGGTCGTAGATGAGGCCGAGGTCGACGACATTGATTCCCAGTTCAGGATCCATGACGTCTTTGAGCGCCTCGGTGACCTCTTCGAACTTCTCAGGAGCAAGCGTCGCGGTCATAACGCTCAGCCTACGCCTGGATCGGAGCCGAGGGGTCGAGGAAGCGGTCGTAACCCTCTTCCTCGAGGCGGTCGGCAAGCTCCGGGCCACCCTCTTCGACGATCTTGCCCGCGACGACGACGTGTACGAAATCAGGGCGGATGTAACGAAGGATGCGAGTGTAGTGAGTGATCAGCAGCACGCCGAGGCCAGTTGCCTCTTTGGCGCGGTTCACACCTTCGGAGACGATCTTCAGCGCGTCGACGTCGAGTCCGGAGTCGGTCTCATCGAGAACGGCGAACTTCGGCTTGAGGACCTCGAGCTGCAAGATCTCGTGACGCTTCTTCTCGCCGCCCGAGAAGCCCTCGTTGACGTTGCGCTGCGCGAACTTCGGGTCCATGCGCAGGTTGGTCATCGCCTGCTTGACGTCTTTGGTCCAGTGCCGAATCGAGGGAGCCTCGCCGTCGAGCGCGGTCTTGGCCGTGCGGAGGAAATTCGTCACGGTGACCCCTGGGATCTCCACCGGGTACTGCATCGCGAGAAACAGACCGGCGCGTGCACGCTCGTCGACGCTCATCTCGAGGACGTCTTCGCCATCGAAGGTGATACTGCCACTGGTGACGGTGTACTTGGGGTGACCAGCGATGGTGTACGCGAGCGTCGACTTACCGGAGCCGTTCGGCCCCATGATCGCGTGGGTCTCACCGGTGCTCATGGTCAGGTTGATTCCGTTGAGGATCGGGGTCGTACCCGCCTCGGTGTCGACCGTGACATGCAGGTCGCGGATCTCGAGAACAGACATTCAGACTTCCTTTGTGACAGTGGGATCAATGAGCACGTCGTCGCCGTCGATCTGGACGACGTAGACCGGAACGGGCTCATAAGCGGGGAGATTCTGGGGGACGCCGGTGCGCAGGGAGAACTGTGAGCCGTGAGCCCAGCACTCCAACATCTCGCCTTCGACGAATCCCTCGGACAGCGAGATCTCGCCGTGGGTGCAGGTATCGCCGATCGCGTGGACCTCGCCTGCCGAGTCGAGAACTACCGCCATCGGAACGCCGTCGATGTCGACGCGCAAAGGCAGATCCTGCTCGAGTTCGCTCAGTCCGCAGGCGCGCTTCGCGCTCATACGTTCACCTGCGCGAGTTCGATATCGATCGCTTTCAGCAGTTCCTCTTCGAGCGCAGGGATGCCCAGACGCAGCACGATATCGGTGAGGAAGCCGAGCACGACCAATCTGCGTGCTTCCTCCTCAGAGATTCCTCGTGCCTGGAGATAGAACAACTGCTCGTCATCGAAGCGGCCGGTGGCGCTGGCGTGGCCGGCGCCGAGGATGTCGCCGGTCTGGATCTCGAGGTTCGGGATCGAGTCGGCGCGTGCGCCCTCGGTGAGCACCAGGTTGCGGTTCGCCTCGTAGGAGTCGGTGCCGGTGG
>JBEBSN010000078.1:0-13652 GCA_040394295.1 Microbacterium sp.
ACCGCTTCGAGGCAGCTCCAGGAATACTACGGCTTCTCGACCCTCTCGCCGTCGAGGTCAACGTCACCTGAAAGCGGTCGTCAGCTCGATCGCGCGACCACCGCGCGTGCGTGCCGCAACAGCGGCTCGTCGATCATCCGCCCGCGGAAACGGAAGACTCCCCGTTCGCCCTCCGCCGCCGCCAGAACATCGTGCGCCCATGCGACAGTCTCTGCATCCGGCCTATAAGCGGCGCGGATGATCTCCACCTGCTGCGGATGGATGCACGCGGTGGCGCGGAAGCCAGAAGCGACAGCATCCTCGGCTTCTCGTCGTAGCCCATCGACATCGTCTAAGTCGATGTGCACGGCATCGATCGCTGATTTGCCGTGGGCTGAGGCCTCCAGCAACACCTGAGAGCGCGCATGGCGTGCGATGTCGCGATATCGCCCGCCCACGTGCCGACTGGAAGTCCCGCCGAGCGACGCGACCAGGTCCTCCGCCCCCCACATCATCGCCTCGACCTGCGGGTGAGCGGCGATCTCCCGTGCGTTGCTGATTCCCCTGGCCGTCTCGCAGAGTGCGATGAGCGAGAAGCGGTCGTCGAACGCGTCCAGAACTTCTGAGCTTTCGGTCTTCGCCACCATCACTGTGCGAAAACGCGACCGCGTGACCATTGCGAGGTCGTCGCTGAACTCCGCGGAGTCTGCGGCGTTGACTCGAACGATCACACGGGCAGGATCCAGCGAGGACTCGAGGACGTTGTCTCGCGCGGCATCCTTCGCATCCGGCGCGACCGCATCCTCCAGGTCGAGGATCACCGCATCCGCACGCTCAAACGCCTTGGCGAAGCGCTCCGGTCGATCTGCCGGGCAGAACAGGAGCGCGGGTCCCAGATCACGCAGCATCGGGCGTTCCTTCCGGAAGACAGCGCACGAGCGCGGTCCGTGTGGCTTTCGCGACAATGACGTCGTCCTGGTTGCGGCCGATATGCGAGATCGTGCAGATTCCCTGACCTGGCCGCGACGAGGACAGTCGCTTCTCGGTGATCGTGCTCTCGGTGTAGAGAGTGTCGCCCGCGAAAAGCGGGTGCGCAAACGAGATGTCTCCGAGTCCGAGTTGGGCGACCAGCGTCCCCTGCGTGAGTTGCGCGACCGAGGCACCGACCATCGTCGACAGCGTCCACATCGAGTTCATCAGACGTTGCCCGAACTCTTCGGTGGCGGCGAAAGCGGCATCCAGATGCAGCGACTGCGTATTCATCGTCAACGTCGTGAACAGCACGTTGTCAGCCTCTGTGGCGGTGCGCCCAGGCCTGTGCAGGTAGCGCGCACCCACCTCGAACTCTTCGAAATACAATCCCCGCTGGATGATGTCGGTCATACGGCAACGCTACCCGGCAAGTCCCAGTGCACGCGCGATGACGAGCAACTGCACCTCGGTCGTGCCTTCTCCGATCTCGAGGATCTTGGAGTCACGGTAGTGACGCGCGACGGGGAACTCGTTCATGAACCCGTTGCCGCCGAAGATCTGGGTCGCGTCGCGGGCGTTGTCCATCGCGGCGTCTCCCGCGACGAGCTTGGCGATCGCCGCCGCTTCACCGAATGCCTTCCCCGCATCGCGCAGGCGCGCGGCGTGATGCCACGCGAGGCGAGCGGTGTGCACGCGTGCCCGCATCCGGGCGAGGGTGAACTGCGCGTTCTGTCGGCTGCTGAGCGCGCTGCCGAAGATAGTGCGGTTCTTCGCGTACTCGACAGATGCCTCGAGGCATCCCTCAGCAGCGCCCGTCGACAGCGCTGCGATGGCGATGCGGCCCTCGTCGAGGATGTTCAGAAAGTTCTTGAATCCACGCCCCTCTTCTCCGAGCAGATTCGCCGCCGGAACACGAACGTCATCGAACGTCAACGGGTGCGTGTCGGAGGCATGCCAGCCCACCTTGTCGTACGCGGGCTCGACAGTGAATCCAGGGGTGCCGTTGGGCACGATGATCGTCGAGATCTGCTTGCGTCCGTCGCGCTCGCCTGTGACCGCTGTCACCGTCACGAACCGCGTGATGGGCGTTCCGGAGTTGGTGATGAACTGCTTCGACCCGTTGATCACCCACTCGTCGCCGTCGCGCTTCGCGGTCGTGCGGGTGGCGCCGGCATCGCTGCCCGCTTCAGGTTCTGTGAGTCCGAAACCGGCCAGAGCACGCCCCGCCAGCAGATCGGGCAGGTACTCGGCCTTCTGCGTGTCGTCGCCGAAGCGGAAAACAGGCATCGCGCCGAGACTGACACCCGCCTCGAGCGTGATCGCGATCGACTGATCGACGCGTCCGAGAGCTTCGATCGCGAGGCAGAGCGCCATGTAGTCGCCGCCTTGCCCGCCCACCTCCTCTGGAAAGGGCAGCCCGAACAGGCCGAGCTCACCCATCTGGCTCACGACGTCCATCGAAAGAGTGTGTGCGCGATCGGCCTCGTACGCCTGGGGTGCGACGACGGTGTCGGCGAAGTCGCGCACCATCGCGCTGAGCTCGAGTTCTTCTGCGCTGAGATCTGCAGTCATGAGGTTCCTCCATCGTTGCGGTCAGAGTGCGGCTGCACGATCGCCACCGCCTGGTCACGGCGCGCTTGATCGCCGACAGCGACCAGCAGCTGCACCGTCCCATCGTGCGGAGCACGCACAGGATGCTCCATCTTCATCGCCTCGATCGAGACGATCGGTGCGCCCGCCAGAACAGGAGCGCCATCTTCGACATGGACGGCGACGATGCTGCCCGGCATGGGCGCACGTGCCTCGGGTGTGGTCGCCTTCGCGATCGGATGCTGCGCGTCGAGGCGCCTCTGCAGGAGCTGTCTGCGCGAGAGGGGCCGAAGCTTTGCCGTACGACCGCGTTCTGACACCCAGATCGACCCGTCCGAAGCGGTCGCCGTGCGCACCGAAGTCGACGCCGCTGCGTCGGTCGGCACCTCGATCGTATCGTCGCTGTCGGTGAGGAACACGACCTCACGCGCGCCCACATCGGTGAGCGCTTCCCATACCGACGGCACTCTCTGCGCGGAGACGGGCACGCGGTCTTTCTCCCACCGACGCCTCGCGGCAGTGAGCATGGATGCGGACGGTGTCTCAGCCACGACCGGCAGCAGCGTCTCGATCAGACCGGTGTCCACATCGCCGGCGACCACCCGCGCATTCGTGCAGAGTCGGCGCAGGAACGCGATGTTCGTGTCCACGCCGAGAACGACGGTCTGCGCCAGCGCGAGGTCAAGGCGCGCGAGCGCTGTCGTGCGGTCAGGTCCGTACGCGATCACCTTGGCGATCATCGGATCATAGAAGCCGCTGACATCGCTGCCCGTCTCGATCGCCGCGTCCACTCGCACACCTCGCGGCGGCGTGAAGTGGAGAATGCGTCCGGTCGAAGGCAAGAAACCGCGCTCAGGCGACTCCGCGTAGATGCGTGCCTCGACGGCGTGGCCGTCGACGATCGTGTCGATCGGCACGCGCTCTCCCGCCGCGACATCGAGCTGCATCGCGACGAGGTCTCGCCCCGTCACCTCTTCTGTGACGGGATGCTCCACCTGCAGTCGCGTGTTCATCTCGATGAAGAAGAACTCCTTCGGCGCATCCGCGTCGACGAGGAACTCGACGGTGCCCGCGCCGACGTACGACACGCTTTGCGCTGCACGGACCGCGGCCTCGAACAGCTGCTCACGCATTCCGTCCGGCAGCCCGGCAGACGGTGCCTCCTCGATGACTTTCTGGTGCCTTCGCTGCAACGTGCATTCGCGTTCGCCCAACGCGACGACGGTACCGGCCTGGTCGCCGAACACCTGTACCTCGATGTGGCGTGGTCGTGCGATGAGACGCTCGAGGATGAGCGCGTCATCGCCGAACGCGGAGGCCGCAACGCGGCGAGCGGAGGCCAACGCTGTCGCCAGGGCACTCGCGTCTGCGACGATCTCCATGCCCTTGCCGCCGCCGCCGG
Source organism: Microbacterium sp. (assembly GCA_040394295.1). Lineage (GTDB taxonomy): Bacteria > Actinomycetota > Actinomycetes > Actinomycetales > Microbacteriaceae > Microbacterium. The sequence continues at coordinate 3,944 of JBEBSN010000078.1, forward strand.
CGCTGGGCTTCACCAGCAGCGGGTAGCCGATCGCTGCGGCGCGGGAGGCGATCTCGTCATCGCTCAGCCCGGCCGCATCGAAGCCCGGCACCACGGGCACACCGCGTGCTGAGACGTGCTCGCGGGCAGTGGCCTTGTCGCCCATGATCTCGAGAGCGTGCGTCGACGGGCCGATGAAGACGATGCCTGCTTCGGCGCAGGCGGCAGCCAGTTCTACGCTCTCGGAGAGAAAGCCGTAACCGGGGTGGATCGCCTGCGCGCCGGTGCTTGTGGCGGCGTCGATCACCGCTTCGACGTTCAAATATGACCGGGCAGCCGGCGCGGGACCGATGAAGACCGCCTCGTCTGCTTCGTGCACGTGGGGAGCGCCAGCATCGGCTTCGCTGTACACGGCGATGCTGCGCATTCCTCGCTCGCGCAGCGTGCGGATTATTCGTCGAGCGATTTCGCCGCGGTTGGCGACGAGCACCGAATCGAAGTTCGTCATGCGATTCACATCCTGAACAGGCCGAAGCGTGGCTCCGGCATCGGGCTGCGGGCAACGACGTCGAGGGCGAGCCCCAGCATGTCGCGAGTGTCTTCAGGATCGACGATGCCGTCGTCCCACAACCGAGCGGTCGCGTAGTAGGGCTCGCCCTGTGTCTCGTATTGGGCGCGGATGGGCTCTTCGAACGACTCGCGCTCTGCAGGACTCCATTCGTCGCCTCGCGCGCTGAGCTGGTCCTCTTTCACCGTGGCGAGGACGGAAGCGGCCTGGTTGCCGCCCATCACCGAGATGCGGCTCGCCGGCCAGGTCCACAGGAAGCGCGGCGAATACGCTCTGCCGCACATCGAGTAGTTGCCTGCGCCGAAGGAGCCGCCGATGATGACGGTGAGCTTCGGTACTCGCGTCGTGGCGACGGCCGTCACCATCTTCGCGCCGTCCTTCGCGATGCCACCGGCTTCGGCGTCGGATCCGACCATGAAACCGGTGATGTTCTGCAGGAACAGCAACGGGATGCCTCGCTGATCGCACAGCTCGATGAAGTGCGCACCTTTCAACGCCGATTCACTGAACAGGACGCCATTGTTGGCGACAATACCGATCGGGTGTCCGTGCAGTCGCGCGAATCCGGTGACGAGGGTCGTGCCGTACTCGCGCTTGAACTCGTGGAAGGTGTCGCCGTCGACAAGCCTCGCGATGACCTCGTGCACGTCGTAGGCGGCATTCACGTCCACCGGAACGACGCCATACAGACTGGATTCCTCTGCGGGAGGTATGGATGCTGTGATGTCCCAGGCAGGCGGAGCGGGGGCGGGAAGCGTGGCCACGATGTCGCGAAGAATCTCGAGGGCGTGCTCATCGTCCTCGGCAAGATGATCCACGACCCCGGAGCGGCGGGCATGCAGCTCTCCGCCACCGAGGTCCTCAGCGCTGACAATCTCACCGATCGCCGCTTTCACAAGGGGCGGGCCACCGAGGAATATCGTCCCCTGGTTGCGGACGATCACCGTCTCATCGCTCATTGCGGGCACGTACGCGCCACCCGCGGTGCATGAGCCCAGCACTGCGGCGAGCTGCGGGATGCGCTCTGCACTCATTCGTGCCTGGTTGAAGAATATGCGTCCGAAATGCTCTCGGTCAGGGAACACTTCGTCCTGCTTCGGAAGGAATGCACCTCCGGAATCGACGAGGTAAAGACACGGCAACCGATTCTCGAAGGCGATCTCCTGTGCCCGCAGATGCTTCTTGACCGTCATCGGCAGATAGCTGCCGCCCTTCACCGTGGCGTCGTTGCACAGCACCATCACGTGGCGGCCATGCACGAGGCCGATTCCGGCGATGACGCCTGCTCCCGGGGCCTCTCCCCCGTAAAGTCCGTCGGCGGCGAGCGGGGCCACCTCGAGGAAGGGGCTGCCTTCATCGAGCAGTCGCGCGATCCGCTCACGCGGGAGAAGTTTTCCCCTGGCGACATGACGCGCTCGCGAGGCCTCTGGCCCACCCATCGCTGCAACCGTCAATCGTGTCCGCAGCTCGGCGGCGAGCGTCTCCTGGGTCACGGGCATTGTGACGTCCTCCTCGACTCACGCAGTGGCGTCGGTTGCACGTTTTCGGTTAGTGTGCACTAACCCGACTATTTTAGGTTAGCGAGCGTTAACTGAAATGACAACCCTCACCACCGCACGGGATCGCGCCAAAGCCGAGCGCGCCGAGTCTCTGCTGAAAGAGGCCGCCCGTCTGTTCGCCGAACGCGGTTACTCAGGCGTGAGCCTCGAAGACATCGGCGCCGCTGTGGGAGTGTCCGGCCCCGCCGTCTACCGTCATTTCGCGGGAAAACAGGCGCTGCTGGGCGCGGTGCTGGTGAGAGTCAGCGAGGCGCTCGTCATCGGCGGCACAGCGGTCGCCGATGAGACGGTCGGTGACGCAGAGCGGATGCTGGCTCTCATCCGCTTTCACGTCGACTTCGCCCTCGGCAATGCCGATGTCATCCGCGTGCACGATCGAGACCTCGCGCATCTGAGCGACCACGACCGCGCCGAAGTACGTCGTCTGCAGCGCGCCTACATCGACCTGTGGATTGCCGCCCTGCAGCCTTTGCACGGCTCTTCTGCTGACGAACTCAGGCTACGCGTGCAGGCGTGCTTCGGTTTGATCAACTCCACACCGCACAGCACACGAAGTCATGCGCGCTCGACGAATGCCACGGCAGAGATCCTGACCGCGATGGCCTACGCGGCCGTGACCGCGGGTCACTGACCGCGTAGGTGCTCAGCGCATCAGCATGGCGCGGCCGGGCTCCTCAAGGATGTCAGCGACATCCTTCACGAAACGCGCACCCTCCGCGCCATCAACGATGCGATGATCGAAAGAGAGACTCAGCGTCATCATCTGACGAAGCGCAATCTCGCCACGGTACTCCCATGGCTGGCGTCGCACAGCGCCGACAGCAAGGATTCCGCTTTGGCCGGGCGGCAGGATCGGCGTGCCCGCATCGATGCCGAACACACCGATGTTCGTGATGCTGAACGTGCCACCGGCAAGCTCCGCGGGAGATGTCTTGCCCGATCGCGCTGTCGCAGTGAGGGCGCTGACAGCGTCAGCCAGCTCCGGGACGGTCATCTGATCGGCATCGCGGATGCTGGGCACGATCAACCCGCGCTCCGTGGCGGCGGCGATACCGAGATCCACATAGTGGGGTTGCACGATCTCGCCGGCTTCCTCGTCCCAACGCGAATTGAGTCCCGGCGTGCGGCTCAGCGCGAGACAGACGGCCTTGGCAACAACCACGAGAGGACCGATGCGGTGCTCGGAGAGCGACCGATCCGCGCGCAGATTCGCGATGAGATCCATCGTCGCGGTGACGTCCACAGTGTGAAACGTCGTCACATGCGGCGCCGTGAACGCGCTCTGCACCATGGCGGCAGCGGTGTGCTTGCGCACGCCGCGGATCGGGATGCGCGTTTCGCGTTCGCCCGACGCCGCCGGGGTCGGTGCCACGGTGGGCCTCTGGTCGGCAGCCGGCTCTGCAACCCGCTGTCCCACACGCTCGGCATAGGCCTCGACGTCGGCTCGAGTTATCACGCGGTCGCCGACCTCGGCAGCCACGAGCACGATGTCAACTCCGAGTCGCTTCGCATAGGCGCGCACCGGTGGGGTCGAGCGCGGACGCTCCCCCACCTCTGCGGAGACCGGGGCTTCGGGCAGCGCGTCGTGAGGTGCTGCCTCCAGAACCGCTGTATCAGCGACGGGCGCCGATCTGCCCGCTCTGCGTGCGCGCCGCGCGGGTCGGCCCGAGCTCGAGGGCGCTGCCCCATAACCGACGAGGTTGGGCGGAGCCTTCTCTTCGGCCGCAGCGACGGTGGGCGCATCGCCGGACTCTTCACCCGCCACCTCGAAGTCGATCAACGCAGCTCCGACCGCGACGGTCTCGCCTGCGTCGGCATGCAGCCGCGAGACGGTTCCGTCGAACGGTGAGGGCAACTCCACCACCGCTTTGGCTGTTTCCACCTCGGCGAGCGTCTGGTTCAGCGTCACCGTGTCTCCGGGGGCGACGAGCCACTGCACGACGTCTGCCTCTGTCAGACCTTCGCCGAGATCGGGAAGTCGGAACTCTTCGATCATGATTCCGCTCCTGTCAGGCTGTTGGGGCGGTCAAGAACACGGTCGACGGCATCGAGAATGCGATCCAGATCCGGCAGATGGAACTTCTCCAACTTCGCCGGCGGATAGGGCACATCGTGGCCGGTGACTCTCAGTGGCGGTGACTCCAGATACTCGAAGCAACGCTCGGTGATGCTGGCGATCACCTCAGCGGCGACGCCGGCTTCACGGGCGGCCTCATGCGCCACCACCACCCGCCCGGTGCGGCGCACCGATGCCGCCACGGTGTCGTAGTCGATCGGTGAGATCGAGCGCAGGTCGATGACCTCCAGCGACACGCCGTCGTCCTCTGCCGCGGCCGCGGCATCCAGCGCTGTCGAGAGCATCGCGCCATAGGTGATGACCGTGGCATCCGTACCATCGCGGACCACTCGCGCGACGCCCATCGGCGGCGCATCTGCGAGCGAGGCGTCCAATTCCACTTCGCCCTTGTGATGATAGAGCCGCTTCGGCTCGAAGAATATGACCGGATCATCCGAGGCGATCGCCTGTTGAAGGCATCGATAGGCGTCCTGAGGATTGGACACCGCGATCACTCGGAGTCCTGCGGTGTGCACGAAGTACGCCTCCGGCGATTCCGAGTGATGCTCGGCGGCTCCGATGCCGCCGGCCCACGGGATGCGTATGGTGATGGGCATCTTCACCCGGCCCTGCGTGCGGTAATGCAGCTTGGCGACCTGCGAGACGATCTGATCGAATGCGGGATAGACGAATCCGTCGAACTGAATCTCGACGACCGGACGATACCCGCGGTACGCGAGTCCGACCGCGGTACCGACGATTCCTGACTCCGCAAGCGGCGTGTCGATGACGCGGGCCGACCCGAATTCATCGAGCAACCCGTCGGTGATGCGGAACACGCCGCCGAGCTTGCCGATGTCCTCGCCGAGCAGCACGACCTTGTCATCGTCGCGCATCGCCTTCTGAAGCCCTGCGTTCAAAGCCTTCCCGAGAGTGATCTGAGTCATCTCACGCCTCCTCGAATGTCGCGAGGTATGCCGCGTACTCATCGCGCTGTCGCTCGAGGCCGACGTGCGATTCGGCGTACACACCGTCGAAGACGGCGAGCGGCTCACGAGTCACCATGCCGAGGCAGGCGGCGCGCATCGAACGCGCGAACACGTCGGCATCCGCATGTGCCGCGGCGATCTGCTCGTCATCGATCTCGCCTGCGACGCGGAGGTGCGCCTCAAGCCGAGCGATCGGATCGCGGGTGCGCCACGACTCCAGTTCGGCGGGGTCGCGGTAACGGGTCGGGTCATCCGAGGTGGTGTGAGGCCCCATGCGGTACGTCACGGCCTCGATGAACACGGGCCCCTTGCCTGATCGAGTGTGTGCAAGGGCCCATCGCATTGCCGCCATACACGCGAGCACGTCGTTGCCGTCTACTCGAACGCTCGGAATTCCGAACCCGGGCGCACGTCCGGCGATCGGGTACTGCGACTGCAGCGCGACCGGCTCCGAGATCGCCCAGTGGTTGTTCTGGCACACGAACACCACGGGTGCCTGATAGGACGCAGCGAAGACCATGGCCTCGTTGACGTCGCCCTGGCTCGTCGCCCCGTCACCGAAGTAGGTGACGGCCACCTCGGGAGCCTGCTCATGCTTGATCCCCATGGCGTATCCGACGGCGTGAAGCGTCTGCGCGCCGATGATGATCTGCAACGGTGCGACGCGCATTTCCTTGGGGTCGAACGGCGCGCCCTCTTCGCCTCGCCAGACCCTCACGAAGTCTCCCGGCTCTGCACCGCGGGCGTAGATCACGCCGGTCTCGCGATAGCTCGGGAAGACGAAGTCGATCGGGTCAAGCGCACGGGCAGTTCCGATCTGCGCGGCCTCCTGCCCGTTGCACGGCGCCCAGAGCCCCAGTTGCCCTTGACGCTGAAGCGCAACACCTTCTGCGTCCAAGCGACGTAGAACCACCATGTCGTGGTGCAGCGAGCGCAGTTGCGCGGCATCGACATCGGCGACGAAGGGATCGAGATCCGGGTTCTTCTGACGAGTTCCGTCCGGGGCGATGAGACGCTCCGCGAGTTCGAGGTCCTGCGCGGTATCCACAATCGGGCTGATCTGCGGTGACATCATCGTCCTCCTGTCGTCGGCCTCCCTTTTGGGGGAGCTGCACGGCTGCTCCGATATCGTCATCGGATACCCTGAGGCTACGTCGGTTGATCAGCACGCTCAAGCATTTGAAGTCTGGCTGAGCATGTTGCCCAATCCTGAGTGCGCGCACCTGCTAATGTTTGGCACTATGTCAGCCCTTGATCGTGTCGACCTCGAACTGCTCGCAGCCCTTGCCGATGATCCGCGCACGACGATCGTCGCGCTGGCGGAAGGACTCGGGCTCTCGCGGAACACCATTCAGGCCAGGATGGCGCGGCTTGAGCAGACCGGCGTGTTCCTGTCCTACGAACGCTCGTTCTCGCCAGAGGTGCTCGGCTTCCCCCTGCAGGCATTCGTGAGCATCGGGCTTCGCCAGGTCGATCTTCCGCGCATCATCAGCGAGCTCGCGCGCATTCCCGAGGTCGTTCAGGCGCACGGCCTGAGCGGATCGATCGACATCCTCGCGCGCGTGGCGTGTCGAGACGCCCGTCATCTGTTCGACACGGACGCGAGGATCCTCTCCATCGAGGGAGTCGAACGCACCGAGACGTCGCTCGCGATGGGCGAGGTGATTCCCTTCCGCGTGGCCGGACTCATCGGTCTCGCGCGACGGGAACCCTGAGAAAACGACGAATCGCACCGGCAGCTTCAGCTGGAGTCTCGTAGTGGATGAGATGGCCGACGTCGGCGATCTCGATGAGTTGCGCATCAGGGAACATCTGAGCCAGACGCCGTTCGGCCTCGATCGGAGTGATGTCGTCCTTCTGCGCGGCGACAAGCAGCGTGGGGGCTTCGATCTGCGGGGCGAACGCACGCACGTCATGGGAGACGCTCGCGACGAACGCGTCACGCAGCACATCGCGATCCGCGAAGTCGGAGAAGTACGTGTCGTGCTGATCATGGATGAATCGGCGCAGGGCACGGTCTTTCGTCTTCGCCATCGTGATGCTCATGATTCGCACGATCAACCTGTTGCGCAGTAGCGCTGTGCCCAGTCGCTCCGGGAGTTTCGCTCCGAGGTCGTAGTAGAGCACGGCCAGACGCGTCATGAGCCCCTTCGGCCCCTCGAGTGCTGGAGCGCCGATCGGGTTGATGAGAATGACACGCGACGTCTTCAGACCACCGGCGACGGCAGCAGAGGCGACTATGGATCCGAAAGAGTGACCGAGCACCACTGCATCAGGCGCGACCGCCGCCGCGAAATCGCGCAGCCACCCCGCGTACTCCTCCAGATCATGGGTGCGGCCCGGCAACGGCGCGCTCTCTCCGAATCCCGGTAGGTCAGGCGCGATCACACGGATTTCCGGAAGGAAGGCGAGCACGGGCTCCAATCCGTGATGCTCGCCTCTGAACCCATGGACGGCAATCACCGTGGTGGACGCGGTCTGAGGTCCGTACGCCCAATAGACCGTCTTTCCACCCCGCACGTCCACCTCGTGTCGCTCGACCGGAAGAAGGCTCAGCCGGGCGGCGTAAGGCGAGGACGCAGGCATGAGACAAGTCTATGGGCGAGCCTGCGTCACGATGTCCGTGCCCCTCCCTAGCGTGGGGGCATGGCAACGGATCTGGAACTTCCCGGCTGGCTCAATCGCGTCGGAGTCTTCGATCTGGAGACGACCGGAATCGACGTCACATCCGACCGCATCGTCACCGCACACGTCGGCGTTCTCGATGCGAAGGGACGCCAGATCGCCGCGCGCTCGTGGCTTGCTGACCCTGGCGTTCCGATCCCCGAGATCGCAGCCGGCATCCATGGCATCACCACGGCGCACGCACGCAGTGAAGGAAGGGCAGCGACCGAAGTCGTCTCCGAGATCACTGAGTCGCTGCGCGCGCTGTTCGCACAGGGAGTTCCGGTCGTCGCGTACAACGCGTCATACGATTTCTCGCTACTCACCCACGAGTGCCTGCGACACGGGGTTCGACCGCTTGAATCACCAGGACCCATAATCGATCCGCTCGTCATCGACAAAGCCCTCGATCGTTACCGCAAGGGAAAGCGCACGCTCGAAGTGGTCGCCGCCCACTATGCGGTGCCGCTCGACGATGCACATGAGGCCGCAGCTGACGCCATCGCTGCCGGCCGCGTAGCTCAGGCCATCGCGCGCAACTTCCCCCTGGCAGCCTCGGCGCAAGAGTTGCACACGCAGCAGATCGGGTGGGCACGCACGCAAGCCGAGAGCCTGACCGAGTACTTCGTCCGCATCGGTCGGCTAGACGCCGAGCAGACGCTGAACGGCGCGTGGCCGGTGCGCGATGCCGAAGGCACGAGTGCCGCACTGCGGTGACCCTCACCCGGAGAAGACGAAAGGCCCCGCATGATGCGAGGCCTTTCGTACTGCGGGAGCTGCTTACTTGCTGCCGCCGAAGCCCTTGAAGCGCTGGTTGAACTTCTCGACGCGACCGGCCGAGTCCATGATGCGCTGCTTGCCCGTGTAGAACGGGTGCGAAGCCGAAGAGATCTCGACATCGATGACGGGGTACTCGACGCCGTCGAGCTCCATCGTCTTGTCGCTCGAGACGGTCGAGCGCGTGAGGAAGGTCTCGCCCGAGCCGAGGTCGCGGAATACGACGGCCTGGTAGTCGGGGTGAATGTCAGTCTTCATGCGAAATCCTTGGCTTGCGGGGTGTGTGTGAAAACGAAGTCAGAGGGTGCAGATGCACCAAGGGTCAACTCTACCAGTCCTTCGACGGGCTCAGGAACCAGAATACTCAGATTGTGGCGCGTGCCGCGTAGCGGCCTTCCTCGGTGCTGAGAACGATCGGCATGCCGAAGGCCTGTGTGAGGGCATCCGCTGTCAGCGTCTCAGCGATAGGGCCGGCCGCCGTGACCACGCCGTCGCGAATCAGCAGCACGTGGGTGAACCCGACAGGGATCTCCTCGACATGATGCGTGACCATGACCATCGCAGGGGTCGTCGGCGATGAGGCGTACCCGCTGAGCAATCCGAGGAGCTCTTCGCGAGCGCCCAGGTCGAGGGAGGCCGTCGGCTCATCCAGCAGCAGCAGCTCAGGATCAGTCATGACCGCGCGCGCGATCTGCACACGCTTCTGCTCGCCGTCACTCAGCGTGCCGAACGTGCGATCAGCCAGATGGTCGAGCTTCCACTCCCCCAGCACGCGCAACGCACGGCGTTCGTCGATGTTCTCATAGCGCTCGTTCCATCGCCCCGTCACCGAGTACGCAGCCGTGAGCACGACATTGAGCACTGTCTCGTCACGAGGGATCCGCATGGCCATCGCCGATGAGGCGAATCCGATCCGCGGACGCAGTTCGAACACGTCGGTGCGCCCCAGGGTCTCGCCCAAGATCGACACGACCCCGCTGGAAGGGTGCATCAGGGTGTCAGCCAGCTGCAGCAGTGTGGTCTTACCGGCTCCGTTGGGCCCGAGAATCACCCATCGTTGGTCATCTGCGACCTGCCAGGTCACGTGATCGACGATATTGCGCCCGTCGCGGCGCAC
>JBEBSN010000079.1:0-13520 GCA_040394295.1 Microbacterium sp.
CCATCGGGGTCAGCAGGATGCGCACCTCCTCCTCGGTGTAGCCGAAGGTGCGCTGGCGCCGGGTGATCGAGGCCGGCGGGTGCACGATGTGCTCGCGCTCGGGCAGGTCGGCGAGGCGCACCGTTCCTGCGTCGAGCCATTCCTGCCACGGATGCAGGGTCGCGAGATCATGCTTGATCTCTTCGTCCTCGATGATGCGGCCAGCAGCCGTGTCGACGAGGAACATCTTGCCCGGCTGCAGGCGTCCGCGGCGTTTGATGCGCTCAGGGGCGAACTCGAGAACACCGGTCTCGGAGCCTATGACGACGAGGCCGTCGGTGGTCTCAGTCCAGCGGCCCGGCCGAAGTCCGTTGCGATCGAGGGTGGCACCGACCAGCGTGCCGTCGGTGAAGATGAGGGCGGCAGGACCGTCCCACGGCTCCATCTGGTTGGAGTGGTAGTCGTAGAAAGCGCGAAGCTCAGGTGCGATGTCTGTCTGCTTTTCGTATGCCTCAGGCACCATCATCATGATCGCGTGCGGCAGGCTACGTCCGGTCAGGGTGAGCAGTTCGAGAACCTCGTCGAAGGATGCCGAGTCGCTCGATCCTGGTGTGCAGATCGGCAGCAACGGCCGGATGTCGCCGAGCAGTTCCGATTCCAGCTGTGACTGGCGGGCTCGCATCCAGTTGCGATTGCCGCCGACGGTGTTGATCTCGCCGTTGTGCGCGAGCATGCGCAGCGGTTGCGCCAGCGGCCAGGACGGGAACGTGTTGGTCGAATAGCGCGAGTGGACCACCGCGAGCTCTGAGGCGAACCGTTCGTCTTGGAGATCCGGGTAGAACGGCTCGAGCTGCAGAGTCGTGACCATGCCCTTGTAGCCGAGGGTGCGGCTGGAAAGGGAAACGAAATAGGCGCCCAGCTCGTGCCCAGCGCGCTTGCGCAACCGGTATGCCACGCGGTCCAGTGCGATCCCGGAGACCCGACCGCCTTCTGGGGCCGGGGTGGTGGTGACGAAGAGTTGCTCGAATGAGGGGCGCACCTCATCGGCGAGTTTGCCGAGGTGTTCGTTGGCGGTGGGCACGACCCGCCACCCGAGAACGGTCAAGCCCTCTTCGCGGGCGATCTTCTCGATGCCAGCTTTCTGCGTGCGCCGCTCCCCGGCCTGCAGAGGAAGGAATGCGAGCCCGGCGGCGTACTCGCCGGCATCGGGCAGTTCGAAGTCAGTGACTTCACGCAGAAATGCGTCTGGCATCTGGGTCAGGATGCCCGCACCGTCTCCGGTGCCGGCATCTGAGCCGATCGCACCGCGGTGCTCGAGGTTTCGCAGCGCTTGAAGTGCGAGCTCGATTATGTCGTGTCCTGCGGTTCCACGCAGGGTGGCGACCATGGCCAGGCCGCAGGCATCCTTCTCGAATGCCGGGTTGTACATGCCCTGCTTCGGAGGGTAGGCCCCGGAGGCGCCGTAGGGAGGCTGAAAATACATCAGATATCGTCCTCAGATAATCAAGTGACACTGGGGACGACGTCGGCCCGCTCGTTCAGTGCAGTGGTTGCCTCAGCTGACGCAGAGGCTTATCGGGTGCCTGCTTCGTCTGCAGGTGCGGCGCTTGTGGCAATGGCTCCTGCGTCGACTTCGACCGGAGGCTCGCTCACGTCGACGAAATCATCGAGACTTTCCTGCGATTGTACATCAGCGTCCACATCCTTCCGGGCTCGGCCCGAGGCATACGGCGTGACCTCGACGCCGGTGTGGCGACGCGTCTGTACGAACAGAATCACGATCCCGACGACGACGCCGATGATCGCAGCCCAGACATTGCTGCGCAGGCCGAAGATGATCTCGCTCGGGTCGACGCGGATCGACTCCCATACGATGCGACCCGCGCCGTACCAGATCAGATATATGGCGAAGATCTTGCCCCATTGCAGGCGCAGTCGCCTTCCGATCCAGAGGAGGAACAGTACTCCAAGACCGTTCCAGACGACCTCGTACAGGAACGTCGGGTGAAACAGTGTGCCCTCGGCGAGGCCAGGAGGAAAGGCGGGATTGTCTGACTCGATCTCCAGCCCCCAGGGCAGATCGGTCGGCAGGCCATAGAGCTCGTGGTTGAACCAGTTGCCGAATCGGCCGAACGCCTGTGCCAGGAGCAGTCCTGGTGCGAGTGCGTCGGCGAAGCTCCAGAACCGGATGCCTGTCCACCTGCAGCCCAACCATGCGCCGACGGCGCCGCCCAGGAGAGCGCCGAAGATAGCGATCCCCCCTTCCCAGATCGCCCACACGGAGCCGGGTTCGAGCGGGTTCCACGTGTTCTTTCCAGGGCCGAAGTAGAAGTTCGGGTGCGTGAGCACGTGGAAGACACGAGCGCCGATGATTCCGAGCGGCACCGCGAGGATCGCGATGTCGATGACCACCCACGGCTCTGCGCCTCGCTTGGTGAGACGGTGATTCGTTAGCAGCGTCGCGGCGATGATGCCGACGATGATGCAGAGGGCATAGAAGTGGATCCGCAGAGGACCGAGGTCGAAGTAGCTGACCGGAGGGCTCGGGATGCTGGTGAGCACACCGGCGAAGGTGCTGTGGAGCGCGAGAGGCATGAGTGCGATTCTAGTTCTCGTGTGAAGGGACTGCGGACGGTGTGCCTGCAGCGAGGTTTCTGGCGACCTCGGCGAGAGCCCCGAGGCCCCCGTCGCGGAGCGCGCGGACGAGTGCGGTGCCGACGATGGCGCCGTCGGCGTACTCGATGACACCGGCGATCTGGTCCGCCGTGGAGATTCCGATGCCGACGCACGCGCGTCGGGCGCCGTGTTCACGCAGACGCGTGACGAGCGTGCGCGCCGCTTTGTCGAGGTCGGCGCGCTCTCCCGTTATGCCCATGGTCGACACGGTGTAGACGAAACCGGTCGACGAGCTCACCACGAGATCGAGACGCTCGTCGGTCGATGTGGGAGCGGCGAGGAAGATGCGATCGAGCCCTGTGCGGTGGCTCGCGGCGATCCACTCCCCCGCAGCTTCCGGCGTGATATCCGGCGTGATCAGGCCGGCCCCGCCTGCCTCCACCAGATCATCAGCGAATCGATCGATGCCGTACTGCAGCACAGGGTTCCAATAGGTCATCACGACAACGGGCACATCTGTCGCTGCAGTGATCTCGCGAACTGCGGTGAAGAGATCCTTCATCCGGAAGCCCGCAGCCAACGAGGCCTGCGTGGCTTCTTGGATGACGAGTCCGTCCATCACCGGATCGCTGTACGGCGGGCCGAGCTCGATGACATCGGCACCGTTCTCGGCGAGCGTGATCGCTGCCTGGATGCTCGTCGCAAGGTCGGGAAAACCGACCGGCAAGTACCCGATGAATGCTCCGCGTCCGGCAGCTTCGGCCTTCTGGAGCGCGGCCTCGACACGGCTCATCGCGGGGCCTCCATGCTTGCGGCATCCTCGTCGTACAGCTCGAAGTATCGCGCGGCAGTATCCATATCCTTGTCGCCCCGACCCGACAGGCAGACGGCGATTATGGCATCTGCACCGAGCTCTTCGCCGATTCGCAGGGCTCCGGCAAGCGCGTGGGCCGATTCGATGGCGGGGATGATCCCCTCGGTGCGGCTGAGCAGTCTCAGTGCCTGCATCGCCTCGTCGTCGGTGGCGGGAATGTACTGCGCACGACCGATATCCGACAACCACGAATGCGCCGGGCCGACCCCCGGATAGTCAAGACCAGCCGAGATCGAATGCGACTCTATGGTCTGGCCGTCCTCATCTTGCAGAACGTACGTCTTCGCACCGTGCAGCACACCCGGTCGGCCGCGTTCGATCGATGCGGCGTGTCTGTCGGTGTCTACGCCGTCACCTGCGGCTTCGACACCGTAGAGCTTGACGTCGGAGTCGTCCAGGAACGCATCGAACATACCGATCGCGTTGGAACCTCCCCCGACGCATGCGACGACCGCGTCCGGCAGCCTTCCTGTCGTGTCGAGCAGCTGCTGGCGCGCCTCTTCGCCGATGATCTTCTGGAAGTCTCGGACCATCGCGGGGAAGGGATGCGGCCCCGCCGCGGTGCCGAAGATGTAATTCGTCCGCTCTACCGTCGCCACCCAGTCGCGGTACGCATCGTTGATGGCGTCCTTGAGCGTGCGGGAGCCGGTGGTGACGGGAACGACCTCTGCGCCGAGCAGACGCATCCGAGCGACGTTGAGTGCTTGACGCTCGGTGTCGACTTCGCCCATATAGATCGTGCATTCAAGGCCGAAAAGGGCTGCTGCGGTGGCCGTGGCGACGCCATGCTGCCCCGCGCCGGTCTCTGCGATCACGCGGGTCTTGCCGAGGCGCTTGGTCAGCAGCGCCTGCCCGAGCACGTTGTTGATCTTGTGACTGCCGGTGTGGTTGAGATCTTCGCGCTTGAGGAAGACTCGTGCGCCGCCGGCGTGCTCGGCGAAGCGGGTGACTTCTGTGAGAGCCGACGGCCTGCCTGCGTACGAGCTGAGCAGCTCGGCGAGTTCTGAGCGGAACGCCGGATCGGCGATGGCAGCCTCGTAGGCGACCGTGAGCTCATCGATCGCCGCGATCAACGATTCCGGCATGTACCGTCCGCCGAATTCGCCGAAGAACGGTCCGGCTTGTGCGCGGAGACTCATCCCACCTCCAGAAAACTTTTCAGCGTGGCCACAGGATCTCCGGTAACCAACGCTTCGCCAACCAGAACGACGTCGGCACCGGCGGAGCGGTAGCGTGCGACGTCGGCCGGTTCGAGAACTGCGGACTCGGCGATCTTCACAGCGGAGTCGGGGATCTGATCCGCCAAACGTGCGAAAAGATCGCGGTCGAGCTCCAGGGTCTTCAGATTGCGCGCATTGACGCCGATCAACGACGCACCGAGATCGATCGCAACCTCGAGTTCTTCCGCGGAATGCGTTTCCACCAGCGGAGTCATACCGAGCTCGGTGATGAGATCGTACAGCTCGCGAAGCACCTTGGGCTCGAGCCCGGCAACGATCAGAAGCGCGAGGTCGGCACCTGCGGCTCGCGCCTCGAGCACCTGGTATGGCGTGGCGATGAAGTCTTTACGCAGCACCGGGACCGAAACGTGCGCGGTCACAGCCTCGAGGTCGGCGAGGCTGCCGCCGAACCTGCGCTCCTCTGTCAGTACGCTGATCGCCGATGCGCCACCGATTTCGTAAAGTCCTGCCTGACGCGCTGGATCCGGAATCTCAGCGAGAGCGCCGCGAGAAGGGCTCGCACGCTTGACTTCGGCGATGATCTTGACCTGCGCGGCGGGCGCCAGAGCTGCACGAGCGTCTTTGGCGGCAGGACGCGCCAGAGCTGCCTTCTCGACGTCTGCGATCGGTCGTGCCTCTGCGCGACGCTCGGCGTCTTCGACTGCGCCGGCCGTCAGGTCGGCGAGGACCACTAGTGGCCCTTCGGCGAGTACTTGGGCCCGTTCACTCCCCAGCCGGCCCTGGACAGAATCGGTCCGAGGAGTGCGCCGACGATGACGACCGCGACAGATACCCATACGAAGAGAGGCTGGTCGAAGCAGAAGGCGACGGTGCCGGCCGTGAAGCCGACGAGCATGACCACCACGGCGGTCCAGGCCGCCGGCGAGTGTCCGTGGCCGGGGTCAGCGATCGGGTTGGTCATGTTCTCCTCCGAGGCGGTCGTGGGGGTGTTTCACTCAGTCTATCCGGGTCATCGAGTCGGGTCGGTGCCACGCGACAGGTCGTCCCACGAATCGATCGCGTCGACGGGCCCATCCTCGTGGCCGTGCGCTGCTGCATCCGTGCGGAAGCGCTTGCCTCCCCGCTTCCATCGATGTGCTGAGGCAAGCGCGAATATCGAGGTTGCGAGGAGTAGGGACCAGCCGAAAAGGGCCAGGGTAGGCCAGAATGAAGGAGCGATGGAGGCGATCACGGCCGTAATCGCGCTGCTGCCAGCGAGACCTGTCGTCTCAGTCACGACTGGCGCTACCGCTGATACCGGAATCGTGAAAATGATCTCGCTCGTCCACCAAGCCAGAAGCGCTGCGCCGAACAGCGCGAGCGACGCGAAGATGTAGCGCAGCACGAGGCCGACGATCGAAAGCGCCGCCCCGAGCGCGAGAACCGCAAGGCTCAACGGTGCGAGCAGCGGTAGCGCATCGGCGCCTGGAACCAGGATCGGCTCCCCCGCGTCGGCGCGGATGACGGTCAGCCAGGTCTGCGTGGACGAGATGATGCCGATACCACCCGCGAGCAGGAAGCTGCTCACGGCGACGCTGCGCCCGCGGCGTGTCAGGCTCATTCGCCGTCGGCCTTGACGGGGTCAATATGGGTACCGTCGACAGCTCCCAGATCGACCTCATCGAAGCAGGTTCGCGTTCCAGTGTGGCATGCGGGTCCGGTCTGGTCGACGAGCAGAAGAATGGCGTCGCCATCGCAGTCCAGTCGTGCCTCACGGATCTGCTGGATGTTCCCGGACGTGTCGCCCTTGCGCCAGTACTCCTGACGGGAGCGTGACCAGTATGTCACTCGCCCTGTGGTGAGGGTCCGGCGCAGCGCTTCAGCGTCGAGCCAAGCGAGCATCAACACCTCACGGGTGTCCCACTGCTGGACGATTGCAGGGGTGAGACCGTCAGAGTTCCAGACGACCTGTTCCATGCGGGATTCGAGATCAGTCATCGCACCAGGATCCCTTCTGCGCGCATGGAGTCCTTCACGTCAGTGACCGTCAGCAGACCCGAGTGAAACACACTGGCCGCGAGCACGGCGTCCGCGCCGGCTTTGACTGCAGGTGCGAAGTCCTCTGCGCTGCCTGCGCCGCCAGAGGCGATCACGGGCACGGACGAGATCTCTCGCATCACGCGGATCAGTTCCAGGTCGAATCCGTCCTTGGTGCCGTCGGCATCGATCGAATTCACGAGCAGCTCACCGACGCCGCGCTCGATCGCCTCTCTGGCCCATTCGAGAGCATCGAGAGTAGTCTCCGTTCGGCCGCCGTGCGTGGTCACGACGAATCCCGAAGGTGTCGTAGAGCCGCGTTTGACGTCGAGCGAGAGCACCAGCACCTGGGAGCCGAACCGGTCGGCGACCTCTCCGATGAGATCCGGTCTCGCGATCGCCGCAGAGTTCACGCCGACCTTGTCTGCTCCGACCCCTTGCAACCGTGACACGTCCTCTACGCTGCGGACGCCTCCGCCCACTGTCAAAGGTACGAACACCTGTTCTGCGGTGCGCTGCACGACATCGTATGTGGTGGCACGGTCATCGACAGTCGCCGTGACGTCCAGGAACGTGATCTCATCGGCGCCCTGCGCGGCGTAGTGCGCAGCGAGCTCGACCGGATCGCCCATGTCGCGGAGATTCTCGAAGTTCACTCCTTTGACGACGCGGCCGGCGGCGACGTCCAAGCATGGGATGACGCGCGTGGTGAGGGACATCAGAGTCTCGCGGCGTCGATCGCGGTCACAAGAAGTGCCCGTGCGCCGAGGTCATAGAGGTCATCCATGACCTTGTTGATGCCCTTGCGGGGGATCATCACGCGAACCGCGACCCACTTCTCGTCCTGCAACGGCGAGATCGTGGGCGATTCGCGCCCAGGCGTGATCGCCGTCGCCTGATCGACGAGTTCGATCGGAAGATCATAATCGAGCAGCGCGTACTGACGTGCGACGATCACACCGCGGAGCCGGCGGAGCAGTCGGTCCGTACCCTCTGCGTCGCCGGGCCGGCTGATGAGCACCGCCTCTGATTCGATGATCACGGGGCCGAAGATCTCCAGCCCGGCCTGGCGCAGGGTCGTGCCGGTCTCGACCACGTCGGCGATCACATCGGCGACACCGAGCTGCACGGCGGATTCACCCGCGCCGTCGAGCGTGACGAGCGTCGCTTCGATCCCCTGCTCGCGCAGGAACACATCGACCAGGCCTGGGTATGCAGATGCGACTCTGGCGCCGGAGAGATCCTCGATGGAGCTGTACTTGCCGGCCGGCGCCGCGAAGCGGAACGTCGAGCGGGCGAAGCCGAGCGCCTGGATCTCTCGCGCCTCCTGCTGGGGGACGTCTCGGAGCAGGTCTCGACCGGTGATGCCGACATCGAGTGCGCCAGAGGCGACGTACGTGGCGATGTCGCGCGGACGCAGGAAGAAGAACTCGACGTCATTCTGAGCGTCGATGACGTGCAGCGTCTTCGAATCGCGTCGGCCGACGTAGCCGGCTTCGGAGAGCATCTCGGCGGCGGTCTCAGCGAGCGAGCCCTTGTTGGGAACAGCAATGCGCAGCATGGGAATCTTTCAAATCAGAGGGAAGGGAACGGAGCGCATCAGAGATGTCGGTACACGTCCTCGAGGCTGAGCCCTTTCGCCAGCATCATCACCTGCACGTGATAAAGCAGTTGGGAGATCTCTTCGGCAGCCTCGGCATCTGACTCGTACTCCGACGCCATCCAGACCTCGGCGGCCTCTTCTACGATCTTCTTGCCGATCGTGTGCACACCCGCATCGAGTTCGGCGACCGTACCCGATCCCGCTGGACGCGTCTCGGCCTTGGTACTGAGCTCAGCGAACAGCTCGTCGAAAGTCTTCACGATTCAAGGCTAGCGGCTCGCGCACGCTCTCGAAGCCCGCGAATGGCCGCCTCGATGCTCGGGGCGCCGTAGACCGCGGATCCGGCGACGAATGTGTCTGCTCCAGCTTCGGCGGCCTGAGCGATCGTGTCATCGCTGATGCCGCCGTCCACCTGGAACCACACGTTCGAGCCTCGACTGCGGGCCTGCTCGACCAGATCGCGCAGTTTCGGCATGGTCTCAGGCATGAACCCCTGCCCTCCGAATCCGGGTTCGACCGTCATCACGAGGATCTGATCGAATTCGTCGAACAGGTCGTAGAGCTGCTCACCGCTCGTGCCGGGCTTGATCGCGACACCGGCGCGTGCGCCGATGTCGCGCAGCCGCCGCGCGAGGCCGACGGGATCGGTAGCCGCTTCGAGGTGGAAGGTCACGCTGGCGGCGCCGAGTTCGGCGTATCCGGGTGCCCACCGATCAGGATCGTTGATCATGAGGTGAACGTCCAGAGGGATCGGGCTCGTCTCCTGGACCCGCTGGACCATCTGGGGCCCGAACGTCAGGTTGGGCACGAAGTGGTTGTCCATGACATCGACATGCACGTAGTCGGCGGTGGCGATGCGGGCGAGATCCGCCTGCATGTTGACGAAATCGGCGGACAGGATGCTGGGGTTGATACGCGGCGCGTCGGGAAGCGTCATGGTCTCACTCTCTCTTCTCGCGCTGCAGCAGCGCGAGGAACATGGCATCGGTGCCGTGGCGGTGCGGCCAGAGCTGCACGTGCCCGGAATCATTTGCGGGAAGGTCAATGGGATGCTCGCAGATCTCGGTCAGCACGGCCGTCGCATCGAGTTCGACGATGTCGGTGCGCGTGCGCAGGACGGCTGAGACGACGCCGACCGTCTCGGCGAGATGTGGGGAACATGTCACGTAGGCCACGATCCCACCCGGAGCGAGCGCGTCGAGCGCCCCAGCGAGAAGCTCCTCCTGGAGCGGCGCCAGCTCCGCGACATCAGCGGGTGTTTTGCGCCAACGTGCCTCCGGGCGCCGTCGGAGCGCGCCGAGGCCCGTACACGGAGCGTCCACGAGAATGCGATCGAATTGATCCCGTCGGGCATGCGTGAACGCGCGGCCGTCCTCCTCGTGCACAGTCACGTCACCGGGTACGGCCTTCAGCGCCTTACGCACCAATCCCGCGCGGGCAGGAACGATCTCGTTCGCCTCGAGGGTCACATCGTGCTGCCGCGCGATCGCAGCGAGCAGCGCGGTCTTGCCGCCGGGGCCTGCGCACAGATCAAGCCACCGCTCGCCTGCCGAGATCGGAGCGGCCGCGGCCAGGGCGAGCGCGACCAATTGCGACCCCTCGTCCTGGACGCGCACTGTACCGCCGGACGCGGAGATGATCTCGTGCGGGTCCCCTCCTGGCGAGCCGAACGCAGTCGGTGCGAACGGCCGGGGAGAATCGCCCTGTTCTGCCAGACCAGGCAGCGCCACGAGTGTGACCGCGGGCGAGAGGTTGTCCGCTTCCAGAAGAGCCTCGAGCTCATCGGCGCGTCCTTCCGCAGCGAGAGCCCGGCGAAGTGCTCGGATGATCCAGACCGGATGCGCGCTGCGCAGTCCCAGACGTTCGTCGTCAGAGCGCGCTTCCTTCTCGATTCTCTCCTGCCACTCGCCCGGGGTGTCCCGCGAGATGCGGCGCAGGACAGCGTTGGTGAAACTGGATGGACCGCGTCCGAGCTCGGATGCGACGAGATTGACCGACTCGTTGACGGCGGCATGGGACGCGACCCGCGTCGCAAGCAGTTGGTGTGTGGCGAGGCGAAGCGCATCGAGGACAGCGGGGCCGATCTCATCGACAGG
This sequence comes from Microbacterium sp., assembly GCA_040394295.1. Taxonomy (GTDB): domain Bacteria; phylum Actinomycetota; class Actinomycetes; order Actinomycetales; family Microbacteriaceae; genus Microbacterium. The sequence goes on from JBEBSN010000079.1 coordinate 10,366, forward strand.
GCGTCCGGCCGCGGATGAGATGATCGCGTCGTACGTGCCGCGGCGGCGCAGCGTGCCGTATGTCAGTTCGGTGGCGAGTGCGGCGTCCTGCGGATTGAGCGCGGCCTCGGCGATCGCCGAGGGAAGCAGAAGGTTCGCGTAGGCGTCGGACTCATCGACCGCGCGCAGGACGCGATAGGCCACTCGGCGAGCGGGCTGCACGGTGCGCACTGCGGTGCCGGAAGCAGGTCGACGCGCCTGGCCGCTCACGAGCCGGCTCGCAGGGTCTCGGCGGATCGCATGCCGCGCCACCAATCCGTGGCGTTCATCTCGCTCTTGCCTGCAGGCTGTACCCGTGTGATCGCCAGCGGCGTGGTCGCGGTGCCGATGAGTACGGCATCCTTGGTGGCATGAAGCGCGCCCGGTTGCAGCGGTTCGACGGAATCGGAGGGAGCGGCCTCGAGGATCTTCACCCGCAGATCGCCCACAGTCGTGTGCGCCCCCGGCTCTGGGGTCACACCTCGGAATCGGGCGAAGATGACGTCGGCCGACAAGTTCCAATCCAGGACGCCGTCATCGATTGTGAGCTTCGGCGCCAGTGTGACCTCGCCCTGCTGGGGGCGTGCAACGGCGGTGCCCGCCGCTATCGCCTCGACCACATCGGCGGTGAGGCGTGCGCCGTCGTCGGCCAGAATCTCGAGCGCAGTATCTGCGGTCGCATCCTCCGGGACGGCGATGGTACGCGCGGCGAACACATCGCCGGCGTCCAGAGCGGGAACCAGCCGGAAGACGCTGGCGCCCAGTTCCGCATCACCGGCGATGAGAGCGCGCTGGACGGGAGCTGCACCGCGCCACTGGGGCAACAGCGAGAAGTGCAGGTTGATCCATCCGTGCGCGGGCGCCGACAGCAACGGCTCGCGGACGAGGCCGCCGTAGGCGACGATCACGCCGAGTTCGGCACGCAGTGCGGTGACTCGCGCTGTCGCCTCTTCGTCCAGGCGGGCAGCTTTGATGACGGGCAGGCCGAGTTGTTCCGCCGCATGAGCGACTGGCGAAGCGGTCATCACCCGCTTACGTCCGACCGGAGCGTCTGGTCGCGTGATCACCGCCGCGATCTCATGTCGCAGGACGAGTGCCTGCAGAGTAGGGACGGCCGCCGCGGGTGTGCCGGCAAAGACGAGGCGCATGAAGGTTCTCCGGAAGGGGATCGGGTTACAGCTCTGGATCGAGGATATCGAGCCGCAATGAGAGCGGGATGCGAGCGCTCTGTCCTCGCCCCCGACGTCGCTTGACGGCTTCGGCGACGACGGCGGCGCGCAGCGTCGTGGCCACCGTGCTGCCTGCCGCGTATTCGAAGCGCACCAGTGCGCGCACACGTCCCTCTTCAGATTCAACGGGAACGGGGCCGAGGATGGCATCTGAGGGCAGAGACAGATCCCGCAGCGCCGCCAGCGCACGCTCGACCGAGGCTGTCAGGCCTTCTACGAGGGCGACGCGCGCGACGGGCGGCATATGCAGCGGAGCGCGTTCCTCGAGCTGTGAGCGCGCGTAGCCCTTCTGATTCCAAGTGGCGAGTGCGCGGCCGACGGGACCGTCCACGCCCACAAGGTGCACGGGCGCACCGGGTGCCGCGAGAGCGGCAGCGTTCGACCACCATCTCAGGCAGGATTCGCCGACGCGAAGGTCGGGTGCCTGCAGCATCCGCGGTCCGTCCAGGAGCACGACGGCCCGGTAGCCGCCTTCAGCCACGGGTTCAGCGCCCCGCGTCGCGACGACCAACGCAGGCTTCTCAGAGACCGACTCGACCGGGTGCGCGCCATCGGCGACGATCACACGAACACCGGGAAAGGCGCGCCCCAACTCTTCGGCTGTGCGCTCGCTCCCGGAGGACGCCAGCCGGAGTTTCGTCGATGAGCAGGACGGGCAGGCCCACGCGCGCGCGGAGCGTCCGCACCAGCCGCACACGGGTACAGCGCCGCGTTGCTTCGCCCCCAGCGGCCCTCCGCAGGGCGCACACCGCGCCGGCGCACGACACTCGGCGCACACGAGGCTCGGCGAGAAGCCTGGACGAGACACCTGGACCAGGACGGGCCCTTGTTCGCTCGCGGTGCGCGCAGCGGAGAACGCGCTCGAATGCACACGCTGACCGGGCGACTCCATCTCTTGAGGAGTGCTCAGGATAACCTTCGGGAGCACCCGCCTGGAGGCGTGAACATCACGCAGCCAGCCGTGCAGGACGAGACGCTCCGCATCGGTCGTGCGGGTGTGGCCGGCGATGAGCAGCGCAGAGCCCTCCTGCTCCTGGCGCAGCAGGGCGGCGTCCCTGGCGTTCACGTACGGTGCGAGAGGTTCTCCGAGCAGCGGATCGCCGTCGTCCCAGATGGTGACCAGCCCGGCGCGAACGGGTGCATAGACCGCCGAGCGGTTACCGATCACCACGCAGGGCGCGTCCTCGAGTGTCCGCAGGAATGCCCGGTAGCGATCGGGATTGGACTGACGGGAGTCGTATCTGACGATGGCCTCGGTCGGAACCATCGTCTCCAGCGTCGCGTGCAGTCGATCGAGATCGCGGTGGTCGGGAACGACGATGATCGTCGAGGCACCCTCAGAGAGCATCCGCGTCGCCGCTGCGGCGAGCAGATGAGCCCATCGCAGCATGCCGTCGCTTATGCCGGGTATGGCTTCGACCGCACCGCGACCGCGCTCCTCGAGCAGCGCGCTGAGCCCGTCGTACTCCCCCAGTACGGCGTTGGCCAGGTCGATCGCCGCGGCCGTCGGCAGGGGCGTCTCCGCATCGGCTTTCCACGCCTTCTCGACGCGTACCTGCCGCTTCGGAATGACCAGGCGAAGGATGTCGGCACACGATCCTGCGGCGCGGTCAGCTGTGCGTCGGGCGAGTGAGTACAGCCGATCCGGCAGCACAGGGACGGTCGAGACGACGCTGTCGACGCTGGACAGAGCACGCTCGGCGTCGTCTTCGTCCGCTATGTCGACGATGTAGGCATCGACGAGGCGCCCGGCCGTGCGCAGCGGCACACGCACGCGAACGCCGGTCGACACCTCGCCGAACTCTTCTGGCAGCGCGTAATCGAAGAGCCGATCCAGCTGCGGCAGCGGGGAGTCGAGCTGCACCCGCGCGATGCGTCGGCTCATCGCCGCGCTCCGCGCGAGCGCAT
>JBEBSN010000080.1:0-13410 GCA_040394295.1 Microbacterium sp.
GAGGGCGAACATGAGGCTGGTGGACAGCGCCGTCCACCCGCTGCGCTCGAACACCACCTGGATTGTTCCTGCGAGGAACGGAACCGTCGTCACCGCGAGCACGGCATACCAGGCGCGAGCGCCGACGCGCGTGAGGAATGTCGCAGCGATCGCACCGAGAAGTCCGGCCGCCGTCGTGAGGCACAGGACCGCGATGCCGCCCAGTGCGGTCAGTGCGAGCGCCTGTGCGATGCACACCAGGGCGTAGGCGAAACCGGCGCCGACATGGAGGAACCGGATGGCGGAAGACACCGTCATCGCGGCGAGCGCGAGCGTCGCGATCACCGCGACCCCGGCCGCGGGCACAAGGTACGCATCACGCCACGACACGATGGCACCGACCAGGATCGCCAGGTGGATGCCGAGGTGGAGTGCGATCCGGATACCTTCCCGCGCAGCGTTCAGAGTCGGCAGCCACCGCAGGGAGACTGCCGCAGCACCTGCTCCGCCGAACACGATCGCAAGACGAACGGGAAGCGGCAACAGCGGCACACACGCCAACGCGGCCACTGCGACGGCGACAAAAAGTATGGCTACGACATCCGTTCCGACGACGAGCGTACGCAGAGCGGAGTGCCGCCTGCCGAGCCGACCGAACACGGTCAGACCGACAGCGATGCTCACGAGGCCGACCAGGAACGCCCAGGACCAGGGATCGGTCGTGATCGCTTGCTCGCCCAGGCCCGACAGGAACGCGTCGACGGCGTCGAAGCCGGCACCTGCAGCAAAGACGAGCGGAATCAGACTTATCGCGGCCAATACCGTGAACGCGCCCGACGCGAAGATCCCGCGAGACACGCTGCGAGGCAGGGGCGAGGTCGACAACAGCGCGAAAGACAGCGCCGTGGCTGCGGGAACAGTCGCGAGCCACCAGTGTCCTGGAACAAGCTCCACCTGGGCCGCGTGCATGACGGCCACGGCGGACGCCACGGCCGCACCGCCTGCGACGTAGCTCCACCAGCCCTTGAGCAGATGACTGGTGGCGATGAGCGCGTGCGTCGTGATGAGCGCGAGGACCAGCGCGGTCTCCAGCAGAAAGAGCGTGACTTCATGGGGAGCGAATGCGCCGGCAAGGACGATCGGCATCGCACTGACGACAGCCAGAAGCTGGAGGCTGACGAGCATTCGCTGTTCAGTTTTGAGCGATGGACCCTCGGAGACGATCGCGCTCAGACGAGGCGCGACCGGCGGGAGCACCGCGATGAGTCCGGCCGCGACGAACGCGGCAGCCACATGTCCGAGAGCAGCGGCCGAGGTGCCGCCGACCGCATAGCCCAGCATCGCCGGCACGACGGTGATCGCCAGAAGCGCTCCCCACACCCAGATCCGTATCCGTGCGGCGAGACCGGCCGCAGCCATCACGACTCCGGCGACCGCAGTCGCTGCCGCCGAGATGAACCAGGTCGCACCGGCGGAGAGCCCCAACTGAGCGAATGCGTAGACGTCAAGTCCGACGAACACGAGCCCGAGCCCGCCGACCGCCTCCGCCGAGAACTGTAACCCCCGTCGCGCGAGCAGCCACGACCCGCCGAGGAACACAAGCGTCACCAGGCCCACGATGACGCTGCGTAGCGCGCGGTCGGCCAGGTCGGGGTTGAGGAACGTGAACACGAGTGCGGCGACGGCGAAGAGACCGGCTCCGGCGATCGCGAGTACCGACTGCAGTGTGGCGCTGCTGCCAGGCGGACGAGGGCTGACCGCAGCGGGCTGCGGCATACGCGGTGCGGGAGCCGCAGGCGGTGCGGGAGCCATCGATGCGGCTTCGGCCCTGGCCGTTCGTGGCACGCGCAACAGAAGCTGGTCGCGTGCGCGGATCGCTGCGGCGGCGGCAGTCGAGACCTCCCAGACTTCGTTGCCTGCTGCGCCGCGAAGGTCAGCGCCGCACCTGGGGCAACATCCGGCTTCCAGCTGGGCGGTCGCGCACACGGGGCACGTGCGCGCATCCAACAGTCGCTGCGCGATGAACTCGCCCCACGCGGGCGTCGTCGTCGTGCTCATGCCGGCTCCCCCTCGTGCGTCTGTGCGTCTTCGGGAATCCACCGCAGAATGTCACCGGGCTGACATTCCAGCACGCGGCAGATCGCTTCGAGAGTGGTGAAGCGCACGGCCTTTGCGCGGCCGTTCTTGAGCACGGCGACATTCGCTGGAGTGATGCCGATGGCGTCGGCGAACTCCTGCACGCTCATCTTCTTCCGTGCGAGTTGCACGTCGAGGTCGATCACGATGGGCATCAGACGACCTCGGACATGTCCTGCTCGAGCTCGAGCGCTTTGCGCAGCAATCCGCGCAGCACCACCACGAGCAGCGCGAGAGCAGCGCTGACGACGACTCCGAGTACCGCCAGGAGCGTGAGGGACAGCGAAACCGCGCGACTTGCGACGATCACCGTGTACGACGCCGCGATAAGCACCCCCGCACCGGCAAGGGCCCAGAGGATGATGTCGACGAAGCGGAATGCGTCCGCACTGAAGATACGCTCAGCGCGGACCAGCGACAGCAGCCGCCAGACACAGATGAGTGTGACCTCGACCAATGCCAAGAAGATGACAGCGCCGATGATCCCTGGAACCTCGAGTTGCGCGACGTCGGGATTGCGAAGCGCGGTGACACGCGCAACCTCGGGGATCACGAGTATCTGGCTCGCCAGAAGGAGAAGGATCATGACGGCGATGAGCGTCTTGAGCACAGCGGTCACACGGGGTTGCATCATCTGCCTATCGATAAGCGGTCGGTATCTATCGAAAAACGATAGCTTCGAGATGCGGCGACGGCAAAGCGACGACGCACTCTCACAGCGAAGTACCAGCATCCGCGAACTCGACTCAGCGACTGCAGGTCGCCCTCGATCGAGAACCGTCAGGCGGTGTCAGGCACCATCAGGGTCGAACGGCGAATCGAGCGAATCGGTCAACTCCGCAAGCAACGCCTCGATCTGCGGCTCGACGTGCTGCGAGATCGCGGCCTGCACCGTCAGGCGGTGCCTGAGCAGGATTCCGCAGATCTCACGGCCGACCATATTGGCATATTCGTCGGCAAGGCCGACCTCCTGGCGCAGCGCCGCCTTGGCTTCATCGCTGAGCGGCGGCAACGGAGGCAGCTCGACGCTCTCGGCATCGGCCAGACCGGCGATGGTGAACAGGAAAGGCGCGCCGGGCACAGGATCGGGATCGAGGGGCAATCCCTCGAACTCCGGCGCGAGCCCCTCGGACGGGCGATAGCTTCTGGAGCGGTTGCGCGCGGCCTGCTGATCAAGCTCTGCCTGCAGCATGGGGAGGTTCCGCGCGGTGTACTCGGCGACAGCATGATCGACGATCGTCTTGATGCGCGTGGAGAGTCCGTGCTGGACTCCGTGCGGAACGTTGCCGCTGATGCCGGCCGCGGATAGGATCGGTGACCCGAGGCAGCGACGACATGGGGCGATGCGCCCGCGGTGTGTTGCCGGCTCCCAGCGCGGCACCCAGCGCAGCCAAGCCTCAACGGCCAGGTCTACCTGTGTCTCCAGCGAGCGCTCCACGTTTACAGGGTACGGCGATCCGCGTTGCAGGCCGAGATTTGACGGGTGTCGGTCATGCCTGATCTGGATCCTCGCGCTCCCACGGCCAACGCGGACGCTCGGCGCGAGTGCGTCGCAGCGCGACTCCACCCCATGCGGCGACCGCCGCCACGACGAAAAGCACGACAGTCGCACCGCCGGTGATCAGTGCCCCCATGACGGAAAGCGCGGCGATGAAATCTCCGGACGTGAACAGGACGCCCATCGCGACGGCGAGCAGATGCGCGAGCGCCGTGAGAATCGATATCGACCAGACCGACCGGAACTTCGGACGCGCGATCTTCAAGGCGAGCCACAGCACGCCGACGAATACAGCGACGGCAGCGATCATGCCGATGACGCCGGGCGCCTGCCCGAGCCCTGGCACGCTGATGATGTCGGCATCGGTGATGAAACTAAGAATTCCGAGACCGAGAACAGCGAGCGCGAAGAATCCGACCGCGGTCATCACCGTCGCCTGGATCGCCGAGACCCCCGCCGGAGCAGGTCCGCGGGGGTCAGGCGATTCGGCGTCCGTGATTACCTCGACAGCGTCGGGCCGGCCTCAAGCGTGCGCTCGTACTCACGCTGAGCCTCGGCGTTGAGCTCGGTCTTGCGCGCGCCACTGCGGGCCACCCACGCTCCGAACCAGATGGTGAGCTCTCGTCCGAGCACGAAGGCTGCGATCGCGAGCGGGGCGAACAGCTGCTCGCCCATCAGTTCACTGGCCTGGGAGGGAGTGATCAGCCAGAACCGCGCTTCGAAGAGCTGGCCGAGAAGGTAGCCTCCGTACGAGATCACGCCGACGACAAGACCGAAGATCACCCACCGACCCCAGCGGCCACGGTTGATGATCGCGCCCAGCAGCCAGAAGCCGATGAAGAACACGGCGACAGGGACCCAGAATGCCCAGGTCGTGAGCGGCGCGAGGATCTGGTCGACGATGTTCTCGCCGTTCACCTCGCCCTGAAGTGCACTCCATCCCAAGCCGATGCCGAGGTAGAGCATGGCGAACACGAGTGTGGCGAGCAGTCCGATGGCTGCTGCAGTGCCGCGGTTGCCACGATCACGCGGCGCCTCAGGCGCCTGCACGAATATCGGCTGGTTCTGCACCGGCGCTGCCGCCGCCACGATGGGCTCGGAGGGGACGACCCTGGTGTCGCTGTCGTCTGTGGTCGGATGCCCGTAGGCGGTGTCGGCGATCGATGTCTCGGGGGCGGCATCGGCGACGATGACCTCGTCTGCCTGCGTGCTCCGATCGAACACGCTCGTCTTCGCCTCGGCTGGGCTGTCGTCGCTGCGGCTGTCGTCGCTGCGGGTGTCGCTCGCCTCGACGGACTCAGCGAGTCCCGGCGTGACGAAGGTGCCGGGGTGGCTGCGCTCGGCTTCCTCGAAGGCAGCGAGATCGGGGTCGACGGCGTCGTAGTCGACGGAGTCCTGGCCGACGGCGTGGGACGCTGCAGGCTGAGCCGATCCGGACACATCCGCGCCGGCCGCTTCGGCGTCAGCAAGACCCTCGTTCGCGCTGTTGAGGACGTCGTTGACGTCTGCGGGCTTCTCAGGCTGGGGAACCTCGGGGTCACTCATTGGGGCGCCTCTCGTCGAATATGTGCAGTGCGAGGGTATCGCCGCTCACGCACGCAACAGCGCAGGCGTGCCGACGTGTCGCCTGACCCGCGGAATCTCAAGGAATATCGGCGGTGCCCGGAGCGATGGTGCGCAGCGTCTCCCCCACGAAATCGACGAGGACGGGACCCATGGGTGCGGCGAACCACACGAGCGCTCCGACGACCCCCGCGCACATGACGCCGGCGACCCAGCTCATCGCCAGATTTCGACCGTCCGCCCGTGCCATGCCTCAACCGTACGACCGCCGCGACGTGTGGCCCGGCTGGACACGCGAGTCAGCGACGGCGCAAGCGCCAGAGCAGCCAGAGTCCGGATGCCGGGATCAGTAGGAAACCGAGCCCGAAGATCCCCGTCCAGACGACGTCGTACGCCGTAGGCAGAAGAGGGTTGTTCGCTTCGGACGCCACGAACCCGCTGCCCTCGTCGGTCGCCGTTACCCCGGGTGCCGCGACCCACGCTCCCAGACCGAACACGATCACTGTCGCGATCGCCGCCAACGGGACGACGATTGCCGCGAGCTTCTCCCCGGTTTTCCAGAGAGAACTCGCACCGACCAGCACCGCGCCCACGACCCAACCGATGGCAGGCACGAGGATTCCTCCAAAGCTCAGCGTGAGAGCAGCTGCGATCGCGAACCCCTTGGTGCCGGTCACCGGCGCCTTCAGCTCGGCGGCGACGAGGGTGTCGTGAGTTGCGGCTTGTGCCTCTGCGGCGATCACCGCAGGATCTCCCAGCTGCGCGATACGGGCAGCTGTCGCCGCGGCATCCAGCCCGTTGAGCTCTTCGACGATTCCGGCGCGGATCTCGGTTGCGACTCCGTGCGGGACCTCACGCATCGCAGCGTCCAATCGCGCGAGAAAATCCTCTCGCTGACGTGCGGCTTCGGTGGTGGTCATGATCGTTCCTCTCCCACGAGCCCCGTGACGACACGGGCGAAGGGCGTCCATTGTGCGCGAAACTGCGCGAGCCGCGCACTGCCAGCTTCCGTCAGCCGGTAGTACTTGCGGGCTGGTCCCGATTCTGACGGCACGTCGAAGGTCGTGACCGCGCCACTGTCGCGCAGGCGCCCCAGCAACGGATACAGCGTGCCTATGCTCGCGATCAGACCTGCGCCGATAAGCGCCTCGGCAAGCTGCCAGCCGTACATCGGCTCTCGCGCAAGGAGGCCGAGCACGCAGTACTCTGTGACCCCCTTGCGCATCTGAGCGCCGACGTCCGCTGTCATGCATCACAAGGTAGCATGCGTGACATGCTACCGCGAGCGTCAGTCGGTCGGAACAGTGACCCCCGGCAGAGCCCACGCCGCGAAGGCCGGTCCCTCGGCCGCGAGCGCGACAGATCCGTCGGATGCGACGGCGAGTGTCGCGTCGCCGAACAACGACGCCGCCCTGTCTGCTCCGAGGACCGCGCCGGGCTCGAGCGAGATGTCGGCTCCCCCGCGGGTCGCCACCACCAGCACCGACTCGTCAGCGCCTTCGCGCACGAACGCGATCGTCTCGTCATCGACATGGACCCAGCGCAGACCGCCAGTGCCGAGCACAGGGTGCTCGCGGCGCAGCGCGATGAGGGCACGGTACGTCGACAGAACCTCAGCTGTAGCGGGCTCCGATTCACTCCCCCACGGCATCGGCGTGCGACTCATCTCGCCGTCCGTCCCGGTGAGGCCGAACTCGTCGCCGGCGAACACCACTGGAAGACCAGGGAGCGTCATCGACAGGCCCAGCGCGAGCGGCATCGCCCCCGGGGCGGCATTGGTCGCGAAGCGCGCCGTGTCGTGAGTGTCGAGCGGTTGCATGTTTCCCAGGCGCACACGCCACGGGATGCTGCCGGTGAAACGCACCACCGCGCCCACGAAGTCGGCCGCGGTATACCGCGGGATCCCGCCGATCGGCTGCCCGAAGAACCAGGGCTCGGTCAGCGAATCGCCCTGCGCTGTCAGGTAGGCCTCCCCGTTCGGCTCGCTCAGCCACCCCCAGAGCGGCCTGGTGAAGGAGGGATACGTCATAGCGCCGTGCCATCCATCGCCCTGCAGATCGCTCGCGGCATCGTTGGTCGACTCGCCGAGCAGCACCGCGTCGGGGTTCACCTTCAGCATCGTCTCGCGCAGCAGCTGCCGCACCTCGTCATTCACGTCGACGTCGCCGAGACGGCCCGTCATGTTCGCCACGTCGATGCGCCAGCCGTCGGCGTTGTACGGCGGCTTCAGCCACTTCGCCACGATGGACTCCTCGCCCGAGATGAATCGCTCCCGCAACTCCTGAGATTCCCAGTTGAACTTCGGAAGCGTCGGGGTGCCGAGCCACGATTCGTACTCGGTGTTGTCGTCGTTGGTGAAGTAGTAGTAGTTCTCCTCGACGGCCCCGGGGTTGCCGAGCGCAGCCTGAAACCACTCGTGTCGGTCGCCGGAGTGATTGCTGGTGAGGTCTCCGATGACCCGGATCCCTCGGGCATGGGCTTCTTCGACGAGCTGGATGTACGCCTCTTCGCCGCCGAGCAGCGGGTCGATGCCCTCGAAGCTCGCCGCGTCATAGCGGTGGTTCGACGCCGCGGGGAACACCGGCGTGAGGTACAGCAGATTGATGCCGAGCGAGCTCATGTGATCGAGCTTCGAGATGATGCCGGGGATGTCGCCGCCATAGAACTGCTGCGAACGCCCAGGCAGCACGGGATCGACGGGGGTGTCCCAGGTTGCCGGAATCGCCCAGTCCGGAGCCGGATGCTCGTCAGCCTGTGCCGAGCGCGCGAATCGGTCGGGAAAGACCTGATACATCACGGCCTCGTGCATCCACGCGGGCGGCGCCGGATGCGCGACGAGCGCGAAGTCCTCAGCATCGAGAGTCTCGAGCCTGTGGATGCCGGTCTGGTTCAGCCACTCGACCGTTCCATCCTCGTGCTGCAGGACGAAACGGTAGCCATGGCGCCTGTTGCGCACCGTGACGGGCGCTTCCCACCACTGCCAGCCGTCGGCGTCGCCGACGCGGGCAGCATCCGTCCATTGCGGCTCGTGGTCAGGATTCGATCGCGTGCGCACCGCTGCGAGCGGTCCATATCCGGCTGGCACGCGAAGGCGCACGGTGACGACGTCGCCGAGCTCGGGCGCAAGGTCGGAGACGTACAGCGGTGAGCCGTCGTGGTGGGGTGAGAGGAGGGTCATGTCATGCCTTTCTACGGATGCGGCAGCCGCCGCCTTTCGACGTGGTTGCACGGCCGGATGCCATGACAGAGCCCTCTGATTGTGTGTTACTTCACGCTACCGGCGGTGAGACCGCCGACGATGTATTTCTGTAGCGCGAGGAAGAGCGCCACGGGCAGCACGGCGGCGAGCACAGCTCCTGCTCCGAAGACGCTCCAGTTCTTGGAGAACTCGTCCGAGACGAACTTGTACAGGCCGACGGCAAGCGTCTGCTGGTCGGGGTCGATGAGGATCACGCTCGCGAGGATGAACTCGCTCGACGTGCCGATGAAGCTGAGCAGCCCGACCACCGCGAGGATCGGTGCGACCAGCCGGAGGATGATCGTGAAGAAGATGCGCGCATGACCTGCGCCGTCGATCTTCGCCGCCTCGTCGATGGATGCCGGCACGGTGTTGAAGAATCCGTACATCAGATAGGTGTTCGCCCCCAGCGCTCCGCCGAGGTAGATCATGATGAGGCCGATCCGCGAGTTCAGTCCGATCGCCGGGAAGATGTCACCAATCGAGACCATGAGCAGGAAGATCGCGACCATGGCGAGCATCTGCGGGAACATCTGCACGACCAGAAGCGCGGTGAGACTGAACCGACGACCGGTGAAGCGCATGCGCGAAAAGGAATATGCCGCGAGGGCACCGAGCAGCACCGTGCCGACAGCGGTGACGAGTCCGATGATCAGAGTGTTCATGAACCAGGCGCCATAAGGATGCTGCGGGCTTTGGAACAGCGTCAGATAACTCTCGATGCTGAAGTTGCTGAACAACGAGTTCGCCGTCAGCAGCGTGCCGCCGGGGTTCAGCGAGGCGCTGATGATGTAGAGCAGAGGGAAAAGCGCGAACGCGCCGACGACGATGCCGATGATATGGCGCCAGCCCGTCTCGCGGAAGTACTTCTTGAAAGGACGCCGGGGCTCTTTCGCTACTGCGGATTCGCCTGTTCTTGAGGTGACGATCGTGGACGTGGAATCTGCACGTGTGGTTGTCATGTCAGTTCAGCTCCTCGAGCGCCTTGGTCCGTCGGAAGGCGATCACCGAGATCGTCGCGACGAGGATGAAGATGATGATGGAGAACGCGCTGGCCAGGCCGTAGTCGGCGTTCGACCCGACGAAGGCGACCTTGTAGACGAGGGTGATCAGGATGTCGGTGGCACCGACATTGACGCTGGCGCTCGCATCTCTCGGCCCACCACCGGTCAGCATGTAGATCAGGCTGAAGTTGTTGAAGTTGAACGCGAACGACGAGATCAGCAACGGGGCGACGGAGACGAACAGCAACGGCAGCTTGATCGAGCGGAACACCTGCCACGCGTTCGCGCCATCGACTCGCGCGGCCTCCTGCACGTCATCCGGGATCGACTGGAGCGCGCCGGTGCAGATCAGGAACATATAGGGGAATCCCAACCACAGATTCACCAGGAGGATGCTGATCTTGGCCAGCCACTCGTCGGTGAGCCAGGGAATCTCCGCACCGCCGAACAGGACGACGTTGAGGAAGCCGAACTCCTGATTCATCATTCCCGCCCAGACCAGCGCGGAGAGGAAACCAGGGAAGGCGTACGGCAGGATCATCATCACCCGGTAGTACTTCTTCGACTTCATCTTCGGATCGTTGAGCACGATCGCGAGGAACAGGCCGAGCGCGAAGCAGGTGAACACGGACAGGAACGCGAAGACGAAGGTCCAGATGAGGACAGAGAAGAACGGGCCGCGGATCGACTGCTCGCTGAAGGCGCGGACGAAGTTGTCGACGCCGACGTTGATCTGCCAACCGGGCTTGAGTTCGGTGCCGTCCTGAGCAGTGAACGCTCCGGTGCCGATGTCCTCGTAGACGACGCCCGAGCGGGAGTCGGTCATCGTTGCGGCAGTCTCGTCGTAGATGAGCTTGGACACATACACGTACGCCTTCGAACCGTCCGGCGTGCGCAGCGCGCCATCGTTCGGGTCGTCACTGAGCGGCACGACCATGTCGGCGATGGCCTTCTGGTTCTGAACGATCTGGGCGAACCCGAGGGTGTTGTATCCGGGCAGCGAGACCGCCTTGCCCCCGTCGATCTCGGCGTCGTTCACGCTCTGCAACGGACGCTCGTCGCCGCCGATGAACGCGTCGCCGTCCGGGGCCGTCACAAGGAACGAGAACTGTCCGAGCTGTTCGACGACGGTGAGGTCGTAGGCCGGGGAATCGGGCACGCGCTCCTGGGCCGACAGCATGAGCGCATTGACGGCGCTGTCCTTGTCACTGTTGTGCCCGGTGCCATAGTTCGTAAATGCGATGTATCCGGTGTAGACGGCGGCGAAGATCTGGAAGACGAAGAGAAAGATGAGCCCGGGCACCAGATACTTCGCGGGAAGGTTGCCCCTGCTGAAGTAGACCCAGTTGGCGAACGCCGTCACCGCGAACACGATGATCGCCGGGATCCACTGTTCACTCTGGATGAGCACGAAGATCGCGTACAGCGCCAGGGCGTCGATGAGCCCGAGCATGACGACCTTGAACAGCATCAGCTTCCAGCCCACGCCTGCAGACTCAGCGATGCGGGCGGCGCGGCGGGAATTGCGACTCGGCGGCGGTTCGACGGCGTCGCTCGGTTCAGTGGTCGAGGTGGTCATCTGGATCCCTGGGTCGTGTGCTCAGCGTAGGACGAGACACGGGGTGGCGTCCGGCGGAAGCCACCCCGTGCATTCGAATCGTCAGCCGATGGCACCCTGGATGTCGGCGGCCATCTTCGTCCACAGCTCCGCCGGGTCACCCGAACCGTTGATGATCGCAGCCTCGGTCACGCCCCAGAACTCCCACACGGCACCCATCTCGGGGATGCTCGGCATCGGCACGGCATTCGCGCCGACCTCGCCGAAGCCTGCGGTGATCGGGTCGGACTCGACGGCGGCTTCGTACGCCGCAGTCAGCGCCGGGGTGCGTCCGCCGACCTCGTAGAGCGCGGTCTGCACCTCTTCGCTGCCGATGTAGTTCACCATGAACTCATTGGCGGCCAGTCGGTTTTCGCTCTCCGAGCTGAGGAAGAAGCCCTGCACGCCGGCGAACGGCTGCGCGTCGCTACCACCCGCGGAAGGGATCGGGTCGACGGCGACGTTCAAGCCCGCGTCGACTGCAGCGGGGACGTTCCACGGCCCGGTGAGGAAGAACGGCGACTTGCCCGAGACGAAGTTCTCTTTGGCGAGGTCACCGGTGATGTTCGTGTTCAGCACGCCAGCGGCGCCCTGCGCGCCCAGCCATTCGGCGAAGGCCGTGCCACCCTCGTTTCCGACCTGAAGGTCGGCGGGGTCGTAGGCGCCATCTGCGTCGGTGCCGAAGACCGGAGCGTCGAACGACGTCTGGAACGGGTACAGGTGGTATGGGTCAGAAGCTTCGGGGTCGAGGCCGACGAGGAACGCGTACTCGGTGCCTGCGGCTTTACCCTTGGCGATCATGTCGTCGTAGTCGGTTGCAGCCTCAGGGGCGAGATCGGTGTTTCGCAGAAGCGCGATGTTCTCGATCGCGTACGGAACACCGTAGGTCTGCCCCTCGTAGCTGATCGCGTCGATCGCGACCTGTTCGAACTCGCTGACGCGGTCGCCGAGCTCGATCGGGGCGACGACGCCGTTGGTCACAAGGGTGCCGAGCCAATCGTGCGCTCCGACGACGACATCGGGGCCCTCGCCGGTCGGAACCTGCTGGATGAACTGGTCGCGGATCTCGCCGAACTCCTTCTGGACCATCTTCACCTCGACACCGGTGTCTGCGGTGAATGCGTCAGCGGCATCCTGCAGGACGTCGGCGCGGTCGGCGTCGACCCAGACGGTGATCTCACCGCTGTAGTCGACGTCATCTGCTCCGCTGTCGCCGTTGCCGCCGCCGCTTGCGCAGCCCGCGAGCGCCAGGGAAGAAATTGCGGCCATCGCGCCGAACGCGATGATGCTGCGCTTGTTCACCTTCATTGGTGTGCCTCTCTCGATGCTGTGGTGCCTGCCATTCTGCAAGCGCTTACAGTATGCCTCGGATCGAGGACTTCCCGCAACGTTCAGCACGGACGATATCAACCTGTGATGAGGCGAAAGGCCGTGCTCGCCGCCATGGAAGCGTTTTCAGAAATGCCGAACTGCACCCGGCTGGCTAGACTGACGCCATGGCAGATTCATCGTTCGACATCGTCAGCAAGGTCGACCACCAGGAGGCGGAGAACGCCGTCAACCAGGCGCGCAAAGAGATCGAACAGCGCTACGACTTCAAGAACACCGGCTCGTCGGTCGAATGGAGCGGTGAGTCGATTTTGATCAAGGCCGGCACGGAAGAGCGCGCCAAGGCCGTTCTCGACGTCCTTCAGACGAAACTGATCAAACGCGGCATCTCGTTGAAGAGCCTCGAATCCGGCGAACCCTTTGCCAGCGGCAAGGAGTACCGCATCGTCTCGACGCTGAAGGACGGCATCTCCTCCGAGAATGCGAAGAAGATCAGCAAGATCATCCGCGACGAGGGTCCGAAGTCCGTCAAGAGCCAGATCCAGGGCGACGAACTGCGTGTGCAGTCCAAGAGCCGCGACGACCTGCAGTCGATCATCGCGCTTCTCAAGGGCAGCGACCTCGACCTCGACCTGCAGTTCATCAACTACCGGTAGCGCAGGCTTCTGACCTGGGGTTTTCCTGTTTCAGTCCGCAGGGAGTCCGCAGAATCCTAGGATGTTGCTCGTTCGCTGGCCGTTGGTCGCGCTGCGAGAGCCATGAAGTCCGCGGTCGCTGCCCTCGTCTTGTCCTCTGCAGATGGCCAGAGGTGGCTGTAGACGTTCAACGTGATCGATGGCGTTGAGTAGCCAAGCGCACGCTGCACCGTGACCACGTCGCAGCCGGAAGCGATGAGGTTCGAAGCGAACGTGTGCCGCAGAGTGTGCAATGTGATGTCTTCCGGAAGCCCGACCTCTTCGCGGATGCGTCGCCACTCCCCCGCTGCGTTATTGCGATTCCAGAGGCGACCGAGCGGAGTCGTGAACAGTTGCTCTTCGGGGTCGGTTACAGCGTTCCGCGCGACATG
>JBEBSN010000081.1:0-13335 GCA_040394295.1 Microbacterium sp.
CCGCACGCTTCAGATACAGCTCGGGCGCGATGCGCAGGTACAGCTCGGTGTCGAAGGCGTTGGAGTGCGTGACGAACGGTCGAGCGGATGCCCCGCCGTGCTGCACCTGCAGCATCGGAGTCTCGACCTCGAGGTAGTCGTGCGCGTCGAAGGTCGAACGCAGGCTGGCGTTGACCGTTGCCCGTGCACGAACTGTGGTGCGGGCCTGCTCGCGCACGATGAGGTCGAGGTAGCGGCTGCGCACGCGGCCTTCCTCGCTGAGCTCTGAGTACGCGTTGGGCAACGGCAGAATCGCCTTCGAGGCGATCGTCCAGCTGTCAGCCATGATCGACAGCTCACCGCGTCGGCTGGAGATCACCTGACCGTGCACGAACACGTGGTCGCCGAGGTCGACGAACTCTTTCCACTGCGCCAGTGACTCATCGCCCACCTCTGCCAGCGAGATCATGGCCTGGATTCGGCTGCCGTCACCGGCCTGCAACGTCGCGAAGCACAGCTTGCCGGTGTTGCGGCTGAACACCACACGCCCTGCGATGCCGACGACGACACCGGTCTCCTCACCGGCTTCGAGCGCGCCGTACTCCGCGCGCAGCGCAGGAATCGTGTGGGTGATCGCGACGCCCACCGGAAAAGCACCGCCCGAGGCGTCGGCACGCTGGGCGATCAACCGCTCGCGCTTCGCCAGACGGACGGCCTTCTGCTCGAACACTTCGGCAAGCTCAGTGCGGCGCGCGTCTTCGCCGTCGGCGTCGTCAGGGATGGATGCGGGCGCGTCGGGCGCGGGGGTCATAGCGGCTCCTTGAAAGTCGATCTCAGTTTACCGGGCGGCCCAGCGAACCCCTCATTCGCAGAACGTCTCGGCACACGGCGAGGTCCTCGATACGCTCGAAACATGCGTCGCCGTGTACTTCCCCGATCCCTGGTCCTCATCGCAGCCGTCGCGACGGCGGTCTTGGCAGCGTCAGCAGGCGCGGCATCCGCCGTCGAGTTCCGAACCGATGTCAACGACTTCGAATTCTCGTCGTGGGACGCCACGTATGAAGTCGGAATCGATGAGGAAGGGCGCGCGACACTGCACGTCGAAGAGACGCGCGTCGCAGAGTTCCCCACCTTCGATCAGAATCGCGGCATCGTCGCCGGGTACCCGACGAGGTACCAAGGCGCGGACATCGACACAACGATCCTGTCCGTGCGCGACGAGAACGGAGACGACGTCCCGTACGAGACCGAAGATGACGATGACATGGTCTTTGTCCTCACCGGTGACGATGACTACGTGCACGGCTCGACGACCTATGTCATCGAATACGAGATGCGTGATGTCGTCCTCGCGGCGACGAAGACGAAGGTCGATGAGTTCAACTGGAATCTGCTGCCATTGGACAGTACGCAAGGCATCGACTCGTTTCACGCCGAGATCACCTTCGTCGATGGGTTGGCCTCGCACCTCACCGGAGATTCAGCCTGTTATCAGGGCCTTGTGGGATCCCGTGAGAGGTGCGAACTGCGCACGCAGGGCGACAATACGTTCACGGTCGACGAGCGCGACATCGCCGCCGAGTGGGGCATCACGGTGGCGATCGGACTCGAAGCGGGAACGATCACCCAACCTGCCGCCCGTCTGCCCAATGCGGCGACGGATGTGTGGCCGTACTGGCTTGGAGGCGGCACGATCGCGCTGTCGATCGCGGGCTGGCTCGCCGCCCGCGCCCTGGTCCGTTCGCGGCGCAGGGGCACGGGCATCGTCGTCGCGCAGTACGACGTGCCCGATTCGATGCCGCCGCTGCTCGCGAGCGCGCTGATCCCCAACGCGAAGACTGCCCTGGCCGCGCAGATCGTTCATCTCGCAGTGCGCGGGATGCTGCGGCTGGAAGACCTCCCCGAAGACGACGGCAAGAAGAAGCGCCGGCCTCGACTGCGGCGACTCGACGCGCCCGCCCCCGACCCGCTGGACGAGAAGGCGCTGGATGCGCTGTTCCAGGGCGCCGGCACAGACACCGTCGTGAAGATTCCCAAGAACAGCTCTTCGTTCGCCGCCCGCATGCAGAAGCTCCTCGAATCCGGACCGAAGGAGGCCGAACGTCGCGGCTTCACCACGAAAGAGCGCAGCACCGGCGCGCGTATCGTTCAGGCTTTCGCGCTCGTCGTGTTCGCAGCGATGGTCGTCCTATTCTTGTGGGCTCTGCTCACCGGTCGCGAGTCTGCCGGTCCCGTCGCTTTCGTCACGCTGGTGAGCGCAGCTGTCACTCTGGTCGCCACTTTCGCGGCATTTCACAGGTACACCGTCCTGACACGGGAAGGCGCCATGCAGCTGGAGTATCTGGAGGGCGTGCGGGAGTTCATCCGCGTGGCAGAGGCCGATCGCCTGCGGATGCTGCAGTCCTACACCGGCGCAGAACGCCGCAGCGACGGCAGCGTAGATGTGATCCACATCTACGAGAAGCTGCTGCCGTTCGCGATCCTGTTCGGCCAGGAGAAGGAGTGGGGGGAGGTGCTCGAGTCGGCCTACAGCCAGGCCCATCATGACCCCGCGTGGGTCAACGGCACCTACCTGGGGCTGACGTATCGGATGTCGTCCTTCTCGTCAGCTACGCAGTCCTCGTCGACGTACGTATCGCCCAGCAGCAGCGCCGGTGGATCAACCGGTGGCGGGTTCTCCGGCGGGGGCGGCGGAGGCGGATTCTCGGGAGGCCGCTGAACGCCGGCTCATCTTCAGAGAGTCGGCGGGTCGGATGCTTCGCGCAGCGCCCGCTCGACGGTCGACTGCACGAGCGCGGAGAGGTAACCGCCGGGATTCTCCACCCCGATGCCGCGCAGCAACGACGTCGACTGCCCGATGATCGCCCTCGAGAATTCGGACGCTGTCGCGATCGCCTCTGCATACGCGACGCGGTCATCCTCCGCGACGACGACGGGCTCGCAGCCGAGTTCGACCGCGAGTGCCTGCGCGATCGGAAGGACAGGGGCGGGCGCTGTCACAGCCGCGAAGCTCACCTGCAGCTGACGCAGATCCATCGATGTCCCGGTGAAGGAGATGGCGGGGTGCACAGCGAGTGGAATCGCGCCGGAGCGCTGCGCCGGCTCAAGTACACCGATGCCGAAGGCCGGATCGGTGTGCAGAACGAGTTGCCCCGGCTGCCAGGCTCCGAGCTCAGCCATTCCGCGCACGAACCCTGCCAGTTCGCCGTGGGGAACTGCGAGGATCACCAGTTCACTGCGGCGCAGCACCTCGGGAGCGTCCAGCACGGGCACATCCGGCAGCACACTCGCGGCTCGATCGTCGTCAGAGCCGCTCGTGATGCCCGTGATCGCGTGCCCGGCGCCCGCAAGCGCAGCGCCGACAACCGGCCCTACCCGTCCCGCGCCGATGATGCCGACGCCGAGCCGTCCGTCACGTGCCATATGGGGTCTCTGGCGGAGCCTGTGCAGGTGCTGGCGGAGCCTGTGCAGGTGCGGGCGGAGCCTGTGCAGGTGCGGGCGGGCCCTGCACGGGTGCGGGCGGCGAGGGCGGAGCGGAGACTGTCGCCTCGGCGGGGATCACCGACGCGTCATCTTGCGCCCACCGGTGGCTGTGATCCAGGTTCGATGCGACGTAGGTGCGCCGAGCGATGTCATCCATCGTCGCCATCATCACGGTGCTCTCGATCCCGACGACCTCGCCGAGGATCGGGCCGGTCACGCTGTGCGCCTTCATCCAGGCGACTCGCTGTGCACGGTCGATCGGCCCCTGGGAGACAGAGATGCCCTGCATTCGTGCAAGCGGAAGAATGGCGAGCTTACGCCACATCTGACCGCGACGCATCAGCAGAGCGAAGTCGGTGACAGTGAGCGCGTGACGCTTCCACGAGAACGGACGGCGCCACCAGGCTCGCCGCTCGATTGAAGTGTACGGATCACTGGGCTGCGGACCGAGGATGCCGTGTTCCCAGACAAGGGGGACGTCCTGCTGCGGCAGGTCGGGAAGTATCAGCCTGAGCACCCGCTCGACATCGGCGCGTGTGCCTACCGGAAGCACGACGTTGAACTGCTGGGCACTGCCGGACTGCTGTTGCGCGGCGCTCTTGCCCGACATGCGATTGATCTTGATCGCCCACCACCCGAACGGACGCCAGAGCAGCGACTGCGTCACCTCGACGGCGAAGATGCGCCCAGGCGGAATCGTTTCGGTCACCGTTGTGAACAGCCCGTAGGTGATGCGCACGCCGTCCGGCGTGGGGGCGATCGAGTAGCGCAACGACTTCGAGATCTGCGCCCAGGTGATTGCGACGGTGGCCACGACGAGCGGGATACCGACGCCGAGAGTGAGCCCGAGGATGGCGAACGTCGCTTCGGCACCGTCCGTGTCGGAGAGGATCGCAGGCACGCTGATCGCCAGCATGATGGCGAACAGCACCAGGAAGAAACCGAACCACAGGATGCCGCTGAGCAGCTGAGAGCCGACGAGTCGACCGGTGGGGATCTTCACAACGCTCTCAGGCGCGACATCGGCGAGGTCAACGCCGCCGATGAGATCGTTCACTCCGCCGTTCAACGAGTCGACCAATTGTGCGCGCATGGTGCCCGGTGCCGGCATTGCCTGGCCCGTGCGCCGCGCATCGCGCGCTGCGCGCGCCCCGGAAGCGAGCCGGAGGATCTCCGATCGCACTTCCTCCGCCTTCGGTGTGGACAGGTATTCCAGCGCGACGTTCGCGTCGGTTCCTGCACCGACGACCTCGAGCTTGGTCATTCCGATCAGTCGCGCGGGGAAGGGTCGGGTGAGGTTGACGCCCTGCACTCGATCCAGCGGCGCCCGCCTGTGTGAGCGGAAGACGATGCCTTTGCGCACTTCGACGTGCTCGTCGGAAATCCTGAACTGCTGGAATCGCCACACCAGCCAGAACGCCACGATGAGGACGATGAGCACGCCGAGCACGACGAGGAGCGCGACCAGGATCAGGTTGTTGGAGAGGACCCAATCCACCGGGTCTCCCCCGGAGTATTCGCCGACTTCCGCTTCTTCGGGAGCGAAGATGCCGACGGCCCAGAAGATGATTCGATCGCGAAAATTGTTGAGCGCGAGACCGGCGACGATGATGAGCACCAGTCCGCCCTTGAACAACGGCGTCAGCGGGTGCAGCCGATGCCACTCCCCGTCGGCGAGGGAATCGCTGTCGAGGGCCGCCGTCGGCTGAGCCTCGCGCGACGGTTCAGGCGTCTGCGGCGTGCTCACAGGCCGGTCCGTCGGGTCTCGGCCACATCGATGAGCGTGTCGCGGAGCGCTTCGGCGGCGGCCTGGGTGAGCCCGGGGATCTGCACCCCTGTGGTCGCGGCGGCGGTGACCATCTTCAGCTGGGAGACGCCGAACGCGCGGTCCAACGGTCCGTGCGTGATGTCGACGAGTTGCATCCGGCCGTAGGGCACCGCGATGATGCGCTGCCACAGAATCCCCTTGCGGAACACGATGTCGTCACCGCGCAGCATGTAGCCGATCGCCTTTGCCTGCCGCGGCAGGATCACAATCGTGATCAGCTCGATGAGCAAGAGGATGCCCGCGGGAATCCACACCCAGGTCTGGTCGAACACGAGGCCGACGATCAGTGCCACGGCGACGATGAAGGCCACGAAGATGCCGTTCTGGACGAACTGTGACACGACGTATCGCGGCGAGATCTGATGCCACTTGCCATCGAGCGCGAGACGACCTGCACCCCGCGGCTCACGAATCTGCTGATAGGTGCCCTCGTCCAGAGCAGGCGGTACGGTGACTGGCGCTGGCGCTGATGCACGCGCGGGCGACACAGCGCCCGCAGCCATAGGCTCGTTCGACAGCGTCGGATCGAGCGGCGCTGCCGGCGCGCTCGGTGCGGCCGGCGGCGGGGGTGGAAGATCTGGCCGCGCAGACTCAGCGCCCGGGTTCGGCTCCGGTGGTGGGGTCATCTGGCTGTCGGTCATCAGGATCCTTCGGCAGAGTGCAGAACTGTTCGGCGACGAGAGCGGCAGCCACCAGCACGAGCGAACTCGCCACGAGGGCCGCCATCGCCATGATCGACCCTACCTGGGGATCAACGGGGCGCGTCAGTAGGAACACCCCCAGTCCGGCTCCGAAGCCGGCCATGATCGCACCGAGCAGGCTCGACGCTCTGGCCAGCGTCGCTGCACGCAGTGCGCGGAACGGATCTATTCGGCCGGGCGTGAGTCCGCGCACGCTGCGCCGCACCGGCCACGCGAGCGCGAGGGCCGCGGCGGAAAGCAGAAGAAGCAGCACCGGGAGGAAGCCCGATGGCGTGAAGGTCGCCCGTCCCGCCACTGTGAGGGCGTGATCGATCAGGTATCCGGCGCCGCCGCCGAGGAGCGCGAGAACGACGAGGGTTGTCGCAGACGTGCGTTTCATCCCGCGTCCTGATCGTCATAGCCGCGGTCGTCACCGGCATCCGACCGGAGTCGCGCAGCGATATCAGCCGCCCGCCCCCGACCGGGAATCTCCGCCTCGGGCGCGATGGTCAGCCACGGTTCGAGCACAAACAGCCGCTCATGAGCGCGAGGGTGGGGCAACAGCATCCCCGGGTCTTCCGACACGACGTCGCCGTAGGTGATCAGATCGAGGTCGAGGGTTCGGTCTCCCCAGCGCTCGTGACGCTCACGGCCGTTCTCCTCCTCGATCGCGTGCAACATGCCGAGCAGAATCTGAGGGGCAAGGCTAGTGGTGACCAGGGCGACGGCGTTGACGTAACGGGGCGCCGCCGCATCGGGACCGTCGACACGAACGGCGACCGTCTCGAAGACCTCTGACAGCCGTACATCGTCGACGAGAGGCAGCCTGGCGATGCGCTCGACCGCGCGCGCAATCGTTGCCTGACGATCGCCGAGATTCGCCCCCAGTGCGATCACTGCCGTGACCTTCTCGCGCCGCGGACGCCGCTCGGGCGGGTCGATCGGAGGCTGTCGGATCATCGCGGACCGCCGATGCGTCCGCGGTGCACGGTGACGGAGACGTCCGAGAACGTGAGCGGTATCGGCGCGTGCGGCTTGTGCACGGTGACGGTGACGAGCGGTATGCGTTCGTCTTCCAGCACCACCTGCGCGATGCGCTCGGCCAGCGTCTCGATGAGGTCGACCGGTTCGCCGCCGACGACAGCGGCGACCTTCTCAGCGAGTTCGCCGTAGTGCACGGTGTCGGCCACATCGTCCGATGCCGCGGCATCCGACAGATCCAGTTGCAGGCGCAGGTCGATCACGAAGTCCTGCCCGTTCTCTCGCTCGTGATCGAAGACGCCGTGGCGACCGAAGACCGTGAGACCGGTGAGCTGGATCTCGTCCAAGGGGTTCATCTCATCCCTCCCAGGCGTGCGCGATCGCCAGAGCATCGCGGGTCGCTGCGACATCGTGCACGCGCACCGCCCACACTCCATGGCGGACGGCGAGCGCACTCGTCACAGCGGTGGCGAGATCGCGCCGCCTTTCGTCGACCTCGTTCGCGCTGTCGTCCGAGCGCTGAAGCGTCTCGGCCAGGAACCGCTTGCGCGACGTGCCGATGAGCACGCGGTAGCCGAGACCTGTGATGTCGTCGAGGCCGCGAAGTACGTCCCAGTTCTGCGCACCGGCCTTTGCGAAGCCGATACCCGGATCGACGATCAGGCGGGAGGGCGCGATTCCTGCCGCTGCTGCCTCGGCGATGCGCTCACGCAGTTCAGCCGCGACCTCGCGTGCCGCGCGACGATACTCGGCGTGCGCGTACATTTCGTCTGACGGTCCGCGCCAGTGACCGATCGCGAAGTCTGCGCCTGATTCGGCGACGGCACTGAGCATGTCGGGGTCTGCGAGTCCGCCGGAGACATCGTTGACGATTCGCGCACCCGCCCGCACCGCGACCGCAGCGGTCGACGCGTTCAGGGTGTCGATGCTCACCGGCACGCCCCGCGCAGCGAGAGCCTCGATGACCGGAATCACTCGCTCCTGTTCGACAGCGGCGTCTACGCGCTCCGAGCCGGGGCGGGTGGACTCTCCTCCCACATCGAGCACGGTGGCACCGTCCTCACAGAGACGGATGCCGTGCGCGACCGCATAATCGGGATCGATGTAGCGCCCGCCGTCACTGAATGAATCAGGAGTGACATTGACGATGCCCCAGATGCCAGTCATCGCGCTGCGCTTCCTGAGCCCGGGCCGAGTTCAGGGCGCCCGCCGATCAGGGCAACCAGCTCTGCGCGTGCGATCGGGTCGGTGTAGGCCCCGCGAGCAGCCATCGTGAGCGTGGATGCCTCTGGCTGCCGACCGCCCCGCATCGTCACGCAGCCGTGGGTGGCGTCGAGCACGACGAGCACGCCGGCGGTGTCGAGGTTCTCCCCGATCGTGTCGGCGATCTGCTCGCCGAGGCGCTCCTGTACCTGCGGGCGCGCGGCGAGGATCTCGACGACGCGCACCAGCGCTCCGAGTCCGACGACCTGCTCACCCGGCAGGTACGCAATGTGCGCGTGACCAGCGAAGGGCAACAGGTGGTGTTCGCACACCGAGCGGAACCGAATGTCGCGCAGCAGCACCGCACCGGAGGGCAGGGTTTCCGGCGCCGGCCCTCGCGTCACGCTGATCGTCCGCTCCAGAGGTGCGGCCGGGTCCTCCCCGATGCCGGCGAAGAACTCTGCGTAGAGTTCTGCCATGCGCACAGGGGTCTGCTTCAGGCCCGGACGTTCGGGATCTTCGCCTATGGCTTCCAGCAGCTCACGCGTGAGCCGCTCGATACGCTGCCTGTCGACAGCCACGGTCACGCCGTCGCCGGCCGGGCCTGCCCGGATGCAGGGCTTCCGTCAGCAACTCCGCGAGTTGCCGTCGCATCCGACGATCCCTCGACCGAAGCCGCTGCATCGGCCGGGATGACGCGTTTGGGCACGTCGATGGGCGGACGACTCGACACCGGACGATCCTCGCTGGAGAGCCACAGCGGCCGCTCGGGAAGCTTGCGGATGTCGGTGAAGATCTCTGCGATGCGGTTGTGGTCGAGAGTTTCTTCTTCGAGCAGCGCGAGAGCGAGGCGGTCGAGAAGGTCGCGGTTGTCGCTGAGCACCTGGTACGCCTCGTTGTGGGCCTGCTCGATGAGCTGACGCACCTCGGCGTCGACGCGCTCGGCGATCGACTCCGAGTACTCGCGACCGCGACCCATGTCGCGTCCGGCGAACGGCTCACCGCCCTCAGAACCGAGCTTCACTGGACCGAGTTCGGTGGTCATGCCGTACTCGATGACCATCTTCCGGGCGATACTCGTCGCCTTTTCGATGTCGTTCGAAGCCCCGGTCGTGGGGTCGTGGAAGACGAGCTCTTCTGCGACGCGGCCACCCATGGCGTACGTCAGCTGATCCTGCAGCTCGTTGCGGGTGACGGAGTATTTGTCATCGACGGGCATCACCATCGTGTACCCGAGTGCCTTGCCTCGCGGCAGGATCGTGATCTTGGTGACGGGGTCGGTGTAGTTCATCGCGGCTGCGGCGAGTGCGTGACCGCCCTCGTGGTAGGCCGTGATGAGCTTCTCGCGGTCCTTCATCATGCGCGTGCGACGCTGCGGGCCGGCGATCACACGGTCGATGGCCTCGTCGAGTGCACGGTTGTCGACCAGCTGCGCATTCGAGCGCGCGGTCAGCAGCGCCGCCTCGTTGAGGACGTTGGCGAGGTCTGCACCGGTGAAGCCCGGGGTCTTGCGTGCGACCACTTCGAGGTCGACGCTCTGCGCGAGCGGCTTGCCCTTGGCGTGCACCTTGAGGATGTGCAGACGGCCCTTGAGGTCAGGAGCGTCGACACCGATCTGACGGTCGAACCGTCCAGGGCGAAGAAGCGCGGGGTCGAGGATGTCAGGACGGTTGGTCGCGGCGATGACGATGACGTTCGCGTTGGGATCGAACCCGTCCATCTCGACGAGCATCTGGTTCAGCGTCTGCTCGCGCTCGTCATTTCCGCCGCCCATGCCTGCGCCGCGGTGTCGACCGACGGCGTCGATCTCATCGATGAAGATGATCGCGGGAGCGTTCTCTTTGGCCTGGTTGAACAGGTCGCGCACACGCGAGGCGCCGACACCGACGAACATCTCGACGAAGTCCGATCCGGAGATCGAGTAGAAGGGGGCTCCGGCCTCACCGGCGACGGCGCGGGCGAGGAGGGTCTTGCCGGTTCCGGGAGGGCCGTACAGCAGCACGCCCTTCGGGATGCGGGCGCCGATGGCCTGGAACTTCGCGGGGTCCTGCAGGAACTCCTTGATCTCGTGGAGCTCTTCGATCGCCTCGTCGGCGCCGGCGACGTCGGCGAAGGTGACGGTCGGGGTCTCCTTGTTGACGAGCTTGGCCTTGGACTTGCCGAACTGCATGACCTTGCCGCCGCCGCCCTGCATCGACGAGAGCAGCCACCAGAACAGCAGGCCGAGCAGCACCAGCGGAAGAAGCAGCGAGAGGAACCCGTCGAACCAGGTGGCGCGCGGGACGACGTCGTTGAAGCCGTCCTTGGGGTTGGCGGATGTGACGGCCTCGACGACTTCGTCTGCTCGGGCATCGACGTAGTAGAACTGCACGTTCTTGGAGTCCTCGAACGCCTTGGACAGTGTCATGTCGACGCGCTGGTCGCCGTCGGTGGTCGTCACCTCCGTCACGGTCTTGCCCGCCAGGAGGTCGAGCCCCTCTTGCGTGGTGATCGACTTCGGTGCACCGAGGTTCGAGATCAGCAGGAAGCCGCCGAACAGCAAAACACCGATCAGCACCACATAGAGCAGTGGATTCCGGGTGATCTTCTTCACGTCCATGATCCGTTCAGCGTATCTCTTCGTACTTTGCGGTCCGCTGTGATTCGCCCATGGCGTACGGGTACCCGCTCACCGATCCCGTCGAAGCGTCGGGCGTCAGCTGTAAATGTGCGGAGCGAGAACGGCCACGTCCCGCAGGTTGCGGTAGCGCTCGTCGTAGTCGAGGCCGTACCCCACGACGAACTCGACCGGGATGTCGAAGCCGACGTACTTGCTCTCGATCTCGACCTTCGCCGCGTCGGGCTTGCGCAACAGCGCCAGGACCTCGATGGACTCAGGGCCGCGCGATTCGAAGTTCTCGAGCAGCCAACTGAGGGTGAGGCCCGAGTCGATGATGTCTTCGACGATGAGCACGTGCTTGCCGTGCAGGTCGGTGTCGAGGTCTTTGCGGATCTGTACGACGCCGCTGGATTTGGTGCTGGAGCCGTAGCTGGAGACGGCCATCCAGTCCATCGGCGCGTGGAAGGGCAGGGCGCGAGCGAAGTCGGCCATCACCATCAGCGCACCTTTCAGCACGCCGACGAGCAGCAGATCCTTGCCCTCGTAGTCTGCGGCGACCCGTGCGGCGAGCTCTTCGAGCTTGGCCAGGATCTCCTCCTCGGTGACGAGGATCTCTGAAAGGTCATCCTTGATGTCGGCGGCACGCATGCATTGATTTTAGGTGACGGATGCTGTGGGTTGCGCACTACTGTGATGTTTGACTGGCCGCAGGCCTCGATGGAAGGAATGACCATGGCTCTTGACGACATCCTCAAGCAGGTGCCGCTCGACGACATCGCTGCAAAGCTCGGAGTCTCACGCGACGTCGCGAAGACGGCCGTGGAGCAGGGCGGGGCAGTACTGCTGGGCGGGTTGGCGAAGAACGCTCAGACCGATGAGGGCTCGGCCGCGATCCAGAGCGCTCTGAAGAAGCACCGCGGCTCGACGGGCGCCGCCAAGGTCGAGGACATCGACGAAGCAGATGGCGGCAAGATCGTCAAGCACGTCCTCGGCGACAAGGAACGCGACGTCACCGCGAAGCTCAACGCGTCAGAGCAGACCAGCGGCATCGACTTCGGCAAGCTTCTGCCCATCCTCGCGCCGATCGTCATGGGCCTGATCGCGAATGCGACCAAGGACAAATCCGCAGCCGGCGCTGAAGAGTCCGGTGGCGGCATCGGCGACATCATCGGCGGACTGCTCGGTGGCGATTCCAAGGGCGGCGGTGGCATCGGCGATATTCTCGGCGGCATCCTCGGCGGCGGCTCTTCATCCGGTTCCGGCGGCGGCATCGGCGACCTGCTGGGCGGGCTTTTCGGCGGCAAGAAGTAGCTACTGACTCCGAGAGGGCAGTTCGGCACAGTGCGAGTCACGCAGACTGTGCCGGACTGCCCTTTCGCACGCTCTGAGCGCGTGCGGGACCGAACTCACGTGTGCTCAGCGCGCGGTGAAGACGATTCGTCCGCCGTCGCGTGCGGCCGAGCACCCTGGCAGATCGATCGGGCCCTGACCTGACCAGTCTGTGACGAGGCGCGCGACTTCGACGGTCTGAGTGCGGGTGAGGCTTGCCCCGAACTCGCTTCCGGCGACGAGGCGGATGATGCGGTTGCGCAGGGCTGCGGGGTTGGCGGCGAGCGCGGCGACGCTGACGGCGATCCCGGCTTCGGCGTGCTCGACGATGTCCTCGATGGTCTCGTGGATCATCTCGTCGAATGCCGCTGCGTCTTCTCTGAGCTGTTCCGCTGTTCGCGCGAGGGCTTCGGCGATGCCGGGGCCGAGTTCGTCTTCGAGGACAGGAAGCACGCGCTCGCGCACTCGGACGCGCGCGAACCGGTCTTCGAGATTGTGCGGGTCATCCCAGGGCGTGAGAGCGGATGCTGCGCAGAAGGCCCTGGTCACCTGTCGGCGCACGCCCAGCATCGGACGCAGCCAGAGGATGCCGTCGGCGTCGCGTCTGGCCGGAGCCATGCCCTGCAGGCTCGTTGCTCCGGCGCCTCTGGCGAGGCCGAGCAGCACGGTCTCTGCCTGGTCATCGAGCGTGTGCCCGAGCAAGACGGCACTCGC
Organism: Microbacterium sp.; assembly: GCA_040394295.1. Taxonomy (GTDB): domain Bacteria; phylum Actinomycetota; class Actinomycetes; order Actinomycetales; family Microbacteriaceae; genus Microbacterium. The sequence continues at coordinate 12,797 of JBEBSN010000081.1, forward strand.
TCGCTGGTCGGCCGCGATGCGTCGCAACGCCTCGTAACGGGCTTCGCGGGCGACTGCTTCGGGCCCCCCGGGCGCCTCGGTGGCGACGTGCACGCGTTCGATGAGCGAGCGGATGCCGAGGGCTTCGGCTTTCTCGGCGGCTTCGGTGGCAGCATCCGCAGAGCCGGGCTGGAGTGCATGATCGATCGTGGCGCTGATGACGCGGATGTCGCGGGAGCGCGCTTCGAAAGCGGTGGCGGCCGCGAGTGCGAGCGAGTCGGCGCCTCCGGAGAGCGCGACGACGACGGATTCACCGTCGGCGACCTCGGCGAGTGCGACTCTGACGGCGAGGCGGATCTCAGCGACGGCGGGTGAGAGCGAAGGCATCCCCCAACGCTACGGCACCATGCGCTGGCAGCTGCAGCGTCAGTAGGCGACGAGCGCGCGGCTCTGAACGAGCTCTTCCGGAGGCGCGGGTAGTCTTGATTCCGGCATCCCTTCCGTCTTTCCTGAGGAGCACACGCATGGGCGCACACGACGCCGTCATCGAGATCCCGCGC
>JBEBSN010000082.1:0-13251 GCA_040394295.1 Microbacterium sp.
GGACGAGATCGGCACCCCGTTCTGCGTCACCGTCGACTTCGACTCGCTCGATGACCACGCAGTGACCGTGCGCGACCGCGACTCGATGGCGCAGGAGCGCATCTCCGTCGACGCGCTGAACGACTACCTCGCAGAGCGTCTGAAGGGCGCCTGAGGACGCCGCCGTGGAGACGACGACCTTCACCGCGACAGAAGGATTCGCGCACCCCGCCCTCGTCGGTGTGACGGGTCCCGAGCAGACCATCGCCGTGCAGGGCGATCCGCGCGAGGTCCTCGCGCTCGCATCGGTGAGCAAACCGCTCACCGCGTGGGGCGTGCTGATCGCCGTGGAGCGGGGGCTCGTCGACCTCGATGAGCCCGCCGGGCCGGAAGGTGCCACGCTTCTCAACCTGCTCGATCACAGCAGTGGGCTGCCCTTCGACGGTCAAGCTCCGCAGGCGGCTCCGGGCGCGCGCCGCATCTACTCGAACGCCGGCTTCGACGCTCTCGGTGCGCATGTCGCCGCTGCCGCCGGTATGGAGTTCTCCGACTGGATGGTCAGCGAGGTCACACAACCGCTCGGGATGGCCGACATCGATGTGACCGGGCGTCCGTCGGCAGGCTATCGCGCGTCGATCGCCGACCTTCTGATCTTCGGACGCGAGGTGCTGCGGCCGACCCTGATCCCCACGGCCCTGCGTGACCTCGCGCTGAGAGTTTCACGCGCCGGGCTGCAGGGGGTCGTCCCAGGGTACGGCTCGTTCGACGACAATCAGTGGGGTCTCGGCTTCGAGCTCAAGGCGACGAAGAGCCCGCACTGGCTGAGCGATTCGTTCCCGCCCGAGACAGCCGGACATTTCGGCGGCAAAGGCAGCTTCCTGTTCATCGATCGCTCACGCGATCTGGCCGCTGCTTTCCTCTCTGGGGTCACCTTCGGCGACGAGCACAAGCGCATCTGGCCGCCGCTCACCGACGAGATCGTCGCACGGTACGGCACGCGCTGAGATCAGCGGCCTCCCGCAATCCCCCGACGTTCAGCTCTGCACGGTGATGACGGCGTGGTCATCGCCACCGGCTTCCGTCCAGGCGAGAGTGCTCTCCAGAATTCCCGTGAGCACGTCGAGATCTACCTTTTCGAGATCCTTGATGTAGAGGCACCCGCGGCCGATGGTGTGCGGGCCGAGTCTGCTGAGGGCATCGCTGTGCCGCTCGGTGCTGTCGAGGTAGATGGTCGATGCGGCTTTGCGCGGCGCGAACGCGAGTACAGGTATGCCGCCCTCGTTACCGGTCGGGTAACGGTAGTGGCAGCTGCCGAATCCGACGATCGTGCCCCACAGCTGCGGTTCGCGGCCTGAGACCTGCTGTAGGAGAGCGGTGAGCGAGGCTGCGTCGCGTTGGCGGGCGGGGGGCGTGACGTCTGCGATGAATGCGGCGACGCTGCCGCCGGTCGGCTTCATTTGGTGGCCTTGGCCGCAGCCTTCATCGCCTTCTTGTGCTCGCGCACCTTCGTCAGCGACTCCGGCGAGACGATGTCGGCCACGCTGCGGTACGAACCTTCGTCGCCGTAGTCTCCGGCGGCTTCGCGCCAGCCCGCTCCTGTATAGCCGTACTGCTTCCCCAACAGCGCGAGGAAGATCTTCGCCTTCTGTTCGCCGAACCCGGGGAGGGCTTTGAGTCGGCGGAGCACTTCGGGCCCGTCCGGGTCGCCCAGCGTCCAGATCGCCGAGGCGTCGCCGCCCCATGCGTCGACGAGTTCCTGGCACAGCGTCTGCACGCGCGCGGCCATTGAACCGGGAAAGCGATGCACGGCGGGGCTCTGCCTGAACGCCTCGAGGAAGGCTTCAGGATCCATTCCGGCGATGGCCTCGGCATCTACTGCTCCGGTGCGCTGTTCGATCTTCAACGGTCCGGCGAAGGCCGTCTCCATCGGAACCTGCTGGTCCAGCAGCATCCCGACGAGCAGCGCGAGGGGGTTATCGGTGAGGAGCGTATCGGCAGCGGTGTCGCCGGTGATGTGCAGTGCCATGCGACCAGTCTCGCATTCGGATGGCGAACGCGTCAGGCGGACTCGGACGCCGCGGCGGGCGAAGCGTCGACGGTGATGCCGTAGAGAGTCTCGAGGGCTGCGGTGAACTCGGCCCCTCGCCCGTCAGCGGCGAGCTCATGTGCGCGCGTGGTGGGTGTGTGCGTCAGGACTCCCGCGAGATGACGCATCGCCTGCTCGACCTTGCCGTCCTCGTCGCCCCTGGCGCGTGCACGGTCGATCTCTGCTTCCATCAGCGAGAGAATGTGCGAGCGGAATGCGACGACGGCAGGAGTCACGCTCTGACGGTCGCCGAACACATTGAAAGTGTCGGCAGCATCGCGAACGACACTGCGGGCGGCGTCTGTCGCCTGCAGCTCTTCGAGCGGCGCGTGCAGGCGGATCGTCTCCAGATCGAGGAGTGCGACGCCCTCGAGGTTCGCGATCTCCGGATCGACGTTGCGCGGCATGCCCAGGTCGATGACAAGCTGCGAGTGCTGTTGACCGATCGGGCAGCCAGCGCTCGCAGAGCTTGCAGGAGCCTGCAGGTGTTCCGGGCCGAGCACCGGCTCTGTCGCCGTCGTGCAGGTGATCAGCAGGCTCGACTGCGCCGCAGTGCGCGCGTAGTCGGCTTCTGCGACAGCGGTGATGTCGTGCTTCTTCGCGAAGAGTTCGGCACGGCCGGAAGGCGAGTAGACGGAGATGTTCGTCGCGCCGCGCTCGCGCAGGGTCGCGAGGGTCACGGCGGCGTAGGCGCCTGTGCCCACCAGCAGCACGCGCTCCGCGGCCCAGTCCGCGATGCGGCTGTCTGCGAGCTCGAGCGACAGGCGTACGAGCGAGCGGCCTGCGCGACCGATCGCGGTGACGTTCTTCACCTTGCGCTGTGCCTGGCTGGCGCGCTGGAACAGCCGCTCGAGTTCAGGTGAGGTCGTGCCGTCCTTGCGGGCGGATTTCAGAGCGCGGCGCACTTGACCGGCGATCTCACCTTCACCCGGCACGACGGACTCAAGGCCGGATGCCACGGCGAACAGGTGTTCAGCGACGCGGCGTCCGGAATGCACGGCATACGAGCCCTCAAGCTCTTCCATGGGGATGCCGGTGCTCTGCTCGATCGCTTCGAGCACGGCTTCGACGCCGACGGCGCCTGCGGCGGTCACCGGCTCGTCTACTTCGACATACGCTTCGAAACGATTGCACGTCGAAAGAACGACTGCACCCTGCACGCACGAAGCGAGGCGCAGAAGATTCGGCGCGACGTCGTCGGGGGTGCGGCTCAGTCGTTCGAGCATGTCGAAGGGGGCGGTCTTGTGACTCGCCGTCACGCACAGCAGCACCCCGTCAGTCTACGCCGCCGGTCGAAGAATCTCCTGGGAGCTGGTTCAGCGCGGGGCTCTCCGGCTGATGCACAGCACCGAATGGGACAATGGACGCATGCCTGCCACCCACGCCCCGCTGCTGCGCGCGCTCGCCGGAGACCGTCCAGAACACACCCCCGTCTGGTTCATGCGTCAGGCGGGTCGCTCTCTGCCCGAGTACCGCGAGCTTCGTGTCGGCACACGGATGCTCGATGCGTGCCTGACGCCGGATCTCGCAGCTGAGATCACCCTGCAGCCGGTGCGCCGTCACGGCGTGGACGCGGCCGTCTTCTTCAGCGACATCGTCATCCCGCTGCGACTCGCCGGGGTCGACGTGGTGATCGAGCCGGGCCGCGGTCCGGTGTTCGCGGAACCCGTCCGCACGCGCGCTGATGTCGACAAGATCACCGCCATTGATCCCGAATCCCTCGACACCACCGCCATCGCGGAGGCCGTGCGCATCGTCACCGACGAGCTGGGCGACACTCCGCTGATCGGCTTCGCCGGAGCCCCCTTCACGCTCGCCGCGTACCTGATCGAGGGAGGGCCATCGAAAGAGCACATGCGCGCCCGCGCCATGATGCACTCCGACCCTGAGGCATGGAATCGCCTCGCCGGTTGGCTCTCGCGCATCTCGCGCCGATTCCTGGAGGCACAGCGTGACGCGGGCGCCGCAGCGCTGCAGCTGTTCGACTCATGGGCTGGCTCACTCAAGCCCGCTGACTACCGCGAGTTCGTCGCACCGCATTCGAAGGCGGCCGTGACCGACATCGGCGCTCCAGTCATCCACTTCGGTGTGGGCACAGGACCCTTCCTGAACGACATGCGCCTTGACGGCACGGCATCCGCCGTAGGCGTCGACTGGCGGCAGCCGCTCGATGAAGCCGCCGGCATTCTCGGACCGGACGTCACCGTTCAGGGCAATATCGACCCGGCGCTGCTGCAGGCACCGTGGGACGTACTCGAGGCTCACGTCCTCGACGTGCTCGATCGCGGCCGCGCGGCACGCGCGCACATCGTCAACCTCGGCCACGGCGTACCGCCGGAAACCGACCCCGACCAGCTCACGCGCATCGTCGAGCTGGTGCACGGCGCCCGTTGAGCTGACGGAGGATCGCGCATGAGTACCGACAACTCGGTTGAGCACGCGGCAGAGCTCGCTGCTCGTGCTGCTGCACGCCACATCATCGTCATCGGCGGAGGCATCGGCGGGCTCGTCGCCGCGCGAGAGTGCGCGAAGGTCGGTATGCAGGTCACCGTGCTCGAGGCATCCGCTGCGCTCGGCGGTGCGATCCGCCGGGCAGAACTCGACGGAATCGTGATCGATGCCGGTGCCGAAAGCTATGCGACGCGCGGCGGACACGTGCGCGAGTTGCTCGCCGAGCTCGGCCTCACTGACCGGATCATCACGCCGAACCCGACCGGCGCATGGCTGGCCGATGCGCCAGGCGTCGCTGCCGCGCCACTACCCAAGGGTGGTCTGCTCGGCATTCCCGCCAATCCTTTCGCCGAAGACGTGCGACGCGTCATCGGCTGGTCTGGCGCGTGGCGCGCGTACGTCGACCGACTTCGTCCGCCGCTGACGATCGGCAAGGAGCACAGCCTCGGCAACCTCGTGGCGAAGCGCATGGGGGCCAAAGTTCGAGACCGACTGGTCGCGCCGGTCACGGCCGGCGTGTACTCCGCGCAGCCAGAGGACGTCGACACTGAAGTCGCAGCCCCCGGTCTGAACGCGGCGCTGACGCGCACCGGCTCGCTGTCCGGCGCTGTTGCGCAGCTGCTCGCTGACCGCACCGACCGCACGAAGAAAGCGCCGGGATCTGCCGTCGAAGCACTCGCGGGCGGCATGAGTGCTCTGGTCGACGCGCTCGAAACCGACCTCGTGCAGCTGGGTGCACGCATCCATACCAGCGCTGACGTGCAGACACTCGTCCGCGACGAAGAAGGCTGGACCGTCACCCATGCAGTGCGTGCGGATCCCGCAGACGACGACGAAACGGAACCGCACGCGGTCACCGAGACGCTCACCGCGGATGCCGTCATCGTGGCCACCGCTGAGCCGTCAGCGCAGCAGCTGCTCGCCGACCACGTGGCGGGCCTTGGCGATGCCGGAACAGCGCCCGAAATCGAGATCGTGAGTCTGCTGCTCGACGCGCCGGCTCTCGACGCAGCACCCCGCGGAACCGGTGTGCTGACGGTGCCGGGCAGTCACACGGCGAAGGCGCTCACACACGCGACAGCGAAATGGGCGTGGCTTCGAGACGCCGCGGGATCACGTCACGTCGTGCGGGTCTCGTTCGGCGCTCAAGGAGAGCCCGCTGCGACTGCCCAGCTCAGCGACGATGATGCCGCGCGTCTCGCACTTGCCGAAGCATCCGCACTACTGGGCGTGCCGCTTGCGCCGTCGACGCTGGTGGCGTCGCATCGTGCGCGCTTCATCCAGGCGCAGCCTGCGTCTCTGCTCGGCGCGAAAGAGCGTCGGGCCGAGGCGCGTTCTGCCGTGCAGAAGGTCGATGCGCTCGCCGTCGTAGGGGCGTGGTTGTCCGGAACGGGCCTCGCGCAGGTCATCCCCGATGCGAAAGATGAGGCAGACCGGCTTCGCCGTGCGCTGCTGTGGGATTGATCCGCCCAGGCTGTCAACCCCCTGAGCTTTAAATACCGATTTCGGCATATGGCGTTACGCTGGAGACCTGGCCGACGGCATCGAAAGCCTACGGCTTGACCGGAACAACGTGAGGAGAACCCATGAAGGGGAAGATCGGACTCGTCGTCGGACTCGGCGTGGGTTACGTGCTCGGCACGCGCGCCGGCCACGAGCGTTATGAGCAGATCAAGACGCAGTGGCTGAAGGTCTGGAACCTCGACCCAGTGCAGGATCAGGTCACGAAGGTCAAGGGCTATGTCGGCGACAAAGCCGCAGCCGTTCCCGGCGCTGTCTGGAACGGAGTGGTCAAGGTCGCAAAGTCGGTCGGCAACGCCGACACGCCTGGTAAGAAGCTCGACTCGGCGATCGTCACGGGCAAGAAGGCCGCGGACGACCTCGAGGATGCCATCGACGATGCGGTGGACGAAGTGAAGAAGAACACTTCCACCGCGAAGAAGAAGACCACCGCGAAGAAGTCTTCGACGAACTCGACGGGCGCTGCGAAGAAGTCCTCGACGAACGGAAACTGACATGGTCCGCCGATACCGTGATCGCGCGGACGACAGCCTCCTGACCCTGCTCGGAGACCTGCCAGAGCTGGTCAGCACGCTCGTCAAGGCGGAGATCGACTCTGCTAAGAAATGGGTCTCTCGCACAGCCAAGGATGCCGGGATCGGCAGCGTCTGGTTTCTGATCGCGCTGTTCTTCCTGTTCTGGCTGGTTCCGATGATCCTGGTCTTCGCAGTGGCCGGACTCTCGTCATGGTGGCCCGTCTGGCTGTCGGCGCTGGCGGTGATCGGGCTACTGCTGCTCTGCGTGCTGGTGACCGTGCTGCTGGGCCTGCTGAAGTTCCGCAAGGTGCTGCGCCGGGAGAACCCGGGCCAGGCCATCGCGACCGATGTTCGACTCGTGAAAGATGCCGGTGATGACAAACTCTGACCCCAACCTTCCTCGTACTGCCGTTCCGGCAGACATCACCGATCCGGTGGCGTCCGCTCGGGCAGAGCTCAAGGCTGCACTCGCGGCGATCGAGATCAAGGGCAACCTTCCTCGGCGTCTCGAGAAGGCATCGACGCGCGGCGTGGCGAAGGCGCGCGTCTTCGCCGACCGCAACCCGGTCGGAGCCGTCGCGGGCGTCGTCGGGGCCGCGGCTCTCGTCGGCGGCCTCGTGTGGGCGATCGCGCGCGCCATCGCCCGCTGACCCCGAGCCCGTCGTTTCCTGACCCTCGCCGTTTCCCGACCCTCGCCGTTTCCTGGCCCCCGCCCCCTGAGCCTGTCGAAGGGTCGGCGCCCCGCGCATTCGCTCCTTCCACGCGAAAGGGGCACACTTGATATATGGCCGATGTGAACGAAGAGAACCCGTCCGGTTTCACCCTGTGGGCGGTGTGGCGCCGCAACCCCGACGCTCCCGTCGTCGAAACCGATGCCACTGAGCTCGAGACGATCGCCGGTCACGTCGAGGATTCGGGTGTGACCATCCGCGGTTTCTACGATGTTTCGGGTCTCAAGGCTGACGCCGACCTGATGGTGTGGCTGCACGGAGACACGGCGGAAGACCTGCAGAAGGCGCTCCGACGTCTGCGTCGCACCGAATTGCTGCGCACGCTGTTGCCGGTGTGGAACGTGATGGGCGTGCACCGCGACGCAGAATTCAACCGTGCGCACGTGCCCGGATTCCTGCGTGGCGTCGAGCCCAAGGATTGGCTGTGCCTTTACCCGTTCGTGCGCACTCCTGAGTGGTACCTCGCCCCCGAGGATGAGCGACGCAAGATGCTCGCCGACCACGGACGGAAGGGCGCGGCGTTCAAGGGCGTCATCGCGAACACCGTCGCGGCCTTCGCCCTCGGCGACTACGAGTGGCTGCTGCCGCTAGAGGCTGACGATGTCACCGAACTCGTGGATCTGATGCGCGACCTGCGCTACACCGATGCGCGACGTTACGTGAAGGAGGAAGTGCCGTTCTACACGGGCCGCCGCCTCCGTTTCGACGAGATCGCGGACGTACTGCAGTAAGTCATGTCTGCTCCCACTCAGCGTCAGAACCGCCAAGACCCCATCCGCCTCGGCACCCGTCGGAGTGCGCTTGCCACGGCGCAGTCCGGGCACGTCGCCGCCGCTCTCGAGAAGGTGTCCGGTCGCAAGGTCGAACTCGTGCCCATCGTCTCCGAGGGCGACACGAACCGTGCTTCGCTCTCTGAGATCGGCGGTCTCGGCATCTTCGCCACTCGTCTTCGCGAAGCGCTCCTGGCGGGGGAGTGCGACATCCTCGTGCACTCGCTCAAAGATCTGCCGACCGCCGTGCCAGAGCAGTTGCTCATTGCGGCGACGCCGGAGCGCGAGGACGCCCGAGATGTCGTGATCACCCGCGACGGCACGCCGTTGCACGAGCTGCCGGCCGGCGCGAAGATCGGAACCGGATCTCCGCGCCGCATGGCTCAGGTGCGCCGACGCGCGCCCAGGGCTACGGTCGTCGACATCAGAGGAAACGTCGGCTCCCGGATCGCTCGCGTCGAATCAGGCGAACTCGATGCCGTGATTCTCGCGGCTGCGGGGCTCTCACGGCTTGGAACGGAGATCGCCCTCCCCACCGAATACCTGGGACTCGCTGAATGGCCGACCGCGCCAGGTCAGGGATCACTTGCTGTCGAGACGACGGCGGACGCTCCGGATGAACTGCGCGCAGCCCTGGCAGAACTCGATGATGCCGACACGCGGTTCGCCATCAGTGTGGAACGCGGCATTCTGGAGGGTTTGGATGCCGGATGCCAGGCGCCGATGGCCGCTCATGCCGTCGTCACCGGCGACGCTGTGCGCATCCGCACGGTGGTCTACGCGCCTGAGGGGGAGCGCAGAATAGGACTCGACGTCACGGAATCCCTGAACGGGGGGTATATTCGTGTGAACGGCAGTGGCAATGGAGCGAAAACTGCCGATGGTGCGGACCCGAATCACGCAGCACGCGAGATCGGCCTTTCTGTCGCCCGTCGGCTGCTCGAACAAGGGGCGGCTGGCCTCGTCTCCCGAGAGCAGCTCTTATGACCACAACACCCGAAATGAATCATGAAAAGCCGTTGACCGGCTGGCGCGTCCTCGTTCCCCGTGGCGGGCCCTGGGGCGACGGTGTCGCGGCGAGCCTGCGTTCGCAGGGCGCCGTTCCCGTCGTCGCGCCGCTGATCAACTTCGGCCCGACCACAGACCAGGCGGCTCTCGACGATGCGCTCGCGAAGCTCGCTGCCGGCGAGTTCGACTGGCTCACGATCACGAGTGCCACGACGGTGGATGTGCTCTTCGCCCACCGCGCCGTCATTCCGAAGTCGACAAAGATCGCCGCTGTCGGCGAGACGACTGCGGCGGCCCTTGAGGCTGTGGGCTACACCGTCACGCTCGTGCCCGAGAAGGACAACTCCGCTCAGGGGATGGCAGAGCAGCTCATCGCGCTCGAGCCCGAACCGCGCAGCATCCTCACGCTTCGCAGCGAAATCGCCAAGCCGGTGTTGACACGATCGCTCATCAAGGCCGGCCACGACGTGTCGAGCATCGTCGCCTACCGCACAGTCGGTGTGCCGGTGACCGACCGCATCCGGCGCGATGTCGACAGCGGGCGCATCAATGCGATCCTGATCACCAGTGGCTCGGTGGCCCAGCAGGTGCGCGAGCAATTCCCCGACATCCCCGATGACACACTGCTCGCAGCGATCGGGCCTCGCACGGCGAAAGACGCGCGCAAGGCCGGCCTACCGATAACGGTCGTTGCCGACAGGCAGACAGTCGATGCCCTCATCGACGCTGTCTCCCAGTTCACGCTGCCGCACGCCGTAGACGAGTTCGCACCGTGAGCGAGTTCCCCGAGATCCGTCCGCGCCGGCTTCGGCAGTCGCAGCCGGTGAGGCAGATCGTGCGCGAGACCTCGCTGGAGCCTCGTCATCTGGTGCTGCCGATGTTCGTTCGCGAAGGCATCTCGGAAGCGGTTCCGATCAGCTCGATGCCTGGAGTGTCTCAGCACTCGCTGGACTCGCTGCGCCGCGCGGCAGTGTCCGCAGCCGAGGCGGGTCTCGGCGGTGTGATGCTGTTCGGGGTGCCGGCGGTTCGCGACGCCATCGGCTCTGGTGCCGACGATCCCGAGGGCATTCTGAACGTCGCGACAGCGGCGCTCGTCGAAGAAGTCGGCGATACTCTGGTCGTGCAGACCGATCTGTGTCTGGACGAATTCACCGATCACGGCCACTGCGGCGTGCTGACTCGCTCAACCACTGACCCTGACGACGTGTCGGTCGACAACGACGCCACGCTGGAGCGCTACGTCGCGATGGCTCTCGCGCAGGCGCGTGCCGGCTCGCACCTGCTCGGGCTGTCCGGAATGATGGATGGCCAGGTCGCAGCGATCCGCCGCGGGCTGGATGCCGAAGGTTTCACAGATACGCTTCTGCTCGGCTACGCCGCGAAGTACGCCAGCGCGTTCTACGGACCGTTCCGCGAGGCGGTCGACTCGCAGCTTCAAGGAGATCGCCGCACGTACCAGCTCGATCCGGGTAATCGCCGCGAAGGGCTGCGCGAAGCGCTCCTCGACGAGGCCGAAGGCGCTGACGTGGTGATGGTGAAGCCCGCGATGGGATTCCTCGACGTGCTGCGCGAAGTGCGAGACGCGGTACGGATACCTGTGTGGGCGTACCAGATCTCCGGCGAGTACGCGATGATCGAAGCAGCGGCTGCGAACGGTTGGATCGATCGCAAAGCCGCCGTGCTCGAATCGCTGCTCTCCATCCGCAGGGCGGGCGCCGACACGGTGCTCACCTATTGGGCGACGGAAGCTGCGCACTGGATCCGCGAGCGCTGAGCATGACACGATCAGCGGAGCTCGTCCCGATCTGCTGACCTTGCATGAATCTGCCCGTCGTCGCGGGCACGGTCCGCAGAGCGGGACTCACTACCAAGGAGGCGACATGACCGACCGCAACGATGAGCTGTTCTCCGCCGCACGCGCGGTGACGCCGGGTGGTGTCAACTCCCCGGTGCGTGCCTACGGTTCGGTGGGCGGTTCGCCTCGATTCCTGGCATCCGCCAAGGGCGCCACCGTCACCGACGCCGCAGGTGTCGAGTACATCGACCTCGTCGCCTCGTGGGGCCCAGCTCTGCTCGGTCACGCGCATCCGGACGTCGTTGCCGCCGTGCAGGAGGCCGCGACTCAAGGTCTCTCCTTCGGTGCGCCCACAGCGGGCGAAGTGCAGCTCGCCAAGCAGATCTCTGAGCGGGTCCGCGTCGGCGATCTCGCTCCCGTCGAGCGGGTGCGCCTCGTCTCGACCGGCACAGAGGCCACGATGACAGCGATCCGCCTCGCACGCGGTGCGACCGGTCGCGACCTCCTGGTGAAGTTTGCGGGCCACTATCACGGCCACTCCGACGGCCTTCTCGCCGAGGCGGGCTCAGGAGTCGCCACACTCGCCCTTCCCGGCTCCGCCGGCGTCCCAGCGCCCATTGCCGCACAGACACTCGTGATCGCCTACAACGATCGCGCTGCGCTGGAGGCCGTCTTCGCCGAGCACGGCGACCGTATCGCTGCGGTCATCGTCGAAGCGGCCGCGGCGAACATGGGAGTCGTCGCGCCCGACCCCGGCTTCAACCGCTTCATCGCAGATACGGCGCATGCGCACGGCGCCCTGATGATCCTCGACGAGGTGCTCACCGGGTTCCGCGTGCACCACGCGGGCTTCTGGGCGCTGCAGGTGTCGACCGGCGAGGTGTACATGCCCGACATCATCACGTTCGGGAAGGTCGTGGGCGGCGGAATGCCGCTTGCAGCTCTTGGCGGTCGCGCCGACATCATGGACATGCTCGCGCCGACCGGCCCCGTCTACCAGGCGGGCACGCTGTCGGGCAATCCTCTGTCGGTGGCCGCAGGCCTTGCGACGCTGTTGCGCGCGACGCCGAAGATCTACGCCAGGGTGGACGCCGCGGCCGCACGTATCGCCTCCGCTCTCGATCGTGCCCTCACCGAGGCGGGCGTCGTGCACGCGGTGCCGAGGGCCGGCAACCTCTTCGGGGTCGTCTTCGCAGCCGAAGCTCCGCGCAACTATGCCGAGGCGTTGGCACAGGAGGCGTTCCGGTATCCGCCGTTCTTCCACTCGATGCGTGAGCAGGGTGTCGCTCTGCCTCCCAGCGTGTTCGAGGCCTGGTTCCTCACCGCCGCACACGACGACGCGGCACTCAGCCGCATCGAAGCGGCGCTCCCTGCGGCAGCGCGGGCTGCGGCATCTGCCACCAGCGACTGAGCGCTCGACGCCCACCGCAGGTGGGACCTGCGAAACCGTACAACATGATCGTTGCGGCACTGTGAGGAAGTCGCAGACAGTTTCGCGCGCCGCGCTGGCAGACTGGATGCATGGTGACGTTGCTCTTGGATCAGACGCAGCTCGAGGTTGTGCTGTCTCCGCTTGAGCGTGCGACCGCATTCCATCGCGAAAATCTGCGCATCGCCCGCGAGACGATCACCAAAGTGCAGCTCACCGACGACGCGTGGACATGGATTCGCGGCGTGCCGAGCCCTGGAACCCACATTCCCGGCATCGTCGCTGCCGGTACCTGGAAGGCTTCGGCGACGACCGACTTCGTGCTGATCCGACGACGTCGACCTGGTGTCGTGATCGATCTCGACGGTGACGAAGATTTTCAACGGCTCGTCTTCACGACACGGCACGGACTCGCCCTGACCCAGGCGCTGAGGCTGGATGTCTCGGAGGAGCTCGCTGACGTCGAAGAGATCGCCGGCACCGCGCCGATTCCGGTTCAGTCCGGGCGCAAGCGTCCTGTCATCCGGCCGCGACCGGTGTGATGTCAGCGGTGCTCGTGCGCTGACTCGGGCGCGGCGCTCTCGGCATCGCTGTCGTGCTCGTGCTCGGGTGCGTTGTGCTCTGAGTCTGCAGCGCCATCTGCGTCGTGAGTGGTGACCGGAACGGTGTCGATCACTCGCGTGGCGTCGAGATCTTCGTGTGCCGATTCGTCGCCCTCGTGGTGAGGCTCATCGACATCTTCGGCAGGCGTGGACGGCGACGACGGAGCGAAGAGGCTCGCCATCGCGGCGAGCCCGTCGATGCCGGGCAAGGGCCGCGCGTCTTCTTCAGGGCTGTCGCCGTGGCTGCTGCCGCTCCCTGAGTCCTGGCTGCCGTTCCCTGAGCTTGTCGAAGGGTCGGTCGCGTCGGCGGGGTCGGCCTCTTCGGCAGGCTCAGTGACCGGCTGGGCGAAGGTCTCTGCATCCG
>JBEBSN010000083.1:0-12582 GCA_040394295.1 Microbacterium sp.
TTAGTCGAATGCCCTTCAGGGCGGTGGGGATATGCCAAGACGCCCCGGCAGTCTGGCCGGGGCGTCGCTTGTGGTGATGATTCTATGCGACCCAGCAGGTGTTCACCAAACCTGTGGTGGCGGCTGCGACGGTGGGAATGGTGGCACTCAGCTGCTGAAGATGACTGTCTCCGGCCGGGATCTCGACGATCTTCCAACCGACGACGCCGAACTCCTCATCCAGTGCTTCGACCGCGCAGACGACGGCGGTTCCCTGCCTGCCACTGATCTGGAAATCCACCGTGACGCTGTGCGCATCCACCACTTCGAAGCCCAGGTCATCGGCCTTCACCGCGTTCATCGACTGCGAAACGGTCATCCATCCGGCGATGATCACGACGATCAGTGCTATCGCGCCGCCGATGACCCACACCCAGGGCGTGCGCATCCTGCGGGCGCGCCCGTATCGTTCGTCGAGCTCGGCTGCTGTCGTCACGGGGTGGTGCTTTCGGTCGTTAGGCTGGTATCTCCAGGTTATGCGACCTGCGCAGGAAAGGCGGACACATGCTCGTGCTGTTCGGGACAGAGACTCCGATTCCGACGCCGTCGATGACCGTCGACCCCAATTCGGTCACACCGGGGCCGCTGGGCTTCGCCGTGATCGTGATCGTCGTGATCGCCGTCGTGCTGCTCATCTGGGATATGAACCGGCGTATTCGACGCGTGCGTTATCGCGAAGAGGTGCGCGACGAGCTCGACGCTGAAGAGGCCGCGCTCGAGAATGCGCGCGATGCGGATGCCGCGGCATCCGCCGAGTCGGACATCACCGATGGCGACGCCGACGGACAGAGCCCACCGCCCGCTCGCTGAGCCGATCGGCGTCAGTGCATCGTCATGCCGCCTGTGACGTTGAGTCCCTGACCTGTCATGTAGCCGGCGAGGTCGCTGGCGAGGAACAACGCAACGCCCGAGACGTCTTCCGTCGTGCCCGTGCGTCCCATCGGCACCTGGGAGCGGTCTTCCTCGGCGACCTGCTCGGCGGTCATTGCGCGTATCGCTCCGCCCTCGACGCGTTCGCGGTGCTTCATCGGGGTTTCGATGATGCCGGGGCAGATCGCATTCACCGTGATACCGCGTGCGGCGAGCTCTACTGCCATCGTCTTGGTCACGCCGAGTACGGCGTGTTTGGAGGCGACATACGCGGTCATGCCGCGGTAGCCGTTCTTCCCCGCCTGCGATGAGATGAAGATGATGCGTCCAGGCTTGGCTGCATCCACGAGTCTGCTGGCCACGCCTTTCGCCACGAAGAACGATCCCTTCGCGTTGACGTCGAGATTGCGGTCCCAGTCTGCGCCGGTCGTCGCCGTGGCGTAACCCATCGTCGAGGTTCCGGCTGCGGTGACGACGACGTCGATGAGGCCGATCGTCGTGGTCACGGCATCCAGCGCGTCCTCCACGGCGTTCTCGTCGCTCACGTCCAGCCGGATCGTCCATTCGTCCGCTCGTGCAGGCCGCAGCCCTTCGTCGAGGCTCAGATCGGCGCTGATGACCGTGGCGCCTTCTCGGAGAAACGCCTCGACGATGCCCGCACCGATGCCGCTCGCGCCACCAGTGACCAAGACGACGCGGCCTTGGAGTTCGTCGAACATCACACTCCCACGCGCTCGAAGGCGTCGAGGCTGATGCCTTGCGCGAGAATGCGTGTGGACCACTCGCGCGCACTGTGCAGGCTGTGGTCGCGGTAGTTGCCGCAGCTGATCGCATCGACACCGGGCACGTCGTCCCACTGGGCTTCTTCAGCGATGAACCGCAGCGCCGTGCGAACAGCCTCGGTCACAGCGGCAACGCTCGGCTCACCCCACACGATCAGGTGGAAACCCGTCCGGCAGCCGAACGGCGAGATGTCGATCACTCCGTCGAGGTGATCGCGCAGCACGCTGGCGAGAAGGTGTTCGATCGTATGCAGGCCAGCGGTCGGGATCTCGCCCTCGTTGGGCTGCACGAAGCGCACGTCGAAGTTCGAGATCGCGTCGCCCCGGGGACCGTGCTCCACCGCAATGCGGCGGATATAGGGGGCATGTACGGCGGTGTGATCCAGAGCAAAACTCTCGACATCAGCCATGGGGATCTCCGTTCGTCAGATACTCAGCAGGTGGGTGTCCTCAGCCGGGCAGGCCGAGAGAAGGCGCGTGCGGTGCGATCGAGATCAGCAGACACGCGGTCCAGTGGCAGAGGAAGGCCAGCACGGTGCAGAGATGGAAGATCTCGTGGAATCCGAAATGGCCAGGCCAGGGATTCGGCTTCTTCATCGCGTAGACGATGGCGCCACCGGTGTAGAGAAGGCCGCCGACGCAGACGAGAACCATCATCGCGACGTTGGCATTCATCAGATCGACCATGTACATCAGGGCCGCCCAGCCGAGCACGAGATAGAGCGCGACGTAGAGCCAGCGCGGGGCGTTGATCCAGAACACGCGGAACAGGATGCCGGCGAGTGCGCCGCTCCAGACGAGAACGAGCAGCAGCGTGCCCTTGTCCGGAACGAGAGCGTTCACGGCGAGTGGCGTGTAGGTGCCGGCGATCAGCAGGAGGATGTTGGCGTGATCGATGCGCTTGAGGATGAGTTTGGTCTTCGGCGCCCAGTCGATGCGGTGGTAAAGCGCGGAGTTGCCGAACAGCAGCAGCGAGCTGGCCATGAAGACCGCCGCTGCCCACTTCGCTGGGGCGCCCTCAGCGAGGACGATCAGCACGATTCCGGCGGCGATCGCCACAGGGAACGTGCCGGCGTGCAGCCATCCGCGCCAGGTCGGCCTGATCTCGACCTCGGCGTCCGCGGTCGCCGCTTTCAACAGCGGAAGTTTGGGCACGGGCGTGGCGTTGGTTTCGGGAGTGCTCACACGCTCACTCTAAGGCGCCGCCCATGCCGTCATGCGTACACAATGCGGATCCACAGCGTCCTCGCACCGGTGATTCGATGTCGGCGCGGTAGCGTAGGCACGTGGATGCACGTGTGAGCGAAGGTCGGGGACTGCTGTACCGGCTGTACGGCAGCCGCCTACGGCGACAGCTCGATTCGGCATCGGTGCCCCATCACGTGGCGATGATGATTGACGGCAACCGCCGGTGGGCTCGCCAACTGGGGCTCGAATCGCCGGCTGACGGACACCGTGCCGGTGCCGCCAAGATGAGGGAGTTCCTCGGCTGGTGCGACGACATCGGTGTGCAGGTCGTCTCGCTCTATCTGCTCTCCAGCGACAATCTGCGAAAGCGGGATTCGAAGGAGATCGCCGATCTCATCGAGATCATCGCCGAGCTGGCCGAAGCGCTGTCACAGGAGCCCGAATGGAGGGTCAAGCATGTCGGGCGCTCAGACATCCTTCCCGACGAGCTCGCCCGCGTGCTGCGCGATGCACAGGAGCGCACCGACGGTCACACCGGACTGCACGTGAACCTCGCAGTCGGATACGGCGGACGTCACGAGATCGTCGATGCGGTGCGATCGATAATCGCCGAGCACCATGCCTCCGGCGGCACGATGGAGGACCTCGCCGCACATCTGACTCCCGAGATGATCGGCGAGCACCTCTACACGGGTGGCCAGCCTGATCCGGATCTGGTGATCCGCACCAGCGGCGAGCAGCGCCTCAGTGACTTCCTGCTGTGGCAGAGCGCGCACAGCGAGTTTTACTTCGTGGAGGCGCTGGGTCCAGACCTCCGTGAGGTCGATTTCCTCCGCGCGATCCGCGACTACGCCGACCGGGATCGGCGGTTCGGGCGCTGACGATACCGCCTGCGCAAGCACCTGAGAAAGTGTTTCATGCAGATGCATGGGAGAATCACAGCGTGAGCACTTTCGATGATTACCTCGAAACCTTCGATGGCGACCCCGGGTACCTGAACTGGGCCGCTTTCGGGCCGATCTCACCGAGCATCCGCGCCGAGGTCTTCGCTGATGCCGACCTGCTCGGCAGCGGTCGGCCATCGTCTCTCGCCCTGGTGGACGAGCGCTTCTCGGAAGCACGTGAAATCGCAGCCGAACTGCTCGGCGCGAAGGACGACGAGGTCACACTCCAGCCGTCAGCAACGTACGGGCTCATGCACGCGTTCTACGGCCTCAAAGGAACCGTGATCGCCTCGACGGCCGAGTTCCCCAGCATCAGCCTGTCGCTCGAGCGTGCGTCACAGGCGTTCGCGGGCGAGTTGAGCGCGCGCTGGATCGAACCGGAGCACACGTTCGTGACCCCGGAATCCGTCGCCGAAGCCCTGGACGACGACGTGACCGCGGTCGCGGTGAGCCACGTCGACTTCCGCACTGGCTACCGCGTCGATCTCGCGGCGCTGCGCGAGGTCATCGGCCCGGACCGCCTGCTGATCGTCGATGCCGTGCAATCGTTCGGCGTGGTCGATGATGATTACTCGGCCGCCGACGTCGTGGCCGGTCACGGCTACAAATGGTTGCGCGCGGCAAGGGGCACCGGGTTCACCTCGTTCTCGGCGAACGCGCGCGAGCGCATCGCTCCGGTTCTCTCCGGGTTCGCCGGAGTCGATGGCGGCCTTCCTGTCGACGAGTTGCCCGCGCCCACGGCATCCGCGCGTGCCTACTCGGTCAATCACCACGATCAGCTCGCCGTCGCCCGTCTCGCGGTGGGACTTCGCGACGTGCGCGACGCGGGCGTCGCGGCCATCGATGAGGCGATCAGCGCCCACGTCGATCGAATCTTCGAAATCGCCGATCGTCACGGCATTCCTGTGCTCACACCGCGCGAACGGAATCGGCGTGCAGGCATCGTGGCACTTGCGCCGCACGAGCCTGCAGCGCTCTCTGCGGCGCTCACGAACGCAGGCATCGTCGCCACCACGCGCGGATCGACCGTGCGCGTCTCCGCCCACGCAGGAACGAGCACCGAGACCCTTCAGCTTCTCGACGACGCCATCGGCACCATCGGGGTCTGATCCTCGTTAATCAGAAGTTCACACACCCTGTGGGCGTGTCCTCGCGCGATGGCGCATTCGAAGTCGTACCTTCAAGTCATCGGGCACGGTGCCCGGTCGGGTCGGCCTTCTGGATCGCGACTCGTGGCCCTGGTCGACTCGAGGCATAGCCGGGAAGCATCCCGGGTCGGGAGTGGGTCGTGACCACACGTACAGCACAGCAGTCCACCCGTCAGGTCTCGCGTAAGGCGTCCTCTGGGAAGCCGGACCAAGACCTCCGCACCTACGTGCTCGACACATCGGTGCTTCTGAGCGATCCGCAGGCGTTCTTCCGCTTCGCGGAGCACTCGATCGTTCTTCCCGTCGTCGTGATCACTGAGCTCGAGGGCAAAAGGCACGATCCTGAGATCGGCTATTTCGCACGTCAGGCGCTCAGGCACCTTGACGAACTGCGCGTCGAACACGGCAGGCTCGACTTCCCGGTGCCCATAGGCGAAGGCGGCACGCTCCGAGTCGAGTTGAACAACACCGACGGCTCGGTGCTTCCCAGCGGTATTCGCCTCGGCGACAACGACAGCCGTATCCTTTCGGTCGCCATGCATCTCGCAGATGACGGACAAGACGTCACGATCGTCTCCAAAGATCTGCCGATGCGAGTCAAAGCTGCATCCCTCGGTTTACAGGCGGAGGAGTACCTCGCTGAGCAGGCGGTGGATTCTGGTTGGACCGGCATCGCGACACTTGACCTGTCGGGAGATGACATCAGCGACCTCTACGAGAGTGAGGTCGGCATCAGCGAGGACGCCCGCGGGCTACCCGTCAACACCGGCTTGATCATCCACTCTGAGCGAGGGTCGGCACTCGGGCGCATGACCGGCGACGGCGAGTACAAGCTGGTGCGCGGCGATCGCGACCTGTTCGGCATGCACGGCCGGTCGGCAGAGCAGCGCATCGCGATCGACCTTCTGACCGATCCCGACGTCGGGATCGTCTCGCTCGGTGGGCGCGCAGGCACGGGGAAGTCGGCGCTCGCGCTATGCGCGGGTCTGGAAGCGGTCCTGGAGCGGCAGCAGCAGAAGAAGATCATCGTCTTCCGCCCGCTGTTCGCCGTCGGAGGGCAGGAGTTGGGGTATCTTCCGGGCGACCAGAACGAGAAGATGGGCCCGTGGGGGCAGGCGGTGTTCGACACGCTCGGCTCGGTCGTGTCAGGCAATGTCATGGACGAGGTGGTGGAGCGGGGCATCCTCGAAGTGCTTCCGCTCACCCACATCCGTGGGCGCTCGCTGCATGACGCGTTCGTGATCGTCGATGAGGCGCAGTCGCTCGAGCGCAACGTTCTGCTGACGGTGCTGAGTCGGATGGGCCAGAACTCGCGGGTCGTGCTCACGCACGACGTCGGCCAGCGCGACAACCTGCGCGTCGGACGCCACGACGGCATCGCCTCGGTCATCGAGACGCTCAAGGGGCATGACCTGTTCGCCCACGTGACGCTGATGCGCTCGGAGCGATCGGCGATCGCCGCACTGGTGACGGAACTGCTGGAGGGCGGTGAGCTCAGCTAGGGCGAGCTCAGGCCCTCTGACACTTTGGGGGTCGATTGCACGGATGTCGGACGTTTCGGGGGTTTTCGTCCGACATCCGTCGTCTCGGCCCCCAGATTGTCGCTCAGGCGTCGTCATGAAGCCGCGCGAGCGCGGCCACGATGGCGGACTGGACGGCAGGCCAGTCGTGGATGACCTGTGCGTAGTCGAAGCGCAACGTCTCGTAACCGAGGGCGGATGCTGCGGCATCCCTCGTCAGGTCTTTGTGGCGCATCGCAGGGCGATCGTGGTTCTCTCTGCCGTCCACTTCGATGATCAACCGGCCGCCTGCGACGAAATCCACGCGCCCGACGGTGGAGATGACGACCTGGCTCTCCACAGTGATTCCGATCAGATGCAGCCTGAGTCGCAGCAGTGACTCGAGTCCGCTCTCGGAGTCAGGGCGTGCGAAGTCGACGAGCCAACGAACGGATGCGGGCAGGGCCTCGCGTACGCGGGAGCGCGCGCGCGAGGACAGCAGTCTGAGCTGCCATGCAGATTCGAAGGAGGCGAAGAACGACTCGGCCCCTTCGCAGCGATACAGATGAAGCAGCGCATCTTCCACACTGGCGCGGCCGAGCGGCGGTAATCCTCGGAAGTAGTGGCTCACGCATGAGCAATCGGGATGGGGGAGTACGCGTCCGCGCCTACCGACCCAGACATGGGGGTCTTCCTCGGCGGAGACGACCCACACGCCGTAGCGTCGTAACGCAGACGAACACGTGAGGGCTCCGCCGTGCTGGACTGCAGCGAGCTCAGAGGGATTGGCGTCTGAGGAGGCGAAGGTGCCGGGGCGCACGCGTTGGATCTTCCCGGCGCTGACCGCAGCCGCCAAACGATGTCGTGTGATGCCGAAGCGCTGAAGCTGGACTCCGCGAGTGATTCCGCCGAAGCGGGAGATGAGTACGGCTGGGTCGAACATGACTCAACCTTCGACGACGCGGTGGACCGCTGTGCATCGCGAACCCGCTTTTCGTGGGGAAGCCGCCCATACGGCATCCTGTGCAGGCGGATAGTGTGGACAGATGACGGATATCACCGGCCTGCCCGTGTCCGAGTATGCGTTCCCTGGGCCGCTGCGCGACCGGCTCGTCGCCGCGATCCGCGCCGGCGAGAAGACATCGACGACGTCTCTCGTGGTCGATTATGAGATCGATGAGGAGCCGCTGCCGCAGGTCGGAGACCGCGCGGTCGTGATCGATTCCGCCGGCGAGCCGGTGTGTATCGAGGAGATCGTCGAGGTACGTGTGGTGCGGCTTGCAGACGTCGATCTGGAGCACGCGATCGCCGAGGGTGAGGGCTTCGCCACCGTGGCGGACTGGCGCATCGGCCACGAGGAGTTCTGGCACGGCGCTGACTTTCGCGCCGCGATGAACGATGAGAACTTCACCGTCGACGATGACACTCTGGCGGTGCTGGTGCGTTTCCGCATCGAGCCCCTGGCTCCCTGAGCCACCCGTCGCCGCGTCGCCCGTCGCGCGCGACAGAACGGGGGCCGAAAACACGAATGTCGGACCGATTCCCAAGAATCGTCCGACATTCGTGCACGCGTCCCCCGAAGTGTCGCTCGCGGGTGCGCGGAAGATCAACCGGGGTGCGTCATACTCAGCAGGTCGAGCTTCTCGTCGAGCTGCGCCTCGGTCAGCTCGCCACGTTCGACGTAGCCAAGGGCGATGACCGCATCGCGCACCGTGATGCCCTCGGCGACAGCGTGCTTGGCGATCTTCGCTGCGGCTTCATAGCCGATCAGCTTGTTCAACGGCGTGACGATCGAAGGGCTCATGCCGGCAAAGGCCGCTGCGCGCTCGGTGTTCGCGACGAGTCCGTCGACGGTTTTGTCAGCGAGCACGCGCGAGGCGTTCGAGAGCAGACGGATCGATTCGAGCAGCGCCGTGCCCATGACCGGGATGGCGACGTTCAGTTCGAACGAACCGGATGCTCCCGCCCATGCGACGGTCGCGTCGTTGCCGATCACGCGCGCGCAGACCATGAGCACAGCCTCGGGCACGACCGGGTTGACCTTGCCGGGCATGATCGATGAGCCGGGCTGCAGGTCGGGGATGTGCAGTTCGCCGAGGCCGGTGTTGGGGCCCGAGCCCATCCAACGCAAGTCGTTGTTGATCTTCGTCAGCGAGACCGCGATCGTGCGAAGGGCTCCGGAAGCTTCGACCAGACCGTCACGGTTGGCCTGCGCTTCGAAGTGGTCCTTGGCCTCTGTGATGGGCAGTTCGGTCTCCTCCGCGAGCAGGGCGATGACCTTCTGCGGGAAGCCGAGCGGCGTATTGATGCCGGTGCCAGTGGCGGTGCCGCCCAGCGGGACCTCTGCGACCCGGGGGAGAGCGGACTGCACTCGCTCGATGCCGAGTCGGATCTGGCGTGCGTAGCCGCCGAACTCCTGGCCGAGAGTGACGGGGGTGGCGTCCATGAGATGCGTGCGGCCCGACTTGACGGCATCTTTCCACAGCTCCTGCTTGGCCTCGAGGGCCACGGCGAGGTGGTCGAGCGAGGGGATCAGGGTGTCGATGAGGGCCTGCGTCACAGCGATGTGCACCGAGGTCGGAAAGACATCGTTTGACGACTGCGAGGCGTTCACGTGGTCGTTCGGGTGCACGGCAGAGCCGAGGATGCCGGTCGCCAGGGTGGCGAGCACCTCGTTCATGTTCATGTTCGAGGATGTGCCGGATCCGGTCTGGTACGTGTCGACGGGGAACTCGCCGTCATGCGCACCCGAGGCGACCTGATCGGCAGCCGCAGCGATCGCGTCTGCGATGGCGCCGTCGAGGGTACCGAGCTGTTTGTTGGCGAGGGCGGCAGCCTTCTTGATGCGGGCGAGGGCGGCGATCTGCGTCGATTCCAGCCCACTGCCCGAGATCGGGAAATTCTCCACGGCGCGCTGCGTCTGCGCACCGTAGAGCGCGTTCACGGGCACGCGAACCTCGCCCATCGTGTCGTGCTCGATGCGGTACTCGGTATCAGTCACTTCGATCCCTCCTGGATTGCGGGGACAGCTGCTGACCCCGTGTCGTCGATTCCGACGGTGATGACGGGCACGGCCGTGCCCTCGGCAAGACGGTAATTGGCGCCCACGATGCCCAAGCGGCCTTCGGTGACGGCTGCGCTGATCAGCTCGGACGACTGCAGCAGGTTCGCGACGGTGTTGCGCAGGTGCTCACGTCCGACGAGTTCCGCATCGATGTCAGCGGGGGAGGTGCCGCCGTTCGCGGCGAGCACCTTGCGAGCGGCCGGGATGATCGGAGCGATCAGCTTCCAGATGTGCGGAGGAAGCGGTGCTGCGTCGATCGCGGTGCCGTCGATGGCTGCGGCCACGGCCCCGCATTCGTCATGCGCGAGCACCACGATCAGCGGCACTTTCAGGATCTCGACGGCGTACTCGAGACTGCCGACGATCGATTCGCCGATCACCTGGCCGGCATTGCGCACCACGAACAGGTCGCCGAGGCCTTTGTCGAAGATGATCTCGGCCGCGAGGCGCGAGTCCGAGCAGCCGAACAGCGTAGCGACGGGGTTCTGCTGGTGTGCAAGATCGTGGCGTCGTTCGACATCCTGGTTGGGATGCCGCGGCTCACCTGCGACGAACCGGCGGTTGCCGTCCAGCATCTCCTGCCACGCTTCGGTCGGACTGATAGCGCTCATCGTGCCTCGTCAATCTCTTCTAGCTGCGGGATCAGGGATTCGGCGAGCTTCGCCGTCGAGTCTGCTGAACGCGCGCCGTACAGCAGGACGTAGTCGTCACCCGCCTGCGTGCCGAGCGCGTAGGTGACGTTGTTCTCGGTCTGCTCGGGGAGTTCGTAGACATCCCAATCGCGTCCTTCGAGGCGGAGCGTGTCGGTCGCCGCGAAACCTCCCAGCACCTGTGGTGCCCAGCGTGCGTCGGCGTCGAACGCCTGCGAGACATTGATGAAGCCGCGCTGGTCTTCGGCTGCGGGGGCCAGGGTGACCTTCCACACCGACGTCGCACCGCCCTCGAGCCTTGCAGCGTTCACGCGCCAGAACTCGTCGAGCTCGGGCACGAGAACTGGGCTGTCCATGGTCGATTCGACGTCGGCGGCGATACCGGTCAGATCGATGTTCGGCTCGGAGGCGCGCTCACCGCGCGGCACCCCGAGGATGACGATCGCGACGACGGCCACGGTGACGATCAGCGCGGCGATGAGGTTGCGGAATGTCTGGCTCGCCCGGTAGTTCTTGCTGAACTCCGCCTTGCGCGCTGCGGTCTCTTCAGGCGTCTCAGGCCGACCGAGCTCAGCGACGATGGGAGCGTCTTTGCTCACGAATCGTCCTCATCGGATGCTGTGGGTCGAGCTTGCTCGAGGCGGCGCTTCGCGCCGAGCAGCCACTCCTCACAACGGGCCGCGAGAGCTTCACCGCGTTCCCAGAGCGCGAGCGAGTGCTCAAGCGTCGGAGCACCCTGTTCGAGCTCAGCGACGACCTTGACGAGCTGGTCGCGCGCGGCCTCGAACGACAGATTCTCAACGGGGGTGTCAGTCGACGCGGTCACGCCCTCCATCCTACGCCGCCGGCGCTGATCACTCAGCCTCGGCGATCTCACCGTCAGAGCGGGCGGTGAGTGAGCCGCGATCGACGGTGACGGTGATCTTCGTTCCGGCGGGTGCGTCTGAGGCATCGCGCAGGATCACGCCACCGTCGAGGTGTGCGATCGCATAGCCGCGGGCGAGCGTGGCAGCCGGCGAGAGCGCACGCAGCGACGCACGCAGCTCGCTGGTCTCACGGGCCGCGGCATCGATTCGACGGGTCAGCGTCTCGCGGCCTCTCGATACCAGCAACCACAACTCTTGGGCGCGGCCCGAGATGATCGGGTCGGGTGAGCGCAAGACGGGCCGCGTGCGGAGCTGTTCGAGTTGGGCGATGTCATGAGAGATGCGTTGAGTGAGACGTGAGGTGGCGCGTGCGCGCAGCTGCCCGATCAGTGCGCGCTGCTCTCCGACGTCCGGTACGACGCGTTTGGCGGCATCCGTCGGGGTCGAGGCACGAAGGTCGGCGACGTCATCGAGGAGCGGATGGTCGTTCTCGTGCCCGATGGCGGAGACGACGGGAGTGGACGCGGCCGCCACCGCGCGCACGAGACGCTCATCGCTGAATCCGAGCAGTGTCTGCGGGTCGCCGCCGCCGCGGGCGATGATGATGACATCTACCTCGGGGTCGGCATCCAACCTGGCGAGCGCGGCGAGTGTCTCAGGTACGCAGCGGTCGCCCTGCACGGCGGCGTACTCGGTGCGAAAGCGCACATGGGGCCAGCGCAGCTCGGCGTTGCGGTGCACATCTTTCTCCGCATCGGATCGCTCGCCGGTGATCAGTCCGAAGACGTGCGGAAGGAAGGGCAGGCGCTGCTTGCGGGACGGATCGAACAGACCCTCCTGGCGCAGCTGCACCCGCAGTTTCTCGAGGCGTTCGAGCTGATCACCGAGGCCGACGTGCTTCATCGACGAGACGGTGAAGCTGAAGTCACCGGCCTTGACGAAGTAGTCCGCTTTCACGGCTGCCACGACGTGGTCGCCGATGGCGAGGTCGGCCGGGATGCGCCCTCGCACGCTCGACCAGATGCGAATCGAGATCTGCGCGTCGGATGCGGTGTCCTTCAGGCGCCCGAAGACGTTCCCCCCGCGCACGTTCCACGACGTGATCTCGCCCTCGACCCAGACGACGTTCCAACGGGCGATGAAATCTCGGATCGTGCCGTTGAGTCGGGCGACGGAGGTGGGGGCATCCGCTGTCGAGTCACGCGGGGCGACGGCATCCGCAGGCGGAGCCTCACCTTTCGCTGTGGATGCTTCGAAGACCGTCATCGGGTCCCTTCCGTGCATGGTGCCTGAACGTGCATCCAGGCCTTTCATCGCTGGTCAACGGTAGTCTGGAGGGGTGAGCCAGGCCACCGTGCACCTTCCCATTCCCCGCATCCCCCGTTCACGGGCGAAGCGGCTTCAGGATAACCCGGTCGACGGACACAAGCGCATTCTGCTGGCTGCTCCTCGTGGCTACTGCGCAGGCGTCGACCGCGCTGTCGTCGCTGTCGAGAAGGCGCTCGAGCGCTACGGCTCGCCGGTGTACGTCC
>JBEBSN010000084.1:0-12510 GCA_040394295.1 Microbacterium sp.
GGACGGCCGGGGCTGTCGTGCGCCAAGGGGGGCGACCGAAGATGACAGCTGAAGACCCGAAGGACGCTCGGCTCGCTGCCGCCGATGATCACCTCGTCGCCGGTCGCGCGATCGACGGGGACATCGCCGCGTTCGAGGTGCTCGTGCGGCGATACTCACCGATGATGAGGGCGTACGCGCGACGCGTGCTGGGCTCGACTTCCGACATTGATGACGTCGTGCAGGAGGCGTTCGTCACCGCGTGGCAGCGCTTTACCGAGCTGGAAGATCCCTCGGCGGTGAAGAGTTGGCTGATGCGGATCGTGGGCCGCAAGGCGATGGATCGTGTGCGGTCACGGCGACCGCAGGTCGATATCGACGACATCGACCACCCGACGCGGGAAAACGCGACTCCTGCACATGCTGTGGAGGCCAGGGCCGGCGTCGAAGCGTTGAACGAGGCGCTCGCGGAACTGCCCGAGAGTCAGCGGCAGTGCTGGGTGCTGCGCGAGATCGGCGGTCTCACTTATGAGGAGATGGCCGCGGAACTGGGAATGCCGACGACTACAGTGCGCGGGCTGCTCGCTCGAGCCAGAAAGCGCATCATCGTGCGAATGGAGGAATGGCGATGACCGACGACGACGCAACGCCCCGCGGACTAGACCCCAGTGACCTTGACGGTCACACGATCGAAGAGCTGACCGATTACCTCGATGCGGGCCGCCAACCCGCGAATCCGTCCATCGACGGCTCTCCTGGCTGCGTTCTCGCCCTCGATGCGCTGGAGCGTCTGCGCTCGCTCACGCCGGCGCTGATTGCGCGCGACGAAGCAGCAGAGCCCGAGCCGGAACCAGGGTGGATTCAGTCGATCCTCGGTGGCATCACGATGGACGCGCGCTCCGGACGGCGTATACCGCTCTCCGACGCCGATGACCACGCTGACCTCGCGATCACGGAGGGTGCGGTGCGCGGTCTCATCCGTGCGGCGGAGAATGCCTTTCCCGGCATCCTCATCGGTCGGTGCCGGCTCGATGGCGACGTGACAGCGCGAGATGCGGAGATCCGCGTGCGGGTCGACGTCAGCGTGCCGTTCGGTGAACCCATTGAAAAGCTGGCAGAACGCCTGCGCGCCGAGGTCGCCGCTCGACTGGAGCGGCACACCCGACTGGCCGTCACAGGAATCGACATCGCTGTGCACGACATCACCGACTGGGAGCCAGGCAGATGAACGACCTCGGTACAGAGATCGAAGCCGCAGCTCTCGCGACGCCAGGAGTGCTCGCGCTGTATCGTACCGGCTCGATGCTGGCGAACGCGGTCACAGCGGCAGCCGAGCAGCTGATGAGGCCGGCATCGGCCCCGACGCGCGTCGTCGTCACCACGTCGGACGGTGTGACCCGCGTCGACATAGCGGTCGGGGTCGGAGCAGGCACGCCCGCTGCTGAGACTGCCCAGGCGGTGCGAGAGCGTGTTGAGGCGCTGCTGATCGCTCGAGACCTCCCTCATCCGTTCATACGCCTCACCGTGGTGCATGTGGCAGATGGGCAGCCGCTCACCGGTGCGGCGGTGAGTTCTCCCAGCGCGCTCGCGTAAAATCGGCGCAATGACCGATGTGCCTTCGTCTGACAGCTCCGATCTCGGCGACGGCCTCGATCCGGAAGATCTTGCCACCACGCTGCGGGTGCTCGCTTCAATGGACAAGATCAACGAGCAGCATCCCGACTACGTCGCCGTCCGGCGTGCGACCGCGGCGATGTTCAAGGCCGTCAAGCGTGTGCGCCGCAAGGAGATCCGCGACGCGATCGCCGAAGCAGACAGGGCGGTCGTCGCGAACACTGCGACCGGCGCTCCCGATCGCATCGACGATGAGACGCGCGGGCACGATCTGAAGACGACAGTGGATGCGCCGATCGCGGGTGAGCTGCTCAAGCCCCGCAACTGCTACATCTGCAAGCAACCGTACACACTCGTCGATTCCTTTTATCACCAGCTCTGCCCCGACTGCGCACACTTCAGTCACGGCAAGCGCAACGCGCGCACCGACCTCAGGGGGAAGCGGGCACTCCTCACGGGCGGACGGGCGAAGATCGGCATGCACATCGCGCTTCGCCTGCTTCGCGACGGCGCGCATACGACCATCACGACGCGCTTTCCCCGCGATGCCGTGCGCCGGTTCTCGTCCTTGCCGGATGCCGCCGATTGGCTGCACCGCCTCCGCGTCGTCGGCATCGACCTGCGCGACCCGGCACAGGTGATCGCCCTCGCCGATTCGGTCGCCGCACAGGGACCGCTCGACATCCTCATCAACAACGCCGCGCAGACCGTCAGGCGCTCGCCGGGTGCGTACTCGCTGCTGGCGGATGCGGAGATGCAGCCGCTGCCGGACGGGCCGTTGCCCGAGATGGAGACGTTCGGACACACGGCCGATCCGCACCCCCAGGCGCTGCAGGCGTCTGTCGCGTCGAATCCGCTGTTGTCGGTCGCCGCACTCGGCGGCACGGTCGCCGAACAGGGTGGGCAGGCGTTGACGGCCGAAGACCTCGCGCGCCTCGCAATGGCGCCGGGCTCCTCGTCGCTGGCGAAGCATGCGGACGGCTCGGCAATCGACGCGGGCGGCCTCGTGCCAGACATCGACCATGTCAACAGTTGGGTGCAGTCGGTCGAACAGGTCGACCCGCTCGAGATGCTCGAGGTGCAGCTGGCCAACACCACCGCCCCTTTTCTGCTGATCAGTCGGCTGCGGGCATCGATGGCCTCATCAGACGCACGTCGCAAGTACGTCGTGAACGTCTCCGCCATGGAGGGGCAGTTCTCGCGCCGATACAAGGGCCCGGGGCATCCGCACACCAACATGGCCAAGGCCGCCCTCAACATGCTCACCCGCACGAGTGCGGGGGAGATGCTGGAGACCGACGGCATCCTGATGACCGCGGTCGATACCGGTTGGATCACCGACGAGCGCCCGCACCACACCAAGGTGCGCCTCGCCGAAGAGGGCTTTCATGCGCCGCTCGACCTCGTCGACGGCGCAGCGCGCGTGTACGACCCGATCGTGCAGGGCGAGGCGGGCGTCGACCAGTACGGCGTGTTCTTGAAGGACTACAAGCCCAACCCCTGGTGACCTCGCCCGTCCACTACACCTTGGGGGACGGATGCGCGGATGCAGGACGAATCCCTCTGATCGGTCCGACATCTGTCATCTGATCCCCCGAAGTGTCGACGGACGGGGGACGTTCAGTGCGCGCGCACCTCGAGGTTGGCCGACGCCCACTCGCCGAGCTGGCCGAGGATCGGCAGCAGCCCTTCGCCGCTCTCGGTGAGCGCGTAAGACACCGTGACCGGCGGGCCGGCATCGACTGTGCGCGCGATCAGACCCACCTGAGCGAGTTCGGCGAGACGGTCGGAGAGTACCGTGTCGCTGATGCCCGGAACAGCCCGCCGCAGCGCGACGAAGGTGCTGGGGCCGCCACCGAGCGTGGAGATGATCATGCCGTTCCAGCGTTTGCCGAGCACGCTGAAGGCGAGTGTGACGGCTGCGTCACACACGCTGTGCGTTTGCCCGGCATTGACCATGACCCCATCATACCGTGCTACCTTAACCGGAGGCGCTACGAAAAACGTGGCGACTACGTAAATGAAAGGTCACGAATGTCTCTGTTCCGGCTGGATGCCAGCATCCTTCCCGCCACCTCCGCAAGTCGCTCGCTCGCCGACCTCGTCGAGGCCGAGTGGACCGGTTCTCACCCCGACTCGACAGTCACTCGCCGCGACCTCGCTGCCGACCCCGTGCCTGCGGCGGCGTGGGCGGATGCCGTCACCGGCGGTTTTGTCGCGCCGGACGAGCGCACCGATCGGCAGAACGACGCGCGAGCCCTGGCGACGACCTTTGCCGACGAGCTGATCGGCGCCGACGCGCTGCTGTTCGCGATTCCGCTGTACAACTACGGCCCCTCGCAGCACTTCAAGACCTGGTTCGACCTCGCCTACACCGACCCGCGCATCGACCCCACCGGCACTGCCCTCAACGGCAAGCCCGCGACCCTCGTCACCGTGCTCGGCGGCAACTACTCCGAGGGCTCTCCCAAGGAGGGGTGGGACCACTCGACCGGATGGCTGCGCCGTGTGCTCGAGGACGTCTGGGGCCTTGACCTGCGAGTCGTGCAGCGCCCGTTCACGCTGGTCGGTGTGAACCCGGCGATGGATGCCTTCGCCGAGGTCGCGCAGGAGTTCAAGGACAACGCCGAGAAGTCGGCGCGCGTGTACGGGCAGGAGCTCGCGGCCGCGCGCGGCGCGCGAACTGAGGTCGCCTGACTCGAGCGCGGCGACACTCTGGGGGCCGAAAAGACGGATGCCGGACGAATCGACGGAATGCGTCCGACATCCGTGCTGCCGGCCCCCAAAGTGGCGACGGCGGCGGCGCGTGAGCGCCGCGCCCGCTACATCCGGTCCACACCCGTGACGGTCACGACAGCTTCGCCTGCCTCATCGGATGCCGCCAGATCGACGGTCGCCGATATGCCCCAGTCGTGGTCTCCCGCTGGGTCGTCGATGATCTGGCGCACGGTCCATTCGGCCGCGCCCTCGGTGAGAAGCAGAAGCTTGGAGCTTCGGGCATCCGCTCCCGTGAGGATGTCATCGTGGTCGGCGAAGTAGGCATCGAGCGCAGCATCCCAGCCTTCAGCGCCGAAGGCGGAGTCGAGCTCGGCCAGGGCGTCGACGTCCTCGCGGGCGGCGAGCTGCACCCGACGGAACATCTCGTTGCGTACCAGGATCCGGAAGGCGCGAGTGTTCGATGTGAGGCGCTTCGGAGCGGGCGGGACGATCGGCTCCTCGTCTCCCTTCGACAGGCTCAGGGATCGAATGTCGACGATGCCGTTATCGGTTCCTGCCCGCAGCTCCTCCCACTCATCCAGAAGCGAAGAGTCGACCTGGCGTACGAGTTCGCCGAGCCACTCGATGAGATCGCGGAGGTCTTCGGTCTTCAGCTCCTCGGGAATCGTCTGCGAAGCCGCACGATACGCGTCGGACAGATAGCGAAGCACCACTCCCTCTGACCGCGCGATCTTGTAGTACGCGACATATTCCCCGAACGACATAGCTCGCTCGTACATGTCGCGGACAACCGCTTTGGGGTGCAGCTCGAAGTCCCTGATCCACGGCTGCGCCGCGCTGAAAGTCTCGAACGCCGCGCCGAGAAGCTCTTCGAGCGGTTTCGGATACGTGATCTGCTCGAGCAGCTCCATCCGCTCGTCGTACTCGATTCCCTCGCGCTTCATCTCGGCGACCGCTTCGCCGCGTGCGAGGAACTCCTGCTGGCTGAGGATCGCGCGAGGGTCATCCAGGGTTGATTCGACGATGGAGACCATGTCCAGAGCGAATCCGGCTGACTCGGGATCGAGCAGTTCGAACGCCGCAAGAGCAAAGGGAGACAGCGGTTGGTTCAGTGCGAAGTTCGGCTGCAGATCGACCGTGAGGCGGATCTCCGTCTGGCCACTGAGCTCGTCGAAGTGCTGCTGCACGACCCCTGATTCGAGCAGCGTCCGGTAGATGCCCAGCGCTCTGACAGCGAGGACGCGCTGTCTGACACGCGGCTCGTGGTTGTCATATATCAACGCGCGCATATTTCCGAAGACGTCACCGCCTCTGCCGATGACGTTGAGCATCATCGCGCTGGTGATCTGCATGTGCGAGGTGAGAGTCTCCGGCTCGGCATCGACGAGTTTGCGGAACGAGGGCTCTCCCCACGACACGAAGCCGTCGGGGGCCTTCTTGCGGATCAGCTTGCGCTTCTTCTTCGGATCGTCGCCGGCCTTCTTGATCGCGGCGGCGTTCTCGCTCTCATGCTCCGGCGCCTGGGCGACGACCGTGCCTGCAGTGTCGAACCCCGCTCGCCCCGCGCGCCCGGCGATCTGATGGAACTCGCGGGCATTGAGCTGTCGCATCCGCGTGCCGTCGAACTTCGTCAGCGCGGTGAAGAGCACCGTGCGGATGGGGACATTGATGCCGACGCCGAGGGTGTCGGTTCCGCAGATCACGCGAAGCATGCCTCGCTGTGCGAGTTGCTCGACGAGGCGGCGGTACTTCGGCAGCATCCCGGCGTGGTGCACGCCGATCCCCGCCCGTAAGAACTTCGACAGCGTCTTTCCGAACGCGGTGGTGAACCGGAACTCGCCTATGAGTTCTGCGATCTGATCGCGTTGCTCGCGAGTGGCCACTTTCGCGCTCGAAAGCGCTTGGGCGCGCTCCATGGCGGCGGCCTGCGAGAAGTGCACGATGTACACCGGCGCCTGGCCCGTGACGAGCAGATCGTCCACTGTCTCGTGGATCGGCGTCAGCTCATAGAAGAAGTGCAACGGCACTGGTCGTTCGACCCCCGTCACCACGGCTGTCTCGCGTGACGTCCTGCGGGTGAGATCAGCGGCCAGATCGGTCACATCGCCAAGCGTCGCCGACATCAGGATGAACTGCGCCTGCGGCAGCGTCAGCAGCGGCACCTGCCACGCCCAACCGCGTTCGGGATCGGCGTAGAAGTGGAACTCATCCATGACGACCTGGCCGACCTCGGCCTCAGGTCCTTGCCGCAGTGCGAGGTTGGCGAGGATCTCGGCGGTGCAGCAGATGATCGGCGCATCCGCGTTCACCGACGAGTCCCCGGTGATCATGCCGACGTTCTCGGCGCCGAAGATGTCGACGAGGGCGAAGAACTTCTCGCTCACCAACGCCTTGATCGGGGCGGTGTAGTAGCTGCGACGCCCTGCAGCGAGTGCGGCGAAGTGCGCGCCGACTGCGACGAGCGATTTACCGGTTCCGGTGGGCGTCGAAAGGATCAGGTTCTGACCCGACACGATCTCGATGACGGCCTCGTCCTGCGCCGGATACAGCCGGATGCCGCTGGCCTCTGCCCATTCGACGAACGCCAGATACACAGCATCGGGGTCGACTCGACCGTCGGCGGCAGGATCGAGCAGGTCTGCGGGATCGAGCCGCGAGGAAGAAATCATGGTCCTTCGATCATCCCTCATTCCGGCAGCTCGGCGAGCCGGGGAGATCCCGCGAAGACGACGGCGCTCAGCGACTACTCGTCCGAGTGGACGCCGTCAACCCCCGTCCGCCACAAGGGCGCGAGTGGCAGAGTCGCAGGCAGACACCGACGCCGTCGGGTCCTCGCTCTCGGAGGGGCTCTATGACTGTCATCCAGGACTCGGTCGCAACCGGCACATCGGCGCTCGCGCGTGGGCCGCTCAGTGCAGCGCTGATCGAGGTGCTGCAATTCGGTGATCCATCGTCGGCCGTCGGCGATGACTTCTTCGAGATCGCCGATCGCGCACTCGCAACCGCCGGTAGCGTCTCGACGGATGACGACATCCAGATCTCACTCTTCCTCATGTACGCCGGGTCCTACGGCTCACTGGAATGGATCGATGCAGAGTGGGAATGGAACACCGACCTTCTGCGCGCGCGGCGCACCATCGAGCGCGAGTTCGAACGGGAGCTGAGGCGCGATGCGGTGGTCCCGGAGCTTCCGTCCGCCGACGGCGAGGCGATCGCCGCAGAGCTCTTCCGGATGACGGCGCCCACGCCCGGACCCTCGCTCGCGCGCTATATCGCCAAGCGTGCCACGCCTGAGCAGGCCGCCGAGTTCCTGATCCAGCGCAGTGTCTACACGCTGCGCGAGGCGGATCCGCACTCCTGGGCCATTCCTCGGCTGTCGGGGCGGCCCAAGGTCGCGCTCGTCGAGATCCAGTCGGATGAGTACGGAGCGGGGCGCCCGGACCGCTCACACGCAGAGATCTTTGCTCGCACGATGCGTGGTGTCGGTCTGAGTTCTACCTACGGCACGTATCTCGACCGCGTCCCAGCGGTGCAACTCGCCTCGCAGAACGCGATGTCGATGTTCGGCATCAATCGGCGCCTCCTCGGCGCCATCGTCGGCCACCTCGCGGCCTTCGAAATGACCTCATCGCTGCCCAACCGCTCGTACGGAGACGGGTTTCGCCGCCTCGGCTTCGGCGACGACGTGACGGAGTACTTCGACGAGCACGTCGAAGCAGACGCCGTGCACGAGCAGATCGCTGCGCGAGATCTCGCGGGCGCGCTCGGTGAGGATCGGCCCGACCTGATCCCCGACATCTTCTTCGGCGCGGCGGCGTGCCTCATGCTCGATGACCGTGCGGGGGAGAGCATTCTGGCGGCGTTCAACGCCGGACGCAGTTCACTGCGCGATGGAAAGGCTGTCGATGTCTGAGCGGCCACCGCAGATCACCGCGTGCGCTGATGGACCGCTTCTGGTGCGGGGCGCGGTGGAGATCGTCGGCGACGACGGCGCGACGGTCGACAATCCTCGTCGTACCGTGGCCCTGTGCCGTTGCGGTGCCTCAGCGATCAAGCCGTGGTGCGACGGCACGCATAAGCTGATGCGGTTCGAGACGGGTGGTCACTGAGTCGCTTCGCGGCGACTGACGATCTCTCTGATCCAGATCGGGGCGAACGGCGAGGTGCACCCTGGCGCTGTGGGGTAGTCGGCCAGCACCTGCAGCCGGTCGCCGATCGCCAACGCCCGTGCCCGCAGCGCGGGATTGTGGATGCCGATCTGTGCGAGCGTCTCGTTCATCGTCCATTGTGGCCGCGCCGGGGCATCTTTCATATCGCGTTCGATGAGATCGAGCAGGTGCTCAAGGTCGAGTCCATCAGGGTTCTTCGCCACCCGCTCGGCGGTCAGTGACCAGGCTGCTGCGGCGACCGTCGGGTCGTCGTCGCCGAACCACCTCAGACGCAGCTCTTCAGCACGCGGGCTCTTCTTGGCGATGTAGTTCACGAACCAGTCGTTGACCTTCGGGGCGTGCCCTTCGCGCAGCATCGCGTCGAGTTCGTCTGCTGTGTAGTCGCGGGGTCTGCTGATGAGCAGCGCAAGCAGACGCGGTGCGGTCTCGCCGGTCTCCCAGAGCTGGCCGGCCAGGACGTGGTTCGTCTTGATCTTCTTGGCCAGCGCCCGCATCTTGGACAGATTGATGCCGTGGTCATCGCCGCGCTTCTCGTTCGCGGCGCGCATTTTCGGGTCTTCGAGTGCCGCGAGTTCGGCGAGCGCGTCGCCGAGGGTCATGGTGTCGTCCATGACCCCAGGGTAGATCAGCGCGTCAGGCGTCGGGGGAGCAGGATGCGCACCGTCACCGCGGCGGCGGCGAAGACGCACAGCGCCGAGGTGATAGACAGGCCGACGCCGAAACTCGTCTGCGCGGCG
Organism: Microbacterium sp.; assembly: GCA_040394295.1. Taxonomy (GTDB): domain Bacteria; phylum Actinomycetota; class Actinomycetes; order Actinomycetales; family Microbacteriaceae; genus Microbacterium. Next base: position 9,218 of record JBEBSN010000084.1, read on the forward strand.
ACGAATCCGACGAGCAGCGAACCGATACCTGTGCCGGCATCGAAGCCGATGTTCCAGACGGCGCTGGCAGTGTCGCGATGGCGAGGCTCCACCGCCGCGAATGATTCGACGAGTGTGACGTTCTGCAGACTGCCGTATGCGACTCCGGTGACGGCCATGCCCGCCACCAGCGCGCCACCGCCCCCACCTGCCATCGCCCATACGCATGACGCGAGTCCAGCGGCGCCGAGCAGAAGCAGAGGCGGTTGGAACGACAGATATCCGAATCGATCCGCAAGGCCCCCGATGAGCCAACGTGTGGCTGCTGCGCACGCCGTGAGGGCGAACAGGCCGGCCACCGCGTGATCGCCGACCTCGGGGAACTGCGGTGCGAATGTCAGCAGAGCCCCGCCGGGAGCGGTGATCGTCAGCAGCACCACACTCGGCCCGATCAGCACCAGCCACACACGCGCGGTCTTCTCATGCGGCCTCTCCGCCTCGGGGAGCCGTGCTGCATGGTCGAGGCGCCGCCCGAGGAGGAAGGCGGGGATCATCGCGATGATCGGTGCCGCGCCGATGGCGAAGACCGCCACGATACCGACGTTGTCGGCGATCCACACCGACGTCGGCACGAGAAGAATCTGCGGCGCCGACAGCGACAGGCCGTAGAGCCCGATCGCGCGACCACGGCGCGGCGCATCCACCAGCCTGGCCACCGCCGAGGATCCGCAGACGGTGACCACGGCGAATCCGGCGCCGCGAACGGCAGAGAGGACGAGGATCGCGGGCAGTGCATCGGTCGCGAGCAGGAGGAGAGACGGAGCGCCGAGCAGCGCGACACCGGTAGACAGCGTCACCCGCCATCCGAATCGTCGAAGCGCCGCGGGCACCGTCGTCTGCACGGCGACGGTCGCAGCCATCATGACGGCGTTCACGAGTCCGGCACCGACCTCATCGGCGCCGCCGCGCACCGCCCACAGCGGCACGATCGCGACCAGTGCGCTGAAACCGGCGAAGCTGAGCCCTGACATCACCATCAACGCCGGGATTCCGGGAATTCTCACCTCACGAGCCACGGTCAGTCATCACCCACGAGTTCACCGCGGATCCTGCGCAGATCCTCCATGAGCGATCCGACGAGAATCCAATGGCCGGATGCCGGCGGCTTCACCTGCAGCGGCGTGGTCAGCGCCTGGATCGCCTCGGTCTGCGTGGCCGAGTCGGGCGCGACCTCTGCCAGCTGCACCGCCAGTCGCACGTCGTGCCCTGCACGTCGCAGCTGCTCGGCGATGGCATGCACGGTGGGCTCGTCGCTCAGCGAATCGTCGTAGTGGTCGAAGTAGGCGCGGGTCATCCCGATCACCTGTGTCACGATCGGCGACAGCGTCGACAGGAGCGCCCGCATCTCGGCGATGTCGGCGCGCTGCGAGCGGCGCGGATTGAGCGTCATCGACTCCTCAGCGCCTTCGACCGATGCCACGGCTGCCGCCTGCATCGGACGCAGCAGTCGCGCCTCGACCATGAGCCCCTGCAGTGCCGCCGGAGTCTGCACCGCAGGAAGAGCGTTCGCGAGCCGGTCGAGAGTCGCAGCGAGCTCACCGCCGAGCAGACCCAGATCGCGCCGGGCGGACGCCGTGTTCACGGGCGGCACGATCAGCGTGTTCACGATGATGCCGATCACCACGCCGATGATGGTCTCGATGATCCGATGCAGTGCGTACTCCGGGCTCGTCGAGCCCAGCGCGAGGACGAGCATCGCCGAGATGGCGACCTGATTTCCCATTCCGGGCGTCGCCCGCAGCGCCCAGGCGACGAGCATGGCCACGACGATTGCCAGCAGTATCACCCAGCTCTGCTGGCCGAGCAGCAGGCTGAGCCCGGTGGCGATCACGACGCCCACGATCACGCCGACGCTGCGCTCGAGTGCCTTGGTGAACGACTGATTCACGCTCGGCAGTACCACCAGCAGTGCGGCGATCGCCGCGAAGACCGGCAACGGGCCTGGAATCAGCCAACCGGCGAGCAGCCACGCCCCGATCGTCGCCGCAGCGGACTTGACGACCTGCAGCAGCGGCGCTCGTTTCGTGCTCCGCACCGCGGCTGTCATGCGCATGGCACCACGTTAGCCGTGGATGAGCATCGATGTGGCCGAGTACTGCGACTGAGGGCATCCTAACCATCTGATAGATTAGGCGAGGCTTACCAAAGCCCGACGAGTCTCGCCCGTCGAAACCCCGTTCCCAATCTGAAGGAAACGCCTGTGCGTATCTCCCGCATCCTCGGACTCGGTGCTGCCGCGGTCCTCGCCGCAAGCCTTGCCGCCTGCGCAACCCCCGCGAACAGCGACGCCGAAGGTGCCGGTTCGAACCCGGCATCCGACGATGCCTTCCCGGTGACGATCGAGCACGTCTTCGGTGAGAGCACGATCACGGAGAAGCCCGAGCGCGTCGCGACTGTCGCATGGGCGAACCACGAGGTTCCGCTCGCGCTCGGCATCGTGCCGGTCGGCATGAGCAAGGCGACCTGGGGCGATGACGACGACAACGGCGTCCTGCCGTGGGTGGAGGAGAAGCTCGACGAACTCGGAGCCGAGACGCCGGTGCTCTTCGACGAGACCGACGGCATCGACTACGAAGCCGTCGCCGACACGAACCCCGATGTGATCCTCGCCTCCTACTCCGGCATCACGCAGGAGGAGTACGACACTCTTTCCAAGATCGCCCCCGTCGTCGCGTACCCCGAGATCGCATGGGCCACCTCCGTCGAGGACATGATCACCATGAACTCCACCGCGCTCGGACTCGCAGATGAGGGCGAGGCGCTGATCGAAGAGATCCACACCGACACGGATGCCGCGCTCGAGGCTCACCCGGCGCTCAAGGACGCGAAGCTGCTCTTCACGTACCTCGACCCCAACGACTTCAGCCAGATCAGCTACTACACCCCCGCTGACACCCGCCCCGGCTTCCTGCTCGACATCGGCCTCCCCATTCCCGAGATCCTCGTCGAAAGCGCCGACAGCACCCAGTTCTTCCTGACGGCGAGCGCCGAAGAGGTCGACAAGTTCAGCGATGTCGACGTGTTCATCACCTACGGCGACGAATCCCTCATCCCTACGCTGCAGGCTGACCCTCTGCTGTCGAAGATCCCGGCCATCGCCGAGGGACGCATCGCGATTCTCCCGGATGCCACGCCGATCGCAGCTTCCGCGAACCCGTCACCTCTTTCCATCGGCTGGGGTCTTGACGACTACTTCGCCATCCTCGAGGCACCCCTGCTCGACGAGTGACCTCAGCAGTGATGACCGAGATGCC
>JBEBSN010000085.1:0-12301 GCA_040394295.1 Microbacterium sp.
CGATGGTGAACACGTCACCGACGATGCCGAAGTCGGCGACGTCGAAGATCGGCGCGTCGCCGTCCTTGTTGATCGCGACGATGTTCTTCGCGGTCTGCATACCCGCACGGTGCTGGATCGCACCGGAGATCCCTAGTGCGATGTACAGCTGCGGCGAGACCGAGACACCGGTCTGACCGACCTGGTGGGCGTAGGGGATGTAGCCGGCGTCGACGGCGGCGCGGGATGCACCGATCGCTGCGCCGAGCGCGTCGGCGAGCTGCTCGACGAGGACAAACTTCTCTTTCGAGCCCAGGCCGCGGCCTCCGGAGACGACCTTCGTCGCTCCGCGCAGATCGGGACGTGATGACTCGACCTCAACGACCTCGATCGGGCCCGCGGTCGCTGCCACCGCACCGGATGCGGACACCTCGAGCGCTTCGACGGTCGGCGAGGCAACGGCCTCAGCGCGAACGTCGACCGCACCCTGACGGACGGTGATGATCGGTGCACCGTAGGTCGGCGCCGAATCCACGAGGTACGCGCCACCGTAGACGGAGTGATGCGCGATGATGCCCTCGTCGTCACGGTCGACGCCGATCGCGTCGACCGAAAGAGCGAGCTTCTCTCGCACGGCGAGACGGCCGGCGACGTCGCGCCCGGCGATGGAGTTCGAGATGAGGACGGCGTCAGGCCGCACGCGCTGATATGCGCTCTGCAGTGCATCGACGAGCGGGATGGTGAGGGCGCCCGCGTCGGTTTCGGCGGTCAAGATGACCGATGCACCAGCGGCAGCCGCGGCATCCACCGCTGACTGCGAACCGCCGGGCACCAGCGCGACCGGCGAACCGATCGTCGACGCAGCGCCGATGAGGGCGGCGGTCGACGTCGCGGCGTCACCGGAGGGGGTCACGTCCACCAGGACGAGGATCGACTTATCGGGATAGCTCATCGTCACACCAGCCTGTTCTGCACGAGGAACTCGACCAGCTTCGCGCCGGCGTCGCCTTCATCTGTGATCTTCACGCCCGCTGCGCGCGGGGGCTTCTCGGAGACCGCGGTCATGATGGTCCGCGGTGCTGCTGCGGGATCAGCCGAGACGCCGAGGTCGTCGAGTGAGAGAACTTCGAGCGGCTTCTTCTTCGCCGCCATGATCCCCTTGAAGTTGGGGAAGCGCGCATCGGGGAGCGCCTCGGTGATCGAGATCACGGCCGGGTATGACGCCGACACCGGTTGTGAGCCGTCATCGGCCGCGCGCGTGCCCGAGACGCCTTCTGCGGTGATCTCAACGGCGTTGAGAGCGGTCGCCTGCGCATAGCCGAGATGCTCAGCAAGCATCGCGGGGAGCATGCCTCCTGAGCCGTCGGTGGACAAGTTTCCCGTGATGACCAGGTCGGGCTCAGCACGGCGAATCGCCGCGGCCAGCACCTCAGCAGTCAATCCCAGGTCGGCACCTGCGAGCTGCTCGTCGACGATGTGCACAGCCGATGCTGCGCCGATAGCAAGAGCACGGCGAATGGATGCGGTGGAGGACTCCGGAGCCATCGCGAGCGCGACGACCTCGGTGCCATCTGCCGTGCCGGCGTAGGAGAGAGCGACTTCGAGCGCACGCTCGGTGATCTCATCCAGAACCACGTCACCGGCGCCTCGATCGGCCAGCCCCGTCTCCAGATTCAGCTTGCGATCACCATAGGTGTCCGGCACCTCTTTGACCAGGACGAAGATCTTCATCGAATGCTCCTCACGACACCGCTGAGTCTATCTGCACAGGGGTGAATGTAGCCAAACGGAGGGGGTTCGCACATCGAATTCCCGCAACGACGCTCTCAATGTATACACACCGCGCGATTCTCGGGAGCTGAGCGCCCACGCAGTAGCGTAGAGGCGTGCCCCGTTCCCGCCCGCTCCCGATCGACCCGCTCGCCGAGGCGAAGCGTCAATGGTTGGCGCATGGCTGGAATGACGCCGCCGACGGCATGGCCCTCGTGACCTCGGTGATGCGCGCGCAGCAACTTCTGCTCGCGCGGGTGGATGCGGCGCTCAAACCGTTCGGGCTCTCCTTCGCACGGTTCGAGGTGCTTCGTCTGCTCGCCTTCAGCCGCTCGCAGAGCCTTCCGCTGTCGAGCGTCGTCGCGCGCCTGCAGGTGCATCCGACCACCGTCACGAGCACGGCCGAGCGCCTGGTACGCGATGGTCTGATCGTGCGCGAACCGCACCCGCACGACGGCCGCGCAGCGATGCTGTCTCTCACAGACGCCGGACGCGACCTCGTCGATCGCGCCACCGCGGCCCTCAACGCCGAGGTCTTCGCTGCTCCAGGTGTCCCGCAAGAAGACGCAGCCGACCTCGTCGCGATCGTCGCCCGCCTGCGCAAGAACGCCGGCGACTTCACCGACCCGCGACCTCAGCCCGACCCGCTCTGATGGTCGAGTTCGTGCTCGAACGCGTCATCCGCGCGGCACCGGACGCCGTGTTCGCCGCGTCTCTCGATCCGGCCCTGCACGTGGAATCGATGGCGCGCTACGGCGAGACCATGGCCAAGGCTCCCGACGGCGGTGTGTTCACGGAGGGCTCGACCGTGACGTGGCGCGCACGACACTTCGGGGTGCCGTTCCACCTCACCTCGGTCGTGTTCGACATCGATGAGCCCCACCGTTTCTGCGATCGTCAGATCAAGGGACCGTTCAAAAAGTTCCTTCACGAGCATGCGTTCGTGAAGCATCCCGACGGCACCCTGATGCGCGACACGATCACACTCCGCTCTCCGTTCGGACCGATCGGAGCCCTCGTGGACGAGCTGTTCATGCGCGAATACATGCGACGGCTTATCTCCGAACGCAACGACGTGCTGGCTGCGTCAGTGGAGCCCGTCAGCGGTTCGTGAAGCGCGGCGTGCGCTTCTCGAGGAAGGCTGCCATGCCCTCTTTCTGGTCGTCCGTGTCGAACAGCGCGGCGAACGCCTGCTTCTCGTGAGCAAGACCATCGGCGAGGGTCGTCTGCATCGCCGCATCCAGAGCACCCTTGGCGGCATACATGCTCGGAAGCGATTTCGAAGCGATCGTCTCTGCCAGCTTCGTCGCCTCCGCCACGAGCTCGGATGCCGGTACCACTCGCGACACGAGTCCGGAGCGCTCCGCTTCCTCCGCCTCCATGATGCGGCCGGAAAGGACCAGTTCTGCCGCCTTGTAATACCCGACGGCGCGGATCAGACGCTGCGTCCCGCCCATCCCAGGAATCACACCGAGGTTGATCTCGGGTTGACCGAACTTCGCGGTGTCGGCCGCGAGGATGATGTCGCACATCATCGCGAGCTCGCATCCGCCGCCCAGGGCGAAGCCAGAAACCGCGGCGATGACCGGAGTGCGAACGGCGGCGAAGTCATCCCACGCTCCGAAGTGATCGGTCTCGCGCATGTCGGCGGCCGACATCGACTGCATCTCCTTGATGTCGGCGCCGGCCGCGAAGGCTTTCTCCGAGCCCGTGACGACGATCGCGCCGACTCCCTCGTCTGCGTCGAAAGCCACTGCCGCGGCCGTGACCTCTTCAGCCACTCGAGAGTTCAACGCGTTCAGCGCCTGGGGACGATTGAGGGTGATCCACCCCACACGGCCTTGCTGCTCGACCAAGATCGTCTCGTACTCGCTCATGATGCTCCTCTGCGTCCTATGGCTAGTTCAGTCTGCCGGATTCCGCGCGCTTCGACAGGCTCAGTGAGCGGATTCCGCGCGCTTCGACAGGCTCAGTGAGCGGATTCCGCGCGCTTCGACAGGCCGTCATACCCGCCCGTCGCGGATGTCGGTGATGATGCCGGAGAAGTCGCGTCCAGCGCCGGCACCCGCAGCGAAATCGGCATAGATCCGCTGTGCCAGCTGACCCATCTGCGCGTCGGTGCTCGTCTGTTCGATCGCCTGGAGCGCGAGTCCGAGGTCCTTGGCCATGAGGGCGCCGGCGAATCCCGGCTGGTAGTCGCGATTTGCAGGGCTCGTCGGCACCGGTCCCGGCACAGGGCAGTTCGTCGTGACCGACCAGCATTGGCCTGACGCCTGCGATACGACATCGAAGAGCGCTTGGTGCTCGAGTCCCAGTCGCTCACCCAGTACGAACGCCTCGGCGACCGCGATCTGCGACACCGCGAGAATCATGTTGTTGCAGACCTTCGCGGCCTGCCCGAGGCCAGGTCCACCGCAGTGCACGATGCGCCCGCCCATCGCCTCCAGCAACGGCAACGCTGCAGCGAAGTCCGCCTCTGAGCCGCCGACCATGAACGCCAGCGTGCCGTTCTGCGCCCCGACCACCCCGCCCGAGACGGGGGCATCGACACTGCGGTGCCCCGCGGCCACAGCCATGGAGTGAGCCGTCCTTGCTTCATCCACCGCGATCGTCGACGACTCGATGAACAGCGTGCCGGGCTTCGCCGCCGCCAGTAGTTCGCTCTGATACGCATCGATGACGTGCGTGCCCGCGGGGAACATCGTGATGACGACATCGGAGTCTGCTGCGGCACCCGCACCGCTGGCAGCGATCGGGATGCCTGCTGCACGAGCGGCCTCAACAGCTGCGGGCATCAGGTCGAAGCCGTGCACCTCATGCCCTGCCTTCGCCAGGTTGACCGCCATCGGCAGACCCATATGGCCGAGACCGAGAAACGCGATACGGCTCATGATGCACTCCCCACCTGGTCACCTGCGGCACTTCGCATCGACACGGATCCTGCCGGACGCAGCATCTCTCTGCCGACGATGAGGCGCATGATCTCGTTCGTTCCCTCGAGGATCTGATGCACCCGGAGATCGCGAACCACCTTCTCGATCCCGTAGTCCTGGAGGTATCCATAGCCGCCGTGCAGTTGCAGCGCGCGGTTGGCGACGTCGAATCCGGCATCCGTGGCGAAGCGCTTGGCCATGGCGCAGCGCATCGTGGCATCGGGTGCGTGCTCGTCCACGGCCTGAGCGCCGTCTCGGACCATCAGCCGCGCGGCCTGCAGCTCGGTACGCATGTCGGCGACCGTGAACAGGATCGACTGCTTCTCAGCGAGAGGTTCGCCGAAGGCCACACGCTCGTGAACGTACTGCACGGCGCGATCCAGCGCCCACTGCGCGCCTCCCAGCGAACACGCAGCGATGTTGAGGCGGCCGCCGTTGAGCGCCGACATCGCTATCGCGAACCCCTGCCCCTCGTCGCCGAGAACAGCGGATGCCGGCACCCGCACGCCGTCGAGTATCACCTGTCTGGTGGGCTGCGCACGCCAGCCCATCTTCTTCTCGAGGGAGCCGAAGCTCAGGCCCTCGGCATCGCCCGCGACGAGGAAGGCGCTGATGCCTCTGGCACCGCTCAGGGCATCGCCCGTGCGCGCCATGACGACGTAGACGCCCGATTCCCCAGCTCCTGAGATGAACTGTTTGACACCGGTGAGCACATAGTCGTCGCCGTCACGGACAGCGCTGGTGGAGATCGCCGCCGCGTCGGATCCCGCTCCGGGCTCTGTCAGACAGTAACTGCCGAACTCGCTCATGACCGTCAGTTTCGGGAGCCACTCGCTGCGCTGCGCATCGTCGCCGTAGGTGTCGATCATCCACGCGACCATGTTGTGTATCGAGATGTACGACGCGATCGTCGGGTCGCCCTTGGCCAGTTCCTCGAAGATCGCGACAGTGTCGGCGCGTGAGAGCCCCGTGCCGCCGGATTCCTCGCGCACGTAGATGCCGCCGAGCCCCATCTCGCCGCCGCGGTGCAGCGCTTCGCGTGGGAAGTGGTGGTTCTCGTCCCGCTCTGTTGCGAACGGCGCGAGTTTGGTTTCGGCGTAGTCGCGGACGGCGTCGAGGATCGCCTCGCGTTCTTCGGCGGTCGTGAAAGAGGTTGTCATCGTCATTTCATCTGTCCTGGTGTGAGTGGTGTGATCAGTGCATGGTCGGGATGACGAAGCTTGCGCCGTCGCGCACCCCGTGCGCGGTCCATCGGCTGGTCACCGTCTTGGTCTTCGTGTAGAAACGGAAGGCGTCGGGTCCGTGCTGATTGAGGTCGCCGAATCCTGACCGCTTCCATCCGCCGAAGGTGAAGTACGCGATCGGCACCGGGATGGGGACATTGACGCCGACCATTCCGACGTTCACCCTTTCGGTGAAGTCTCGGGCCGCGTCACCGTCGCGAGTGAAGATCGCCACGCCGTTGCCGAACTCATGATCGGATGCCATGGCCAGAGCCTCTTCATAATCGGCGGCCCTGGCGATCACGAGCACAGGTCCGAAGACCTCTTCACGGTAGATCGCCATGTCAGAGGTGACGTGGTCGAACAGCGTCGGACCGAGGTAGAAGCCCTCTTCGTGGCCGGGCACACTGAAGCCCCGCCCGTCGGCGAGCAGCGTCGCACCCTCATCGATCCCCTGCTGGATGTAGCCCTCGACGCGCTCGACCGCGGAGCGCGCGACCAGCGGTCCGTAGTCGACGTCTTCGGCCAGGGCCGGACCGACCCGTAGCTGCCCCACCCGCTCGGTCAGCTTCGCCGCGAGCGCTTCGGCTGTCTCCTCGCCCACCGGAACCGCGACGGAGATCGCCATACATCTCTCGCCCGCCGACCCGTAACCGGCACCCATAAGTGCGTCGGCCACCTGATCGAGGTCGGCGTCGGGCATCACGATCATGTGGTTCTTGGCGCCGCCGAAGCACTGGGCACGCTTTCCGTGCGCGGCGGCCGTCGTGTAGATGTACTCGGCGATCGGGGTCGAGCCGACGAAACCGATCGCGCGCACGCGCTCATCTGTCAGCAGGGTGTCGACGGCCTCCTTGTCGCCGTGCACCACGTTGAAGATGCCGGCCGGGAGCCCCGCTTCGAGGAACAGCTCCGCGAGTCGGACCGGCACGGAGGGGTCACGCTCACTGGGCTTGAGGACGAAGGCGTTGCCTGCGGCGAGCGCAGGACCCGCCTTCCACAGCGGAATCATGGCGGGGAAGTTGAACGGCGTGATGCCTGCGACGACGCCCAACGGCTGACGCATCGAGTAGACGTCGATTCCGCCTCCGACGTTGGTCGAGTATTCGCCCTTGAGCAGATGCGGTGCTCCGGCCGAGAACTCTATGACGTCGAGCCCTCGCAGGATGTCGCCCTTCGCATCATCGAAGGTCTTGCCGTGCTCGCTCGAAAGCAGTCTCGCGAGCGAGTCCATGTCGCGGTGCACGAGGTCGAGAAATCTCAGGAGAACCCTCGCTCGCTTCTGCGGGTTCGTCGCCGCCCATGCGGGCTGGGCCGTCTCGGCGTTCGAGATGACTTCGCGCACTTCGTCTGCAGAGGCGAGCGGAACGCGCGCCTGCACTGCTCCCGAGCTGGGGTCGTACACGTCGCTGAAGCGGCCGGCATCCGGGGTCTGGAGCGATCCGCCTACGAAATGTGGAATGGTACGAGTCATTGTGTGATGTCCCTTCACGCCTTCGTTGGCATGATGACCACTTTAGTCGGGCACCCAGAGATTTACTAGGGCGTCCTACTACTTCACATTCGAATCGCGTAAGTTGCGCTATTCGCCGTGCGGATCACGCAACTCTCGCGATTCGAACGCCAGCCCGGGGCTGTGGATAACTTTCAACTCGAGTCCGCACGGCGTGCCACAGTTTGGCCATGGGGAGACGAGAACAGATTCCGGACGCGTTCGGCGACAACTTCTCGGTGCGTATCGCGCGGGCAACGGGCGTGAGCCACTCCCGTCTGCGCGGACGCGATCTGAAGGCTCCTTTTCACGGCGTGCGCACTCGAGCAGCAGCCCCGGATGCCGTCGGGCCAAGCCGCGTGGCGAATCCGTATGAACGGCAACGCCGCGATCGCGTCGCGAGCGCGCAGACCTATGCTCCGCGGCTCCACTTCGGTCACCACTTCAGCCATCAGACAGCAGCGTCCATATGGGGCGCTCCGCTCCCGCTCGAGTTCTCCGGCGAAGAGGAGGTCGCCGAAGCAGAGGGTCTCGACCTGCATGTCAGCGCCACCGGTGCAGTTCCGTTCCCCCGTGCAGCCGGCATCGTCGGACACCGCACGTTGGCGAGCCTCACGTCGGTCGTAGAGCAAGACGCCATCCGCGTCGCCTCACCGGCAGCGACCTGGGTGTCGCTCGGCACGCTGCCACTTCTGGATCTTGTCGCCCTCGGTGATTATTTCTGTCGGCGGTGGCGTTCCGGCTACGGAAGACCGGATGCGGGACGCGCCCCGCTCGCCACCGTCGACGAACTACGCACATTGCTGGAGGCGGGAAGGCGGCGAGGCGCCGCCCGACTCCGCGAAGGCCTTGAACTGATCCGGGAGGATTCCTGGTCACCGCGCGAGTCACGGGTGCGCTGCATACTCGTCCTGGCTGGCCTTCCCGAACCCGAACTCAACATCGATATCTTCGACAGTTCTGGCCGCTTCCTCGGTTGCGTCGATATGGCGTACCTGCGGCAGCGAGTGATCGTCGAGTATCACGGAATGCTGCACGCTGAGCAGTGGGCAAAAGACATCGAACGGATCGCTGCCCTACGCGCCGAAGGATGGGATGTGATCGAAGTCAGCTCTCCGATGTTGAAACGCCCCACTGAGCTGGTGCGTCGAGTGGCGGCAGCCCTGGGCATGTGACTTCTGCACCCGTTGGAATCGCGTAAGTTGCTGCTTCAGGAGCTGAACCGGAGCAACTTGCGCGATTCGGACGGTGCGCGTGTTCCTCCGCCGTTCACCGACCCGTCACATTGGTCGCCTACAACTGCTCTTGCGCGAAAGAACTCAGACCGGAACGGGTAGTCACGAGCTTTTCGCGCCACGGTGAGCTCAGCTCCCGAGACCCCCGCCGAATCGGGTCGGCGGGGGTCTTCTCATTTCAACCGCGCGATCACGCGGCGACGATCTCAGTCCCAGGTGACGGTCGGGGTCTCCGCGGAGAAATCCACCGACGGGCTGTTCATGTATCCACCGAACCAGACGTCGAACTCTGCCGTCGTGCCGTCTTTCTTGCCCTGAAGCGTGATGTCGACATCGACGGAGTCGTACGTCGACACGAGTGTGGGCGAGCTGTAGCTGATGTCGGGCTCCATCTCATCGAGGTCTTTCTGGCCCTCGGTGGTGATGGTCCTGGTGACGCTGTCCTCAACGGGGGTGTACCCCTGCAGATCGATGTCTGAGATGTCCATGCCGCACGGAGTGCTGAGCGTCTTCATCGCCACGCACTCTTCGACAGCAGCCCGCACGAGCGAGCGGAAGTCGGCCGCACCGTCTTCGGTGAGCACCGGCTGGAGGTCCCAGAACTGCTCGCTGTCGTCATCGGTCGCAATGGTGAAGATGTCGCTGTCGGCGTCGATCGCGAACTCCTCATATGCCAGCGCCAACTGGTAGGTTCCGGGGAACAGCGACACCGATTCATCTCCCGGCTCAACGCCGTTGACGGTCAGCCCAAGTCCTTCGAAACTGCTCACGGTCGCCGTGACGAGGCCGTCGTACAGCTGCCAGTCATCGTCGTACCTGTACACCTCGAACTCGCGCTCCACCGTCTCGCCACCGATCGCGAACGATGCCGAAACGAGGGTCGAGCCGTAGTCGCCGATGTCCTCAGACTCTTCGACCACGATGTCGGTGATCGCGGCGAGCTCCAGCGATGCGGCGAGCACTTCGTCTGTGAGCAGACTCTCATCCGCATAGGTCTCGACGTACGTGAGCGCCGTCTCTGCGTCACCCTCGGACAATGCCGTCAGGTATCCCTCCACCACGCCGGATGCCGTCTGGGCCGGTGCGCGCAGCAGAAGGGGGACGATGATCGCAGCGGCGATGATCAGTACCAGGACCACGCCACCGCCGATGAGACCGAAGAGCAGGCCTTTCGACATCGGCTTCTTCGGTGCAGGAGCCGCCGGCATCCCGTAGGCGCTCGTCGGATATGCGCCTGCGTGATTCGCGACCGGATATGCGCCGGTCGGCTGCGGGCCCGCCCCAGCATGGGCGCCCACTGCGAAATCGTGCGCACCCTGCTGTGCAGGCGCTGTTCCGGCACGGGGGTCATATGCCGCAGCACCCGGGTAGGCAGGCGCGGCGGGATACGGGTTCGCGTCGTAGCCAGGCGTCGCCGACGCTTCGACGGGGGCCGCCACGGGCTCGGAGGCCGGAGCAGCAACCGACTCGGACGCCGGCGGCACGGCGGGCTCAGGCTGCACGACGGGCTCCGGTGCGGCAGAAGCGACCGGCTCGGACGCCGGCGGCACGGCGGACTCAGGCGCTACAGGCGCAACAGACTCGGGCGCCTGCATCGGCTCCGCGATGGCGGCGGGCTCTGATGACAGCGTCGCTCCGAGATCGTGCTGCCCAGGGGTCAGGTCGGCGGGCTCGGCGGGGGTGTTGTCCGGCGTCTCATTGGTCACGCCCCCATAGTATTGCCGAGCTGAGATCTGTCGACGTCGATATGCGAGAGCGTCGGCAGAACGTGATCAGATCGCCGCGAACCGCCAGGATGCCGCGGCCGCTGCCCCCGCGTCCAAGACGATGAGATCGACCCCGGAGTTGAATGCGTCGGGCGGGCACGTCATCGGTTCGACCGCGAGGCCGATGCGATGTGTCGCGGCATCGGGTGTGTCTGCGGTGTGCACCTGAACCCACGGACAGCGTTCGTCCCAGCTCAGTGCGACGCCATGGCCGTCTGGGCCGGTCACGCGAACCTCGGACGCGCCGTTCGTGGCGACGAGCGCGGTGAAGGCATGGTCGATGAAAACGTCGCCGATGGTGCGCGGCGAGCGAAAATCCCACTCCGGATGCTGATCGACCGACACGACCGCGACCGGGCTCAGCCGGTCAGGCGTGACCGTGAGCACCTCGGAGGCGGGAAGTGACAGCGTCCAGTCATCGACACGCCCTGCCCCACCCACCAGATAGGGGTGCGGCCCTGTGCCCCAGGGCGCAGCATCTGTTCCGAGATTGCGTGCGGTCACGGTCTGAGTCAGTCCGTCCGAGCCGAGGCGGTACTCGACCTCGACCTCGACACGGAAGGGGTAGCCACTCTGCGGCTCGATGACCGCAGCGAGCACGACTCGATCGCCCTCGACGATGCGATCGGCGAACTCTGTCCACACCACGAGCCCGTGCAGCGCATGTGTGCGCGAGGGCTCAGTCAGTGCCAACTGGTGCTGAGCGCCATCGAAGCTGTAGCGGCCGTCGACGATGCGATTCGGCCATGGTGCGAGCGTCGCACCGCGATAGGCCGGACGCACCTCATCGGATTCGTAGGGCACGACCAGGGCCCGCCCGTCGAATTCGAGCATTCTCAGTGAAGCGCCCACGCTGGCGATGACCGCTTCATACCCGTGGGCGGAAATGGCCAGCTGGCGTCCGGCTCGGGGCGACGCCTGCCCCTTCGAGTCGCCGGTCACAGACCCTGCGCCAGACGGTAGTACGCCTGGTTCCAGCGCACCTGCTTCTGGAACTCGGGCAGCGTGGTCTCGTCGTCGATCACAAGCAGCTCCACCTCCGCCATCTCGGCGAAGTCGCGGAATGCCTCCAGCCCCACGGCCGTCGACATGACCGTGTGATGCGCTGCCCCTGCAGTCAGCCACGCGGCCGCACTCGTGTTGAAATCAGGCGCCGGCTTCCAGACCGCCCGGCCTACCGGCAGCTTCGGCAATGCGGCGCGCGGTTCGACGTTCTCGACGACGTTCGCCGTGAGCCGGAAGCGGTCGCGCATATCGGTCAACGCCACGACGACCGCAGCGCCGGGATCGGCGGTGAACACCAGGCGCACAGGGTCGTCCTTGCCGCCGATGCCGAGAGGGTGGATCTCGAGCGTGGGCTTCGCGGTGGTGAGCGAGGGAGCGACCTCGAGCATATGTGCGCCGAGGATGAGTTCATCGCCGGGGGTCATATCGTAGGTGTAGTCCTCCATGAGACTTGCCCCACCGGGAAGCCCTGCACCCATGACGTTCGCGATGCGCACGAGGACCGCGGTCTTCCAATCGCCCTCGGCGCCGAAGCCGTAGCCTTCTGCCATAAGACGCTGCACGGCGAGGCCCGGCAGCTGCTTGAGCGATCCCAGGTCTTCGAACGAAGTCGTGAACGCGCCGAAGCCACCCTCTTCGAGGAACGACCGCAGCCCGATCTCGATCGCCGCGCCGTCACGCAGCGACTGGTGCCGCTCTCCCCCGACGCGCAACTCGGGCACGACCTCGTAGAGCTCTTCGTACTCGGCGACGAGGGCGTCGATCTCCGACGAGGATGCTGCGGCGACGGCATCCGCCAGCTCGTTCACGCCCCAGGTGTTCACCTGTACGCCGAAGCGCAGTTCGGCCTCGGTCTTGTCGCCCTCGGTGACGGCGACGAAGCGCATGTTGTCACCGA
>JBEBSN010000086.1:0-12004 GCA_040394295.1 Microbacterium sp.
CGGCATCTACCAGCCCGACGCCGGAACCATCCGCGTGCGCGGCGAAGAGGTGCGGGTGAAGAACCCGATCGAGGCACGCGCCCACGGGATCGCCATGATCTCGCAAGAGCTCAACTATGTGCCGGGGATGACGATCGCGGAGAGCTTCTTCATGGGGCGTCTGCCGATGAAGCTCGGCAAGATCGACTGGAAGTTCATCCGCAGCGAGGCACGCCGGATCCTTGCTGAGGAAGGCTTGAACTTCTCGATCAACAGGCGCCTTGGCTCGCTCACGGTCTCCGAGATCCAGACGCTCGAGATCCTGCGGGCCGTCTACCACAGCGCTGACGTGCTGATCATGGACGAGCCCACCTCGGCGATCGCGCACAAGGAGGTCGAGTCGCTGTTCGCGAAGATCGACGACCTGCGCGCCCAGGGCAAGGCGATCATCTACATCTCGCACAAGATGGACGAGGTGTTCCGCCTCGCCGACGACATCAGCGTGCTGCGCGACGGAACCGTCGTGAGCTCGCAGAAGACGGCGGAGATCACCACAAGCCAGGTCATCGCGGAGATGGTCGGACGCGACCTCGATCACCAGTCCTATCCCAAGGAGCAGGTCGAGATCGGTGAGACGGTCTTCAAGGCGAGCGGGCTTTCGTCGGCGCAGATGTTCGAAGACATCAACCTGCACATCAAGGCGGGCGAGATCGTTGGTCTCGCCGGTCTCATCGGTGCCGGCCGCAGCGAGGTGATCCGGGCAGTCTTCGGTCTGGACAAGCTCGACAGCGGCAAGATCGAGGTCGACACGTCCGCGGTGAAGATCAAGAACCCGACCCAGGCGATCAAGGCCGGAGTGGCGATGCTCTCCGAAGACCGCCGTCTGGTCGGCATCATTCCGCAGCTGAGCATCATGAAGAACGCGACGCTCGCGAGCCTGAAGAAGGTCATTCACGGCGGGTTCGCCCACCGCCGCGAAGAGGAGCGGCTCGCCACTGAGTACTTCCAGAAGATGAACGTCAAAGCACCCAACCTGCAGACGCGCATCGCGAACCTCAGTGGCGGCAATCAGCAGAAGGTGCTTCTTGCCCGCTGGCTGATCTCCGACCCGAAGGTTCTGCTCCTGGACGAACCCACCCGTGGGGTCGACGTCGGAGCGAAGTTCGAGATCTACAAGATCATGACCGAGCTTGCCAAACAGGGCCGCGGCATCCTCATGATCTCCTCCGAACTGCCCGAGCTGATCGGCATGTGCGACCGCATCTATGTCATGTCGGCCGGGCGCCTCACCGCAGAGCTGACACCCGATCAGTTCTCACAAGAAACCATCCTCAAATACGCCATGAATGAAATCGAGGTGGCATGAAAATGCTTGCCAAACTGAAAACCATCGAGGTGAACCGTTACTCGATCTACATCATCCTTCTGGTGGTGGTCGTCGCGGCGAGCCTGCTCAGCCCGAACTTTCTGAGTTCCGACAACATCTTCAACGTGCTCCGGCAGGTTGCCGTGATCACGATCCTCGCTTTCGGTGCGATGACGCTGATCATCGGCGGGATGATCGACCTCTCAGCGGGGGCCGTGATGGCCTTCGCCGGTGTCGTATCAGTGATGGTGTTCAAATCATCCGGCAACATGCTGCTGGCGATCCTCGCCGGCATCGCGATTGGCATGATCTGCAACCTCGTCAACGCCTTCCTCGTGGCGACGCTGCAAACCCCCGCGTTCATCGTGACACTCGGCATGATGCTCATGGCCCGCGGCGCGGTGCTCGAGCTGACGCAGGGACAGAACGTCCTGCAGCTCGGTGACTTCGTCCTGATCGGTCAGGGAAACCTCGGCTGGCTTCCGATCCCCGTGCTCGCACTCATCGGCATCACGATCGCGGTCTGGTACCTCATGAACCAGACCCGCTACGGACGTTCGGTCTACGCCGTGGGTGGCAACGAAGAGGCGGCCCGCGCTGCGGGCATCGCCGTGGAGCGCGTGAAGTACCAGGCGTTCCTCGTCAACGGCGCGCTGGTCGGTATTGCCGGCGTCATCTTCATGTCGCGCGTCAACGCCGGCCTCCCCAACGCCGGTGTCGGGTACGAGCTCCAGGCGATCACCGCGCCGATCATCGGAGGCACGAGCTTCTCCGGCGGCGTCGGCACGGTGATGGGCACCCTCGCCGGTGCGCTCATCGTCGGAATCCTCGGCAACATCATGAACCTCATCGGGATCGGCTCGTACATCCAGCAGATCGTGATGGGCGCGATCATCGTGGTCGCCGTCGCCTACGACGTCTTCAGCAAGCGCGGCAAGGCGAAGACCACGATCCTCAAGTCCGACGCGAAGGGCGACACCCTACGTCCCGGAGCGTTCACCTCCGGCCCAGGCGGGAGTAAGCGCAGAACCTGACCCGGATTCCGCGCCTTCCAAAAAACCACCACCCATCAAACAAACACAGGAGAAGACAATGAAGAGTCTTACCCGCAAGATCCTCGCTCTCAGCGTGGCCACAGCAGCGGCGATCAGCCTCGCCGGCTGCGCTGTCACCACCGGCAACCCTGCCGGAAACGGTGGCAAAGACGGTGCATCCGAAGCCAAGGACGAGTACCGCGTCGCCTACATCGCTCGTGCCCAGGCCGACTCGTTCGCCGCATGGCTCGCGAACGAGATGAAGCTGGAAGCTGAGAACTACGACGACATCACCCTCGAGGTGTTCGACGGCCAGGCCGACGACGAGATCGAGAACAAGATGATCGAGAACGCGATCGCCAACCAGTTCGACGCGGTCATCATCCAGGCCAACAACGCCGATGCACAGCTGCCCTACATTCAGCAGGCAATCGACGCGGGCATCACCACGATCACCACCAACCCGCGCGTTGAGGGTCTGACCGGCGGCAACTCCGTCGACGCCGACCCCTACAAGCAGGGTGCCGTTGTGGCAGAGCTCGCCGTGGAGGAGATCCCCGAGAACGCGAAGGTCGTCGTGCTCAACGGCCCGGCCGGCAACTTCCACAGCACCGCGCGTCGCGACGCCTGGCAGAAGGAGTTCTTCGACAAGCGCTCTGACGTTCAGATCGTCGCGGAGGACATCGCCAACTGGAACAAGGACGAAGCGATGACCCTCATGGAGGACTGGTCGCTCGCCAACACCCAGATCGACGCGATCATCTCCATGAACGACAACATGGCCACTGGTGCACTCGAAGCGGTCAAGAGCAAGTCCGGATTCGACGGCATCCTCTCCTACGGTGTCGACGGCACGCCCGAAGCCGTGCTGCTCATCCAGGACGGCCAGATGACGGCAACGTCGCTGCAGAACGCCCGCGAGCTCGCTCAGCTGAACATGAAGGCTGTGCACGACCTGCTCACCGGCGCCGAGGACGAGGTCAACGTCGACATCGGCAACCCGCTGATCACGACGGACAACGCACAGGAGTACATCGACCTGTACAAGGAAGCCGGACTCATCGAGAAGTAACCGGTGACGGAGGGGGCGGGAGCGATCTCGCCTCCTCCGCCATGTTCAATACCCGCACACTCCGACGGACTAACCTGCACATGCTCATACTCACTGAAGCCGAAGCCCGGGCGCGCGCCTTGAGCCTGCCCTTGATCGATGGTCGTCCATTCCTGCTCGGCATCGTCGGGGCCCCTGGCGCAGGAAAGTCGACGTTCGCAGAAAGCCTGGGCGTGCCGGTCCTGCCCATGGACGGCTATCACTACGCCAATGAGCACCTGGAACGCCTGGCCCTGCGCGACCGCAAGGGCGCACCGGAGACATTCGACGTAGATGGGTACGCCTCGCTGCTTCGTCGGTTGCGTGCGGGGGAGGATGCGGTGGCACCCCGGTTCGATCGATCGTTCGACGCCGCCATCGCGGGGGCTCTGGCGATGAGCGCGCAGAGCCCGCTCATCGTGACCGAAGGCAACTACCTCCTCCATGACAGGGATGGCTGGGAGCAGATTCGCCCGCTCCTCGACGCCGTCTGGTTCCTCGACGTGCGAGAGGAACTGCGCTTTCGGCGGCTCGTAGCCCGCCATGAATCTTTTGGTCTGACACACGACGCAGCGGTCCGCTGGGCCGAGGATGTCGATGGCCCCAACGCCGCACTCATCAAAGCGACCTGCCCACGGGCGGACGCGACCATCACATTGACACAAGAAGGAGACGACATATGAGCGTCATCGACAAATTCGACCTCACCGATCGCACGGCGCTGGTCACCGGCGCGACGCGCGGACTCGGACGGGCCTTCGCCCGTGCTCTTGCCGAGGCCGGTGCCGACATCATCGTGCACGGCCGCGACGCCGACGCCGCCGCGGAGGTCGTCACCGAGATCGAATCGCTCGGCCGACGGGCGTGGATCGTCCTGGGAGACCTCACCGACCGTGCGAACGTCGATCGTGTCGTCGCCGAGGCGATCGAGGTCGCCGGGCACCTCGACATCCTCATCAACAACGCCGGTGCGTGCATCCATCGTCCGGCCCTTGAGGTCACCGACGACGAGTGGTCGCATGTCGTCGACACCAACCTCACGGCACTGTGGCGCATGTCACAGACGGTGGGAGCGCACATGGTCGGGCGCGGATCTGGCTCGATCGTCAACGTCGGCTCGATCTCGGCGCAGATCGTGAACCGTCCGCAGATGCAGCCGGCGTACAACGCGTCGAAGGCGGCAGTGCACCACCTGACCAAGTCGCTCGCCGCCGAATGGGCGCCCGCGGGCGTGCGCGTCAACGCCGTCGCCCCCGGATACATCAAGACCGACATGTCGCCGGTGGACGAGCCCCAGTTCCAGCGGTACTGGATCGAGGATTCCGCGCAGCAGCGCTACGCGACGCCCGATGAGGTCAGCCCATCCGTCGTGTTCCTCGCCTCGGATGCTGCCAGCTTCATGTCGGGGACGATTCTCGTCGTGGACGGCGGCTACACACTGTTCTGAGTGCCGCGACTCTTCGGGGCCATACCTGCGGAAACCGCAATGGAAAAGGATTTCACGGGTTCAGTCGAGCTCGTGAAATCCTTTTCTTGTTTCACCGTCATTCCTCAGCCGGATCCACCCGGAGGTGAGCGCGCAGCGCGCGTGAGATCGCGTCGAGATGGGCGAACTGTTCCGGCGTGAGGGCGTCGACGAACAGTTCGCGCACCGCGCGCAGATGAGGAACGGATCCGGTGCGGAACGCGTCCCTGCCGGTGTCGGTCGCGATGACGTCGACGCCGTGCACATCGCCCGCGCAGGGGACCCGCCGGATGAGTTGGCGTTTCTCCATTCGCCCGAGGTGGTGCGAGAGGCGACTGCGCTCCCATTCGATGAGCGCCGCCAACTGCGAGGACCGCAGCGTGTGCTGAGGCGCCTCGGACAGCGCGAGCAGCACCTGGTAATCGCCCGACGACAACGATGATTCAGATTGCAGACGGCTACCCAGTCGCATGCCCAGCACGTGCGCGGTCTCAATGTAATCGCGCCAGATCCGCAGTTGCTCTCGCGTCGGCGTCGTTCGAAGTTTCTCAGCCATCTCGCTCCTCGGAATAGACACGTCAATACCCATGTTGCAGCATTGACACGTCAATTCGGATGGTCCGGTGGCGAGAAGGGCGCTGATCATGGCTGACCAGATCGGTGATGTCGAATTCGGGCTCAACTCGTTCGGCGACGTCGCCAGCGAAAACGGCAGGCTGATGTCGGATGCGGAGACACTGCGGCTCCTCGTCGAGGACGCTCAACAGGCCGAGGCCGTCGGGCTCGACATCTTCAGCGTCGGGGAGCATTACCGCGAGGGCATGGTCGATTCGGCGACTCCCGTGATCCTGGCCGCGGCAGCACAGGCGACATCGACTATCCGCCTCGGTACGTCGGTGACCGTCCTGTCGACGCAGGACCCGGTTCGCCTCTATCAGCAGTTCGCCACCGTCGACGGCCTGTCGAACGGCCGGGCGCATCTCGTGCTGGGGCGCGCATCGGCGATCGAGTCGTTCGCACTGTTCGGCTACGACATCGCCGAGTACGAGCAGATTTTCGAGGAGAAACTCGATCTGTTCCTGCGGCTCATGCGCGAGGAGCAGGTGACATGGTCCGGTCGGCATCGTGCGCCGCTCGAGAACGTGCGTCTGCATCCGCGCATGCCCGATGGTGGGATTCCCGCCTGGCTCGGCATCGGCGGGAGCCCTGATTCCGTCGTTCGTGCGGCCCAGAACGGACTGCCCCTGATGATGGCGATCATCGGCGGTCGGCCCGAGCGCTTCGCCGGTCACGCCGAGCTGTACCTCCGGGCCCTCTCGCAGTTCGGAAGGGACGAGCTCCCGATCGGACAGCACTCCCTCGGTTTCATCGCCGATTCCGACGAGGAAGCGAAGAACATCCATTGGAAGTACTGGCAGCCGGTCGTGACCGCCCTGAGCAAGGAGCGCGGCTTCTACCCGCCGACCCATGAGAGGTACGAGGTCGAGGTGGGAACGGGGGCGCTGTACGTCGGTTCGCCTGAGACAGTGGCGCAGAAGATCGCAGGCATCGTCCGCACCAATCATCTGTCCCGTTTCGATCTGAAGTACGACCTGATGCGCCTGCCGCGGGACGCGCGCGAGCACAGCATCCGCCTGTTCGGCGAACGGGTCGTCCCGCGCGTGCGCGAGCTGCTCGCGGAGGATCCCGGCCAGTGGCGCCTCACCGGGCGCGCTCCCGTCGAGATCGTCAAGGGCGGCCGTCCGGCCCATGCCTGACATACAAGAGAAGAGAGAGATCATGAGCGACATCACCGACCTCCAGTTCGGTATCGACACCTTCGGCGACCTGCCCCGCGATGATCAAGGTGCTGTCGTCTCGTACGCAGCGGCGATCCGCGCCACTGTGAACGAGGCGGTGCTCGCCGACGACATCGGGATCGACGCCGTCGCGATCGGCGAACATCATCGTCCCGAATTCGCCATCTCCTCACCGGAGACCGTACTGGCAGGCATCGCCACCGCGACAGAGCGGATTCGGCTGGGATCCGGGGTCACCGTATTGTCCTCCGACGACCCGGTGCGCGTGTTCCAGCGCTTCGCGACGGTGGACGCCCTCTCGAGCGGCCGCGCTGAGGTCATCCTGGGTCGGGGATCCTTCACCGAGTCGTTCCCGCTCTTCGGCCATGACCTCTCCGATTACGAGTTGCTCTTCGATGAGAAGATCGACCTCTTCCACCGGCTGCTTGACGAGAAGCCGGTGAGCTGGGAGGGGACCACTCGTGCCGCGCTGCACGAGGCCGACGTCTTCCCGAAGACCGATTCGGGGCGGCTTCGCACCTGGGTCGGCGTCGGGGGCACGCCGCAGTCGGTGCTGCGCACAGCGCACTATGGTTTCCGGCTCATGCTCGCCATCATCGGCGGCGCGCCGGCCCGCTTCGCGCCCTACGTCGACCTGTACCGCCGCGCGACAGAACAGCTCGGCACGACGGCGCACCCGGTCGGGATGCACTCACCGGGCTTCATCGCCGAGACGGACGAAGAGGCGAAGGAGCTCTTCTACCCCGGCTACAAGGTGGTGCGTGACCGCATCGGAGCCCTTCGCGGGTGGCCCGCGCTGCGTCGGGCCGAGTTCGATGCCGACGTGGAGAGCGGATCGCTATACATCGGCTCGCCCGAGACCGTCGCGCGCAAGATTGCCGACGCCATTCGCACTCTGGATGTCGGACGCTTCGACCTCATCTACAGCGCAGGAGGTGCGATGTCTGCCAGCGCGCGTCTTCGTGCCGTCGAGCTGTACGGCACGAAGGTGATCCCGATGGTGCGCGAGCTGCTCGCAGAGACGCCGGCGCGCTCGTCCGCAGCCGGTGCGGCGTTTCGGCGATGATTAAGGGGAGTGACATGAAAAGCGTGAATCAGGATGCCGTGACCGTCGGCATCCTCGGAGCGGGGAAGGTGGGCACCGTTCTCGCTCGCCTCGCGGTAGCCGCCGGTTACCGGGTGCTCATCGCGGGCTCCCGTGAGCCCGAGCGCATCGCGCTCACGATCGATGTGCTCGCGCCGGGCGCTGTCGCGACGCCAGCGGCCGAGGCCGCACGAGAGGCCGACATCGTCGTGCTTGCGCTTCCTCTCGGCAAGTACCGCATGCTCCCGGCTGCGCACCTCGACGGCAAGCTGGTGATCGACGCCATGAACTACTGGTGGGAGACGGACGGGATCCGAGACGATCTCAACGACCCGCGCACGTCGACGAGTGAGATCGTCCAGGAGTTCCTCGCGGGTGCGCACATTGTCAAGGCTCTGAATCATATGGGCTATCACGACCTCGAGGAGGAGTCTCGCCCCTCCGGCGCGGAAGGCCGCAAGGCCATCGCGATCGCGGGGGACCAGCCCGCGGACCTCGAGCGCACAGCGCAGTTCATAGACGCGCTCGGATTCGACCCCCTCATCGCCGGACCGCTCGCGGCGGGCGCACTGTTGCAGCCCGGCAATCCGGCGTTCGGGGCCAATCTTGTGCGTGAGCAGCTGCGCGAGCTGATCGGCGCCGATGACACCGCTGCTACCGCGGCATCTCGAACCTGAAGATTCGGTCGTCGCCCCGACCGGGGTCGCCGCGTCCGTCGGTGTTGTTCGTCACCACCCACGTCGACCCGTCTGGGGCGAGGATGACGTCGCGGAGGCGTCCGTCCTCACCGACGAGATGCTCGATCGAGGTGGTCGGGTCCGCAAGGGGAACTTCGCGAAGGCGCTCGCCGCGGAGGTTCGCGATGAGGATGGCGTCGTCGGTGATCGCGATGCCGCTCGGGCTGGCGTCCTGCGGTGCCCACTGCTGCACCGGGTCGATGAAACCGTTCTGGTCGTACTGAATGTGGAGTTCGCCGTCTTCGCCGGGCGTGATGAAGCTCGTCACAGCCGCGTGGGTGACGTGCACCTGCTGCGAGAGGACGTGGTAACTCGATTCCAGGAACTTCTCTTGGTCGAGGCTGCGCACTATGTCCATGAACGGCGGCAGTCGCTTGCCTTTCGGGGGAGAATCGAGCTTCGTTAGCTCTTCGGCGAGCGCGTCACTCTTCTGCCAGTCAGCCAGATTCGAGTAGTGCTTGATGCGGTCATGTGCAGGACGGTGACTCGAAAACGCTCGACACCGTCCCGCACAATGAAGACCTACTGGAGCGTGATCGAGTGCTCCAGCGCAGGCCACCGCTTCGGACGGGTAGCCCGCACGGGAGAGGACGAGATAGGCATCCGCGTACCGGATGGTGCGGGCAATGACACCGTAGAGCTGCAGGAACTCATTCGCATGCGGACTGATCACGTCGAAGCCTTCAGCGTCGCGCAGATGCGCAACGCACTCCTCGATCCAGGCTTCGAGTTCATCCTCAGTTGGCCTGGTCGTCATGGCGCCAACTCAGTTCCGGTTCAACCCGTGCCGACGCGAGTCCAGAGCGTCCTTGAAGTGGCTTTCCGCAGCATCGATGTCCCGCGTCGCTGTCGACGGATCGAAGACACGTAGCAGCGAGAAGCGAAAGCTCGACGGGTCGAGACCACGCAGCTCGACGTTGCCACCGTGTCCGTTGGTGGCGTAGGCGTGCCAGCGCTGCCGGATGCTCTCTTCGCCGTCCGCCTTGCCGACGTAGTGTCGGCCGTCGCGGGTGTCCGTGATGAGGTAGATCCCGAAGACGGACGAGAGCGCCGTCCGCCAGGACGCGTAGCGGTGCTCCCGCATGACCGCCTGCAGTTGCACGTGGCTCAGAACGAGGCGGTCAAAGCCAGGAAACGGGATGGGCTCAGCATCCGCGATCCCGACCACCGGATAGCGCGCGGCCGTCGTAGCGTTCATTCGCCATGTGCGCGGGGACTTCCATCCGACCACCAGCCGGTTTCGGAGATCTTCCATGTGCTCGGTCTGGACGACGTCAAAGACGCGGCGGACGCCATCGCTGGAGATCTCGCCGCGATTCTCCACCACCGACCAGAGTCTGGCTTGGTCGCCGCCTTCTCGGATGAAGACCACCCAGAGTGGTGGCGGGTTTGCTGGGAAGCGCATGGTGTTCGCCGACTGGTTGCGCGTGTACTCCAGTATCTCTGCGTCGGTGGAGTCTGCGTGGATGCCGGCCAAGCCGCTGTCCTCGTGCTCGCGCACGTAGGTGTGGCGGATCACCAGTGCGTGTGCAGGATCGATACCTGCGTCGATCAGCAGCGGGTTCAGCGTAAGCGGCATCGGTAGCCTCCTTGTGGATACTCCCACCACGCTATCGGGAGTGGGTCAGTGGCCTCCGTCGATCGCGTTGTGACCCGCGACGTATGCCGAAAGCTTGAGGAAGAGTCCCGCCGCGATCTCTCGTCCGACCTGCGGGAGCCCCAGTTCACGCGCAATCCGAGCGACCATCTCCCTGCGTTCCGGGGTGCGCAGCAGGGTGCCCGCAGCAACAGCGAGACCGCCGCCGATCAGCCCGATGGCGACGATCGCCCCAGCGTCGAGCGAATCGTTGAATGCAGTGTTGTTCGTAGTCATGACAGATTCCTTGGTCAGGCCGCGCGCCACACGCGGATCGAGGTGAGGTGCAGACCGCTGTTGCAGGTGGGCTCAGGGCAGGTGTAGATACGTGCTTCGGTACGCGAGCTGACGCCGGACGTGACGAGCTCTGCGCTGCGCTGCCATCGACAGCTATCGAGCGCTTGGCGAGCGGTTGCGCGATCGCGATAGCGGGTCTTGCCCGTCGCGGGACACACGGTCCGGTGCTTGTTCTTGATCGTTGTGACCGCTCGGCGTCGCTTGATGCTTCGCCCTGGGGCAGTGGCAATCAGAATCGGCTGGTACGTCATGGTCGTTCTCCTTCGTGTCAGTGCCGATGTTCGGCATGACTCCATGACAGACCCAGGTAGGCGAGGTATCCAGCGCCGCAATACCTCGCAATACCTCGTCGGCACCACATTCGAATGGTGCTCGGTTCGTAGCTCGGTGCTAACTTCCCTGCAACTGGTGCGCAGGCTGGCACTATTGAAGCGTGGATGATGAGGTGGCACTGAAGGTCAAGGGTGACCTGCTCGAAGCGCTTGGCGTTGAGCCGACTGACGGTGCGGAACCGGCACCGGAACTCGTGGTGGCTGCCGCATTGCAGCGCTTGGCGGTGGAGACAGGCCTCGCCCAAGATGATCAGCGAGATGAAAATCACAGTGTGGTGCGTAGCGCGGGCATACCAGCGTCAGCGCTCGCGATGCTCGACGAACTCTTCGGCCCAGGTGGGCGCCCTGCCAGCGATGACGACGTGCGCGATGGCCTGTACGAGGAACTCATGAGCCTGTCGAAGGATGCCCCTGCGCTCCAATCGCTCAGCAAGCCCCGCGGAATCAGTGGGGCTGAGATGCTCGAGTTCGCCCAGATCTACTGGAACCTGGACGCGGAAAAGCCAAGGCGAGAGCTGCCGATTCCGGTGGGTAAGCTCGCCAACGGCCAACAGGTCTACATCAAGCCAGGTGGGGTCGACAGGGACGTCGCGAGGCTCAAGCTTCAGCAACGCGCAAAGTATGCGCCGGGATACTCCGGCGTAGGGGGCGCATTTCATAAGCGAGGCGCGCGAATCGCTGCATTGGTGGCGAAGGGGCTGACTGATCGTGCTGGGGCCGAGGCGAATGGCGCGAGGCTCCGCTCCACCCGCGTAGGACGACGACTTGGCTGGGACATTGTCTGGCCGGTGCCGAAGTCCTCCGTATCGACGGCACGTGCGACGAAGGCAAGCGATTCTGTTAGCTCCCGAGATCCGATAGTTAGCGAACTTCATCAGCTCCGGAGCAGAAGCATGGCGGAGGCAGATCTCGGAGTTGCGGCGAACCTGAGCAATGCACTTCTTGGGATTCTTCAGGAGCGGTCGGAAAAGCACCCTGGGGACCACGAGTCGCAACTTGCGGATGAGTATGTGCAGAGTGGGCTCTTGTCGGTGACGCGCGGCCGAGCAGGGGAGGCGCTCGAGCACTTCAGCAAGGCTGAGAGCATCAGCCGGATGCTGTCCGACTGCAACCCTGCCGACACGACATATCGACTTCAACTTGCGATTGAGCGCACGATGATCGGTGCTCTTCATACGCAAGCCG
>JBEBSN010000087.1:0-11969 GCA_040394295.1 Microbacterium sp.
GCCTGCGCCACCAGCCCGACCGCGGAGCGTCGGGCTGGGGGCATGTCGGCGTACCAGGGCAGCGTGTCGTCGAGTCGCTGGATGGTGGCCGTGGCGAGGTCGCCGGAGATCCGGCGCAGCCAGGCGAGTGTCGCTGGCTTGTCCATCGAAGCGGGAGACGATCCTGTCACTCTGTGCTCAGCTCTCCCCGCCGGCGTTGCCACTCGTACCCGCATTGACGTTATGCAGGTCGTACTTCTCGATCGCCTTGGCGACGGCGGAGCGCTCGACTTCGCCCTTGTCTGCAAGGCTCTGAAGCGCGCGAACCACCATTGAGGGGCCATCGATCTTGAAGAAGCGACGAGCCGCTGCGCGGGTATCGGCGAAGCCGAAACCATCAGCGCCGAGCGAGTAGAAGGGGCCAGGCACCCACTGTCGGATTTGGTCCTGCACAGCGTGCATGAAGTCGCTCGTCGCGATGAACGGGCCCTCCGCGGACTGCAGCTTCTGGGTCAGGTAGGCGACCTTCGGCTCTTCTTCGGGGTGCAGGAAGTTGTGTTCCTCTGCGGCAAGGCCGTCGCGCCGCAACTCGGTCCAACTCGTGACCGACCACACGTCGGCCACGACGCCCCAGTCCTCCTTCAGCAGCGCCTGCGCTTCTAGAGCCCACGGCACGCCGACGCCGGATGCGAGCAACTGTACGCGCGGTCCTTCGCCTTCGCCCACTGCGACGCGGTGGATGCCCTTGCGGATACCTTCGACATCGACGTCCTCCGGCTCTGCCGGCTGCTTGAACGGCTCGTTGTACACGGTGAGGTAGTACATGACGTCCGGATCCGGGTGATCACCGCCGTACATGCGCTCGATGCCGTCCTGCACGATGTGGGCGACTTCGTATCCGTATGCCGGGTCGTAGATGATCGTGGCCGGGTTCGTCGACGCCAGAAGCGGAGAGTGGCCGTCGGCGTGCTGCGTGCCCTCACCTGTCAACGTGGTGCGCCCAGCGGTGGCGCCGATCACGAACCCGCGGGTCATCTGGTCAGCGGCCGCCCAGAATGCGTCGCCGGTGCGCTGATAGCCGAACATCGAATAGAAGATGTAGATCGGAATCAGCGGCTCGCCGTGCGTCGAGTACGACGTGCCGGTGGCAGTGAGAGCTGCCGCCGCGCCGGCCTCGTTGATGCCGACGTGCATGATCTGCCCCTGAGGGCTCTCCTTGTAGGCAAGGAGGAGTTCCCGGTCGACAGCGGTGTAGTTCTGTCCGTTCGGGTTGTAGATCTTCGCCGTCGGGAAGTACGCATCCATACCGAAGGTGCGTGCTTCATCGGGGATGATCGGGACGATGCGCTCACCGAAGCCCTTGACCCGCATCAGGTCTTTGAGCATGCGGACGAACGCCATCGTGGTGGCGACTTCCTGATTGCCGGAGCCCTTCTTCGGAAGCGCATAGGCCTTCTCATCCGGAAGAGTGAGTCCCACATGGGTCGTGCGGCGCTCTGGCAGGAATCCGCCGAGGTCATGGCGACGCTCAAGCATGTATTTGATGGTCTCGTCTTTCGCGCCAGGGTGGAAGTACGGCGGTCGGTACGGGTCGGCTTCCAACTGCGAGTCCGTGATCGGAATCTGCATCGTGTCGCGGAACAGCTTCAGATCGTCCAGCGTCATCTTCTTCATCTGGTGCGTCGCATTGCGCCCCTCGAAGTGCGGACCGAGGCCGTAGCCCTTCACTGTCTTGGCGAGAATGACGGTCGGCTGCCCCTTGTGCTCCATCGCTGCCTTGTAAGCCGCGTAGACCTTGCGGTAGTCGTGGCCGCCGCGACGCAGCTTCCAGATCTGGTCGTCGGTGTAATCCTTGACCAGCGCGGCGGCACGCTCATCGCGACCGAAGAAGTTCTCGCGGACGAAGGCGCCGTTCTCCGCCTTGTAGGTCTGGTAGTCGCCGTCAGGGGTGACGTTCATCAAGTTCAGCAGGGCGCCATCGGTGTCACGGGCGAGGAGATCGTCCCATTCGCGACCCCAGACGACCTTGATGACGTTCCAGCCCGCGCCGCGGAAGTACGACTCCAGCTCCTGGATGATCTTTCCGTTGCCGCGTACAGGGCCGTCGAGGCGCTGCAGGTTGCAGTTGATGACGAACGTCAGGTTGTCGAGGCCTTCGTTGGCCGCGACCTGCAGCTGCCCACGCGATTCGACCTCGTCCATCTCGCCGTCTCCGAGGAATGCCCAGACATGAGAGTCGGCGACATCTTTGATGCCGCGGTTGGCAAGGTACTTGTTCGTCATCGCCTGGTAGACGGCGTTGATCGGCCCGAGTCCCATCGACACGGTCGGAAACTGCCAGAAGTCCTGCATCATTCGCGGGTGGGGGTACGAAGGGATACCGTTCGGAGTGCCCGACTTCTCCTGACGGAACGCGTCGAGCTGCGCTTCGCTCAGACGGCCTTCGAGGAAGGCCCGAGCATACATCCCTGGGGATGCGTGGCCTTGGTAGAAGATCTGGTCCCCGCCCGAGGGGTGGTCCTGGCCTCGGAAGAAGTGGTTGTGACCGACCTCGTACAACGACGCAGCCGATGCGTACGTGGAGATGTGTCCGCCGACGCCGATGCCTGGCCGCTGGGCGCGATGCACGGTGACGGCAGCGTTCCACCGGATCCAGTGGCGGTAACGGCGCTCCAGCTCCTCGTCGCCCGGGAAAGCCGCCTCATTCTCTGAGGCGATGGTGTTTATGTAATCAGTGGTCGGGACCATCGGCACATTGAGGTGCAGTTCCTTCGACCGCCTGAGCATGCTGAGCATGATCTCGCGGCCGCGGCCGGCGCCCTTGGCGTCAACGAGCCCATCAAGCGACTCCTGCCATTCGCTGGTCTCGTCCGGATCACTGTCGAGCGGGCCCTGGGAGTACGGATCCTGGTCGTGAACGGTCACGTGGAGCCTTTCGTCAAGCTGGCAGGTCTTGCCAAGGAAACGGGAAGCAACGCGGGGAGCCTTGTCGGCTCGGCACAACGCGCGCCGAATTCAGCCTAGTGCCCATAGCTGACTTCGTGGCGCATCAAACTCCTGGCTAGAATGAGTGCACCAGGGCCTTTAGCTCAGCTGGTAGAGCGCCACGTTTACACCGTGGATGTCGTCGGTTCGATCCCGGCAGGGCCCACCCAATGATCGATCAAGGAGCGAATCGAACGATTCACCGGTTCGCCTTCCACCGCGTCGATGCTCTCGAATGCGTAGACACTGATGCGTTAGGTGAACGATTGGTGACGGATTCGACGCAACAAGTCGTCAATGCTCGTGTAGCTCGCGTGCGGA
This sequence comes from Microbacterium sp., assembly GCA_040394295.1. GTDB lineage: Bacteria > Actinomycetota > Actinomycetes > Actinomycetales > Microbacteriaceae > Microbacterium. Next base: position 3,286 of record JBEBSN010000087.1, read on the forward strand.
ATAAGTTGCACGTGGTCAAACTATGGACCCAATACACAAAAAGATCGTGACTTTGCGCCGATCATTGTTGAGCGCGAGCGCCGTCGTCGTGCTCGCCGCTGGTGTCCTGTCCGTCAGCAATCCCGCCTACGCGGATACCGTCTCTTTCGAATACACCGTCACTGGAGAAGACCCGAGCATCGCTACCTGGGTTGTTGGCCGCGCCTGCTCAGCCGACTCTGATTGGATTAACATTGGACGCCCTGCTGTCACTCAGACGGCCAGCGTGAGTGAGACTGGTCTGTACACCTTCCGCGACTCACGTATACCGACGGACGGGCGATTCATGATCTTCGAAGGACTTTTTGACCGCAACGACGTCAGCAACTGTCTCGTGGAAGTTGACGACGAGGAGAGCGTGGAACTCGAAGCGGGAGTGGCCTACACGATGCTGCTCGCCGGTTACGGCGGCTTAACGGGCACGATGGCCTACGAAGTCTCGGGCCCCGGAATTTTTGCCTCCACCGTTACTCTCTTAGATGCCACCACCGCGCTGAGCGCCAGCAGTGGCGCGGTCGTTGCGGGTGACTCGGTCGACCTGACCGCAACGATCGCACGCCCGGGGTTCTCGGCGAACTTTGCGGGTCACATCGAATTCTTCGATGGCGGCACGAGCCTTGGAGCCACTCAGGTGGCTGAGACGGGCGAGGCGACTCTTCCCGCCGTGCAGCTGAATGCCGGATCCCGCCAGATCACGGCGCACTATGCAGGCAACGCTTGGGTCGCGCCGTCGATTTCAGCGCCAGTGTCGGTTGAGGTGGAACCGTCAGCGACGACGACGGTCCTGAGCGCGTCGGCCGCCTCGGTGGAAGCAGGCGCGCGCGTTTCTCTCAGCGCTGAGATCACGGGCGTGGCTCCCACTGGCACGGTTGAATTCTTCGCCGGCGGCACCTCGCTGGGTAGCGCTTCCGTGACGGCGGGGGTATCGACCGCTCCCGCGAGCGCGGTCCTCACCACCGCCTCGCTCGCGGTCGGTACCCACTCGATCACCGCTGCCTATGGCGGCGATCTCAAGAACGCGGCATCGAGGTCGCTCGTTCCGCTGACGCTGACGGTGACCGCGGTGCCGGTCCCGGCGCCAACACGCTCTCCGGCCCCAGTACCCGATCCGGCGCCTGTGCCGGTGACCCCGGTCGCCAAGCCCGACCCTGCAAAGAATGACACCTCTGCCAAGCAACTTGCGACTACTGGGGGAGAGCCGTCTTTTGTGCTTCTCAGCGGAGCGCTGACGCTTGTGGCGGGCGCAACACTGCTCGTCGCTAGGCAGCGAGCACGGCGCACGCGTCAGGTGTAGGGGACCGACGCCTGATCGGCGGGCCTGGACTCCGTGCGGACGCGGAGCGTGGCGAATAACGCGGTGCAGAGAGTGGCAATGCCGAGCGTCGAGCCCCCCTGCCGAGCAGTGGACTGCGTGGAGGGCGCCTGGCCCTGCTGTCAACCGCTTCGAGACGCCGTGACGGCGCGGTAGATTCCTTCCAGGAGAGGTGGAGGGGCACATGACCGGAGGGTGCGGAGTCGAGGAGCGATGCACGATGGTCCGCAGTATGAGAACGGAGATGTACCGTGCGGCGGCTCGTTCGGGCGCGGCCTGAGATCGACGCCGGGTTCCGCCGCGTGCGTGCCGGACGGGGGTTTCGGTATCTCGATGCGAAGGGCGGATCAGCCGCGAAAGCTGATCGGCAACGAATCCGCGATCTCGTGATCCCGCCTGCCTGGCAGGACGTATGGATCGCCGCCGACCCGATGGCCCACATCCAGGCGGTCGGGACCGATCTCGCCGGACGCAAGCAGTACATCTACCACCCGCGGTGGCGTCAGCGTCAAAACCGTGACAAGTTCGTCCGTGCGCTGGCGTTGGCCGAGGCGCTGCCGCGCGCACGCTCCTTTGTGACCACCGCATTGCGTCGTGACGAACACGATCGCGACTGGGCCTTGGCCGTGGCATTCCGGCTGTTGGATGAAGCGGCACCCCGAGTCGGATCGACTCGTTACCTTGCCCGTTACGGAAGCCGAGGACTGACGACCCTACGCCGCCGGGATGCGTCGGTCGTCGATTCTGTCGTGACTCTCGCCTTCCCATCGAAGGGCGGTAAGCGCGCGCACCTTGAGATCGATGATGAGGATCTCGCTCCCGTGATCTCGCTCCTCAGCGCGGGCCGCGCACGTGCGGCGCTGCTGTGGTATCAGCGGGGAAGACGGCAGGTCGCTCTCAACGCCAGCGACGTCAACACCGGAATTCGTGAGATCACAGGAGGCACGTTCACGGCGAAAGACTTTCGCACGTTGCGCGGAACGACCCTGGCGGCTGAAGCGTTGGCGCGCATCGGTGCTCTCGACAAGCCGAGCGAGCGCCGCGCCGCCGAGAAACTCGCGGTGGCCGCAGCAGCCGACGCCCTGGGCAACACACCTTCAGTCGCGCGGGAGAGTTACATCGACCCGCGCGTGTTCCAACGGTATGCCAAAGGGGAAGTACTCGATCTAGCGGTGACTTCGGAGAGCGCGATTCGGCGCCTCCTCGAGCCAGGTCAGATGCCTCCTCGAGCCAGGTCAGATGACTGAGCGCCGCTGATTCAGACGTCCTCCTCCGCGACCCGGATGAGGACCTTGCCGATTGTGCCGCGCTCGACGGCATCATGCGCTGCTCCAGCCTCATCCAACGTGAACCAGGTCAACGGAAGACCGGCCTCCTCACCGACCGGGAGCGCGTTCTCGCCCAGCGCGGCAGTGATGTCCTCCGCCGCTGCTGTGACGGCGGCACCATCCACCGTATACAGGAGAATGCCCTGCCACCGCGCGTTCTTCGCGAAACTCGCCATGATCGGCGCAGTGAAGCTCTCTCCCTTGTCGTTGGCGTAGTACGCGATGGAACCGTGGTTCGCGAGCACCGCTACATCCAGTGCGGCGTTGACCGCGGGAGAAACCTCCACGATGTGATCCACACCGCGCGGTGCGGCTTCGAGAATGCGTTCGGCGAGTCGTTCGTCGGGGTAGCGGAAGACCTGATGAGCGCCAGCAGCGCTTGCGAGTTCCGCCTTCGCGTCGGAGCTGACTGTCGTCAGAACCTTCGCGCCGGCCCAGATCGCCAACTGGATGGCGGCGTGCCCCACGGCGCCGGCGCCCCCATGGACCAGGACGGTCCGTTCGGACAGACTCCCCGGGTACAGACGCGCGGGACCATGCTCGTGCACGGTCAGCGCGCGGTGCGCGGTGATGGCCGGCACCCCCAGACTTGCTGCCACGTCGAATGGGACGTCTGAGGGAAGACGCACCGCCCGTGACTCAGGGATGACCGTGAACTGCTGGGCGGTTCCGGTGGGGCGCTCATGAGCGGCGAAGAACACCCAGACACGATCTCCGACTTGAAGGTCTTCGACGTCGTCGCCGACCGCATCCACGATCCCGGCGCCGTCGTGGTTCGGCACGACCTCGGGGAAGGGCATCGGCATACCGACCGCCGCGCGCGACTTCCAGTCGGTGGGGTTCACACCGGAGACGAATATCCGGACGCGCACCTCGCGAGCGCGTGGAACGGGAACCTCTCGCTCGGTGATCTCGAGCGTCGAAGAATTTCCTTTGCGTGCGTAGCTCACGGATCTCATACGAGGTGCAAGCCAGATGCGCTCAGGCGTATTCCCGCACTCAGCCCTTCCGCGCAGGCAACAACCGCCGCGGCAGCTCGAACAGCAGGCTCACAGGCATACGGCGCCCGAGCAGAGCGAAAACAGTCGAGATCGCCACCGTGAACACGAAGATGACCACGAGCCCGATGCCCGCGTTCGTCACGCCGGCCTTCATAGCGAGCCAGCCGAGTGCGGCGAAGACCGGGTAGTGCGAGACGTAATAGATCAACGAATATCGCCCGACGAAACGCACCGGGGCCAGCCACCGCACTTCTGGGATGGTGGCGGCGAGCCGCACCAGAATCAGGATGCCGAGCATCGCAGGCAGTGCGGCCCATGGTTCGTACCAGAGTCCGCCGCCGCGTTCGTCTCCGGCCGCGCGCACCCAGATATCGTCCAGGCCCGAATACACGGCCACCGCGACCGGAAGGATCAGCAGAATCGCGGCGGTCCTCGCGCTGATGAGCCTCGCGTACGCATCCCAGTGCTTTTCGATGAACGCCCCGAGGAAGAAGAAAGGCATGAGGTAGAAGAAGCGCTGCAGGAGCTCGAGTTCGCCCGGAATGACGAACGCGGCCACGAAGGGAGCAGCGACAAAAACCCAGACGGGGATCCAGCGCACCAGCAGGGCGATGATGTAGTACGCGAAGATGAACTGCATGAACCACAGATAGGTGTTCCAGAAACCCAATTCCCACGGCATGTACTTGGCCTGGCTCGGGTCAGCGAGCATCTCGGCCGCGGCGTACACGAGAGTCCATACGAAGATGGGCCAAAGAATGCGCCGAACCTTGCCCCAGATGTACTCCCCGGCTGACCGTTTGAGCGACCCCGCAACGAGGAGGCCGGAGAGGAACATCAGCATCGGCATCCGATAGGGCGCGAAGAACGCGCTGATGAAGGCGAAGAACTCGGGCACATCGTCAATGCGATACGCCACGATCTGCGTGGTGTGGTGAAGGATCACCAGGAGGATCGAGGCACCCCTGAGCACATCCATCCACGTGATGCGTCGATTGTGACGCTCAAGGGCGTCTCCTACGTCCGCTCGGGGCTCTCCAGCGGCTTTTCGAGCGGCGGATGCTTCTGCTCGTGTCGTCGGAGGCGGCGGCGTCTGAGGTGAGTCGTGAGTCACCCGGAGAGTCTACCCGTGCGTCAGGATTCCTCGTGTGTTCGCGGATCTGCGTCGAAAAGGCGTCCGTCGGCACGACCGAGTGCGGTGATCGCCTCGACCTCAGAAGCGTCGAGGGCGAGCGAGGCCGCGGCGAGGTTGGCCTGCTGATGCTCCAGCGAAGACGCCTTGGGGATCGCGACGCTCCCTCGTGCGACGTGCCACGCGAGCACGACCTGTGCCGGTGAGATCTCGTGGGTCGCCGCGATCTCGACGATGAGCGGCTCGTCGAACAGATCCTTGCCGCGGCCGATGGGGCTCCACGCCTGCGTGATGATCCCATGCTCGCGGTGGTACGCGAGCTGTTCGACCTGTGGGAAATACGGATGTAGCTCGATCTGGTTCACCACGGGAACCACCCCGGTCTCGCGTTCGAGCCGCTCCAGATGCTCGGGAAGAAAGTTCGACACCCCGATCTGCTTCACGGTCCCGCGCTGCTGCGCGTCGATCAGCGCGGCCCACGCCTCCACGTATTCGTCCTGAATCGGGTTGGGCCAGTGGATCAGATGGAGATCTGTGGCGTCGACCCCGAGGCGGAACCGGCTCTCCTCGATGCTGGTGCGCGCTTTCGCCGACGGATGGTGACGGCCGGGGAGCTTGGTTGTCACGATGATCTCGCTGCGGTCAGTCTCGGCGGTCGCGACGCCGCGGCCGACAGCGCCCTCGTTCTCATAATTGAACGCGGAATCGACCAGACGGTATCCGGCATCGATGGCTCCGGCGATGGCAGCCACCCCCTCTTCGCCGTTGAGACGATACGTTCCCAGTCCGATGGCGGGAAGCGTGAAACCGTTGTGGGCGGTGCGAGTGGGCAGTGACGTCATTGTGATCTCCTTCGGCTTTGTCTTCAGCGTACGCGGCACAATGGACCTATGCGCTGCCCCTGCACATCTGGAGACGTCTACGACGCGTGTTGCGGCCCGCTGCTCGCCGGGCGCCTGTCCGCGCCGACGGCGGTGCGACTCATGCGCTCGCGTTTTACTGCATTCGCTGTCGGTGATGCCTCGTACCTGCTGCGTTCGTGGCATCCGTCGACCAGGCCGGAGAGCCTCCCGCTCGACTCGCAGACACGCTGGACCCGCCTCGACATCATCGATATCGAGGCGGGAGGGCCGTTCCAGACGACGGGCGTCGTCGAGTTCGAGGCGTTCTACCGCGGGAACGGTACGCACGGCTCGATGCGCGAGCGCAGCCGCTTCGTGCGTGAGGGACGCGTCTGGTCATATCTCGACGGCATACCCGGTTGAGCACTGTGTGCGGCTCGGTTCCGACGGGTCCCGCCTGTAGATTGGAAATGTGAACGCCAGCCCAGAACACCAGCGCATCCTTCTTGACGTCGCCGAGCTGGATCGCCGTATCCAGCAGGCCGAACGCGCGCGCACCGCGCCGGCACAGGGGCCTCGCATCAACGAGCTGGTGAAAGAGCGACAGGCGCAGCTTCAGGAACTCACAGCGCTCACCGGCACTCGTGATGACGCGCGCACCGAGCTTGCGCGACTCGAGTCAGACGTGAAGACCGTCGAGCAGCGCCGCAATAGAGACACTGAGCGCCTCGCGGCCTCCACCAGCGCCAAGGACGCGCAGGCCCTCGAGCGCGAGCTCGCGAGCCTTGCCAAGCGCATAGGCGACCTTGAGGAGATGGAACTCGAGGTGATGTCGCGTGTGGAGGAAGCCGAAGCCGCCGTGGCGACCCAGCAGGCGCTCATCGACGTGACCACTGCGGAGGGCTCCGAGCTCACGGCGCAGGCGAAAGCCGCCGTCGCCGCAGCGACGACAGAACACGAGCAGTTGAGGCGCGATCGGGCCGCTGTCGTGGCCGAGCTTCCCGCGGAGCTCCTTGCTGATTACACTCGCCGTGCGTCTCGTGGCATCGCGGTAGGGCTGCTCCGACGCGGCACGTGCGAAGGATGCCGGATGATGCTTTCGGGCACCGATCTCAACCAGATTCGTCAGGCGGCTCCGGACTCGGTTCTCTCCTGCCCGGAATGCGGCGCGATCCTTGTCCGCACAGACGAATCAGGGCTCTGAACGGCTGACGGTGTCGTCGCCCGAAACCAGGGTTCTGCTGGCGGCAGCAAGCGACGGCGATGTGATCGCCGTGGAACTTGCCGCTGATGATTCCGAAGCATCTCGTGCGCAACTCTCTCGCGCAGAATTCATCGAATGGGTGCGTGAGTTCGAAGCGGAGAGATCTCCACGCTGGGTGTTCCGCAGCGCGAAGGAGATCTATCCCCACCTCCTCGCAGCTGGTGTCATTCTGGTGCGCAGTCACGACCTGTTGCTCTGTCACGCCATTCTTCGCGACACCGACACCGTAGCGCGGCCCGTCGCGCCTTCGACCCAATGGATTCCGCGCGCACCGGAGATCGAACTGCCGGCGCTCTTCGATGTCGGGGAGCACTCAGAAGACGACCCGGTGGCAGAGCTCATCGCGCAGTATCGGGAGCAACGGCGGGTCATCGCCGCAGACACGAACGGACGTCTGGGCCTGTTGTGCGCCGCAGAATCCGCCGGCGGGCTCATCGCCGAAGAGATGCGGGCTGCGGGTCTGCCTTGGGACCCCCGCGCACACGACCGCATCCTCGTCGAAGTGCTTGGTCCTCGTCCTGGAGGCGGTGGCCTGCCTGCACGGATGGCGGAGTTCGCGGAATCCGTCCGTTTTCATCTCGGCGATCCTCACCTGCACCTGGAGAGCCACACGAAACTGTTGCGGGCGCTGCATCGCGTGGGTGTGAACGTCGAGTCGACCAGCCAATGGGAGCTCAGCGAGATCGACCACCCCGTCATCGCGCCGCTGCTCGCATACAAGAAGCTGTCCAGGCTGATGAGCGCGAACGGGTGGGCCTGGCTGGCCGAATGGATCCACGATGGCAGGTTTCGTCCGATCTACATTCCCGCCGGTGTCGTGACCGGTCGCTGGGCGTCGGCGGGCGGGGGAGCGCTGCAGCTTCCGCGCATCCTTCGCCCCGCAGTCCGCGCGGACCCCGGATGGGCCTTGATCGTCGCTGATGTCGCCCAGCTCGAGCCGCGCATGCTGGCCGCGATGGCGCACGACAGAACGATGGCTCAGGCTGCACAGGGGCGAGATCTCTATTCGGGAGTCGTCGCTTCCGGCGCTGTCGCCACGCGTGACGAGGCGAAGTATGCCGTCTTGGGTGCGATGTACGGCGCCACGACCGGTGACAGCGGTCGGCTGGTGCCTCGGCTGCGCAAGGTATATCCGCGCGCCATGCGTCTCGTCGACGAGGCCGCTCGTACGGGCGAGAACGGGGGCGTGGTCTCGACCAGGCTCGGACGGTCCTCTCCACGGCCGGACGATGTGTGGCAGGCGGAGCAGGCCGTCGCATCCGGCGCCGATGCTGCTCCGACCGATGTGAAGCGGTCACGACAGCGTGCCCGTGAGCGCGGTCGCTTCACACGGAACTTCGTCGTCCAGGGCACCGCTGCGGAATGGTCGCTGATCTGGCTGGCCGAGATCCGCCACCGTCTGCGCCGGCTTCCCGACGCGGAGACCGAAGCGGCGGCCTCTGGTCCCTTCTCGCGAGCGGCACATCTGGCTTTCTTCCTGCACGACGAGGTGATCCTGCACGTACCCCAGGAGCACGCGGATGCCGCAGCTGCGGCCGTCCGCGATGCCGCAGCCATCGCCACCCGAAGACTCTTCGGCGACTTCCCGATAGATGTGCCCCTCGATCTGCAGATCACGCAGACCGCAGAGAAGTAGACTGATCGGGCGAATGGGTCGGCTGGACGGTCGCGTGGCGGGCAACCGCACCGAGGAACGTCCGGGCTCCACAGGGCAGGGCGGTGGGTAACACCCACCCGGAGCAATCCGCGAGACAGTGCCACAGAGA
>JBEBSN010000088.1:0-11826 GCA_040394295.1 Microbacterium sp.
TGAAGGGCAGGCCCATGTTCTCGAGGTCGATGACCGCGTCGATGGCCTCCTTCGCAAGGATCTCCGCTGCGTCCTGGTCGACGAGGTAGTCGCCGCCCTTGACCGTGTCGAACGTGTGCCATTCCCAGCTGTCTTCTTCGACGTTCGCGAGCGCCGCAGCCATGCCGCCCTGCGCTGCACCGGTGTGCGAGCGAGTCGGGTAGAGCTTGGAGATGACAGCCGTCTTCGCGCCGGGACCGGCCTCGATGGCGGCCCGCATCCCCGCGCCTCCTGCGCCGACGATGACGACGTCGAACTGGTGGTAGTGCACCCCGTCGCGAACGACGGAATCCTGAGTTTCGGTAGTCACTCTTATGCCTTCTCTTCTACTTGGCCAGCGCCTGGCACGAGTCCCACAGGGTGCTCGCTTCAGTGACGCCCAAGCAAGGGTCGAATGTGAACACGACGAGGGTGCCGAGCACGATCAGCAGGCCGGCGGCCAAGCCGATGGCCCAGACCAGAACGGTGCGCACCCTCGGGTTGGTCACGTAGTCGTTGACGATGGTGCGCATTCCGTTGCCACCGTGGATGAGCGCGAGCCACAGCATCAGTACGTCCCACCACTGCCAGAACGGCGTGGCGAACTTGCCTGCGATGAACGCGAAGTCGAGAGCGTGGATGCCCTCGCCCACCATCAGGTTGACGAAGAGATGGCCGAAGATGAGCACGATCAGCACGACGCCGGATGCTCGCATGAACACCCAGCCCCATTTCTCGAGGTTGATTCCTCGGCGACGGCGTGCCGGCGCGACGGCAGTCTGTACAGACATCAGTGTCCTCCTCCGAAGCCGCTGAACGCGAGTGAGAGGTGGCGACCGGCGAAGCCGGCGAGCAGGATCGCCCAGACGGCGAGCACGCCCCAGAACAGCTGGCGCTGGAATCGCGCACCCTTGGACCAGAAGTCGATGAGGATGATACGCAGACCGTTCATGGCATGGAAGATGATCGCTGCCACGAGGGCGACTTCGCCCAGTGCCATGATCTCGTTCTTATACGTGCCGATCACCGCGTTGTACGCCTCGGGGGAGACTCGAATCAGTGCTGTGTCGAGCACATGCACGAGGAGAAAGAAGAAAATGGCGACTCCGGTGATGCGATGAAGCACCCATGACCACATGCCTTCGCGTCCCCGGTAGAGGGTGCCGCGTGGCGTCTTGGACGTGGTTTCCGAAATCGACGGTGACAAGCGAGTGCCTGCGGACACGGTCGTCCTCCCTGATCGATGCGAGGTCGGTAGCACTAACTGGGTCTGAGCTGACCGCAGAGGTGCCCGATCGCCTCCCATCCTACTTCCTGTCGATCGTCGGCAGCGACGAAGGCAACCCTAAGTATCTTGATGTCGAGATTCTTTCGCGCGGCTACGCTGGGAGCATGACCGAGTCCTTCGACGATTTCTACGCCGTGATACCCGCCGGAGGCATCGGGAGTCGCCTGTGGCCCCTCTCCAGAGCGGACGCTCCAAAGTTCTTGCACGATCTGACCGGCTCCGGCAACTCGCTCCTTCGCGACACGTGGGATCGGCTGGAGCCGATGACCGGCCCCGATCGCATCGCCGTGGTCACCGGCCGCGCGCACCGCGCGGCCGTGGAGGCGGAGCTGCCGGGAATCCCCGACAAGAACGTCTTCCTCGAATCGGAGCCGCGAGATTCGGCAGCGGCGATCGGTCTCGCAGCGGCGATCCTGCACCGACGCAACCCCGATGTCATCGTCGGCTCGTTCGCCGCCGACCACGTCATCCGCGGCACGCGCACGTTCGAGTTCGCGGTGGAGCAGGCGGTCGCCGTGGCCCGCGCGGGCTACATCTGCACCATCGGCATTCAGCCGTCCGAGCCCTCCGTCGGCTTCGGCTACATCCAGAAGGGCGATGAACTCATCGTCGACCGGGCGCCGGAGGCAGCAACGGTGCGGCGCTTCGTTGAGAAACCCGACCTGGAGACAGCGACGCAGTACTACTCGGACCGCTCTTTCCTCTGGAACGCGGGCATGTTCATCTCGAAGGCGAGCGTGCTGCTGGACGAGCTCGGCCAGAACGAGCCCGAGTTGCACGCGGGGCTGCTCGAACTCGCCGAGGCGTGGGACGACCGCGATCGTCGAGGTCCGGCGGTGGACCGTCTGTGGCCACGACTGAAGAAGATCGCGATCGACTACGCCGTCGCCGAGCCCGCGGCGGAGAAAGGGCGGTTGGCGGTGATTCCCGGCCACTTCGACTGGGATGATGTCGGCGACTTCGCCTCGCTCACGAAGCTGATCAGCAATGGTCGAAAGAACGACCTCGCGGTGCTCGGGCCCAAAGCTCGAGTGCTGTCGGACGCCGCGACGGGAATCCTCGTCAGTCAGACATCACGAGTGATCAGCCTGATCGGCGTGCAGGACATCGTGGTCGTCGACACACCTGATGCTCTCCTGGTCACGACCACCGAACACGCGCAGCGTGTGAAGGGCGTCGTCGAGTCGCTCAAGCTCACCGGACAGGGCGACGTTCTTTAGTGTTCGCATCAGGTCTATTGCGAGTTCATAACCATTAACCGTTTTGGCTCTTCGGAACGTCGTAACACTGGGTAACTTATCCAGACGGGGCCTTGCGATCGGCGCAGGCCGGTAGTCGTGGAGGCTTACATGACCATTTCCACTCAGAAGCGCGCTCTTGCCGCGCTCGTGGCGGCAGGTGTCGCAGTCGCACTCGCGGGCTGCGGAGCCGCTCCGGAGGAGAACGGCGGCAACGCCGGCGGCGAGACGATCGATTTCCTGCCATGTGTCGTGTCGGATGCCGGTGGCTTCGACGACAAGTCCTTCAACCAGCTCTCCTACGAAGGCATGGTGCAGGCCGCTGAGGAGCTCGGCGTCGAGTACAAGTCCGTCGAGTCCAACAGCGAGACTGACTTCGCGCCGAACATCGAGAACCTCGTCTCCCAGGGCTGCGACGCGATCATCGCGGTCGGCTTCGCGCTGTCGGCTGCGACCGTCGAGGCTGCGACCGCCAACGAGGGCGTCGACTTCATCCTCGTCGACGATGCCGCAGACAACGACTTCGACGGTGAGAAAGACGCCGAGAACGTCAAGCCCCTGCTGTACAACACCGCCGAGGCCGCGTTCCTCGCCGGTTACCTGTCGGCGGGCCACTCGGAGGCCGGCAAGGTCGGCACCTTCGGTGGCATGGAGTTCCCGACCGTGACGATCTTCATGGACGGGTTCAAGCAGGGTGTCGACTACTACAACCAGGAGAACGACGCCGCCGTCGAGGTCGTCGGTATGACGTCGTTCACCGGCGGCTTCGAAGCCGGCCCCGAGGCCAAGACCGTCGCGCAGAACATCATCGACCAGGGTGTCGATGTGCTGCTCCCCGTGGGCGGACCGATCTACCAGTCCGGTCTGCAGGCCATCAAGGAGTCCGGCCGCGACATCGCGTTGATCGGTGCTGACGCCGACTTGTTCGTCACCGACCCGAGCACCGAAGACTTCGTGCTCACGTCGATCCTCAAGGACATGAAGCTCTCGGTCTACGAGGCCACGATGAGCAGCGCGAACGACGAGTTCGACCCGACGGCGTACATCGGAACGCTTGAGAACGAGGGCGTCGGCATCGCCGAGCTGCACAACTTCGAAGACAAGGTCGCCCCCGAGCTGTGGACGGCCGTGCAGGACCTGCAGCAGCAGATCATCGACGGTGAAGTCACCGTCACGTCGTACCTCGACTGACCGAGGACGATCCACAAGGGGAGGCCGGCCACACGCCGGCCTCCCCTTGCCGATGCCAGAAGACCACGAGTCTCTGGGTGAAGCACCCTTTGCTGATTAGGATCTGAATATGAAGCTTGAACTGCGCGGCATCACGAAGAGGTTCGGCGCGCTGACTGCCAACGACCACATCGATCTCACGATCGAACCGGGCGAGATACATTGTCTGCTCGGTGAGAACGGCGCTGGTAAATCGACCCTCATGAACGTGCTCTACGGCCTTTACCAGGCTGATGAGGGTGAGATTCTGCTCGATGACCTCGAGCAACATTTCGCGGGCCCTGGTGATGCGATGGATGCCGGTATCGGCATGGTGCACCAGCACTTCATGTTGATTCCCGTGTTCACTGTCGCTGAGAACGTCATGCTCGGTCATGAGAAGACGCGCTTGGGCGGACGGCTCGATCTCGCTGCGGCACGTGCGATGGTGCGCGAGATCTCAGACCGCTTCGGTTTCGACGTCGATCCGGATGCCATCGTCGAAGAGCTTCCCGTGGGCGTGCAGCAGCGCGTCGAGATCATCAAGGCGCTCTCACGCGACGCCAAAGTTCTCGTCTTCGATGAGCCGACGGCGGTGCTCACACCGCAGGAGACCGATGAGCTGATGGCGACGATGCGTCAGCTCAAGCAGTCCGGTACCTCCATCGTCTTCATCACGCACAAGCTGCGTGAGGTCCGCGAGGTGGCGGACCGCATCACCGTCATCCGCCTGGGCCAGGTGGTGGGAGATGCATCTCCGACCGCGAGCAACGAAGAACTCGCCTCTCTCATGGTGGGGCGCGCGGTTGAGCTCACTGTGAAGAAAGACGCTCCCACACTCGGGCAGGAATCGCTCGTCGTGCAGGGGCTCACCGTCACCGATCCATTCGGCACCGTGCTCGTCGATGACGTCTCATTCTCCGTTCGCGGAGGCGAAGTGCTCGTGATCGCGGGCGTGCAGGGCAACGGTCAGACCGAGCTGACGGAAGCGATCGTCGGGCTGCAGCCCCGAGTCGAGGGCAGCGTCCGCCTCAATGGAGACGAGATGCTCGGCCGATCCGTGCGCGAGATTCTCGACAACGGTGTCGGTTTCGTGCCCGAGGACCGCAGCGTCGACGGACTCGTCAAGAAGTTCTCCATCGCGGAGAACCTCATGCTCGATCGCTCGGTCGGCGCCCCATTCGTCAGCGCGGGCACCTTGCAGATGAAGACGCTCGACACGTTCGCCCACGAGAAGATCGCCGAGTTCGACATTCGCACACAGGGCCCGTGGCAGCAGGCAGGCAATCTGTCCGGCGGCAACCAGCAGAAGGTGGTTCTCGCACGAGAGCTCAGCCGTCAGTTGTCATTGTTTGTCGCGGCGCAGCCAACCCGAGGCGTCGATGTGGGGTCGATCGAGTTCATCCACACCCGCATCATCGAAACGCGCGATTCGGGCATCCCCGTGGTCGTCATCTCCACCGAGCTCGACGAAGCCGCAGCGCTGGCTGATCGCATCATGGTCATGTACCGAGGCAAGGTCGTCGGCATTGTGCCGGGCGACACCAGCCGTGAACAGCTGGGGTTGATGATGGCCGGAATGGTGGAGAGCTCCGCCGCCACGTCGGCATCCGAACCCGGGGAGGCCGGCGCATGAGCGGCACTGAGATCAAACCCATCGTCTCCGCGCCCGCGGACTTCGGCACCGAGCCGACGCGCTGGCAAGGAGCCCTCCGGAGGATCACCACGGGCAGCGGGATGATCTCGGTTCTCTCGGTCGTCCTGGCACTGATCGCCGGATCGATCATGATCGCCTTCACCGATCCCGATGTGCAGCGCACCGCCGGCTACTTCTTCTCCCGTCCGCAGGACATGCTCTCGGCAGCATGGAACGCGATCTCCGGCGCATATGTCGCCCTGTTCCAAGGGTCGATCTACAACTTCCGCGTCGACAGCTTCGCAGCCGGCATCAAACCGCTCACAGAGACACTGAAATTCGCCACTCCGCTCATCGCGGCAGGCCTCGGCGTCGGTCTGGCCTTCCGCGCAGGTCTGTTCAACATCGGCGGTCAGGGACAGATGCTGATGGCAGCGGCTGCCGCCGGCTGGGTGGGTACGAGCATGAACCTGCCGTGGCCCCTGCACATGCTCGTCGCGATTCTGGCCGGTATCGTCGCCGGCGCCGTGTGGGCGAGTATCGCAGGCATTCTGAAAGCGCGCACCGGGGCGCACGAGGTGATCGTGACGATCATGCTCAATCACATCGCCGTCTATCTTCTGGCGTGGATGCTGGCCACTCAGGGCATCCTGCAGGCGCCAGGCTCCAACAACCCGAAGACCGCGCCGATGGCAGAGTCGGCGGTCCTTCCTGGAATCCTCGGGCCGCAGTACAAGCTGCACGTGGGCTTCATCCTCGCCTTGTTGGCCGTCGCATTCACCTGGTGGCTGCTGGAGCGGTCGAGTCTCGGGTTCCGATTCCGAGCGGTGGGGGAGAACCCCGCAGCCGCGCGCGTTGCAGGCATCAGCGTCGGCAAGATGTACTTCCTCGTGATGATGGTCGCCGGCGGCCTGGTCGGTATCGCCGGCGTCAGCCAGATGTTGGGTACCGTCACCAGCGGCTTCGGCGGAGACATCGATGCAGGCATCGGTTTCGACGCGATCACCGTCGCTCTGCTCGGACGCTCCACTCCTCTGGGGATCTTGGCCGCCGGCATCCTGTTCGGCGCCTTCAAAGCCGGTGGATTCGCCATGCAGGCGGGGGAGAACGTGCCGGTCGAGATCGTCCTCGTCGTGCAGTCGTTGATCGTGCTGTTCATCGCCGCACCGCCGCTGGTGCGCGCGATCTTCGGCCTGCCTCAGCCGGGTGCCCGTAAGAAGCGCAACAAACCGAAGAAGAAGCAGACGCCGCAGAACACGAAGGAGGTGTCGGCATGAGCATCACGACCGAAGCCGTGGTCAGTGACGAGCAACGTCACGTCACCATCAGCTCCTGGAAGACGCCGATCATCTTCGGCCTGTTCACTGTGCTGTTCGCACTGCTGCCTCTGCTCGTGCCGCGCGAGGGTGCCAGCACCTTCCGGCTGGTTCGTTCGGCGAACTCGGTCATCCAGCTGCCCGAAGTCGTCGTTCCTGCCACTCCTGCCTCGTGGGTGTGCGTGGTGCTGCTCGCTGCGGTCACAGTGCTTTCGATCATCTGGACACGTGCGCACCGCGCGCTGCCGCTGTGGCTGACTGTGGTCTACGTCGTGATCTTGATGGTGGGCTTCCTCTCATGGGCAGCCGCTGGCGGCACTCTGCCGATGATCGGCCTGCTGGGCGGTGCGCTCGCTCTGGCGACTCCGCTGATCTTCGGTGCGCTGGGCGGCGTCATCGGCGAGCGCGTCGGTGTGGTCAACATCGCCATCGAGGCCCAGTTGCTTGCCGGTGCATTCCTGGCGGCGATCGTCGGATCCGCGACAGGAAACCCCTGGGCGGGCCTGGTCGCTGCGATGTTCGCCGGTGCGTTGGTGGCGGCAGTGCTCGCGGTGTTCGCGATCACTTACTACGTCAACCAGATCATCGTCGGCGTCGTGTTGAACGTGCTGGTCGCCGGTCTCACGACGTTCCTCTACCGCCAGGTGCTCAACCCGAACGATGCGACGCTCAACTCGCCGCCGCTGTTCTCCGAGATTCCGATACCTCTGCTCAGTGAGATCCCGGTGCTCGGCCCTGTGCTGTTCAGCCAGACGATCGTCGTGTACCTGATGTACGTCACGGTCTTCCTGGTCTGGTTCGGTCTGTACCGCACGCGTTGGGGTCTGCGTCTGCGCGCCGTCGGAGAGCACCCGCAGGCGGCAGACACGGTCGGCATCAAGGTTGTTCCCACCCGCTACTGGAACGTGATCCTCGCCGGCGCGATCGCCGGTATGGGCGGTGCGTTCTACACGCTGGTGACGAATCCGCAGTTCGGCCGGGAGATGACGGCCGGAGCAGGCTACATCGCACTCGCGGCTGTCATCTTCGGAAAGTGGGATCCGATCAGGGCCACGCTGGCGGCGCTGCTGTTCGGCTTCGCCACCAACCTACAAGGCGTGCTGAGCGTCATCGGCTCACCTGTGCCCAGCCAGTTCATGCTGATGCTGCCTTATGTCGTGACGATCTTTGCCGTCGCGGGACTCGTCGGGCGCTCGCGCCCGCCGGCCGCTTCCGGCGAACCGTACATCAAGAGTTGAGAGAAGGACATGACTGACATCGACTGGGACGAACTCCGCGTCGTCGCCACCGAGGCCATGCAGAAGGCGTACGCGCCGTATTCGCGCTACCGAGTGGGGGCTGCCGCTCTCGTCGGAGACGGGCGGATCGTCGCCGGATGCAACATCGAGAACGCCTCCTACGGGGTGACGCTGTGTGCGGAGTGCGCCCTGGTGGGCGATCTTCACATGTCCGGTGGTGGACAGCTCGTCGCGTTCATCTGCGTCAACAACGACGGTGAGACGATCATGCCGTGCGGTCGCTGCCGTCAGCTCCTTTTCGAACACGCGATGCCAGGGATGCTCTTGGAGACGGTGTCCGGTATTCGCACGATCGACGAGGTGCTGCCCGACGCGTTCGGACCGCGCGACCTGGAGGAGGCGCGATGACGTCCGTCGAGCCGTACGACGCGATCGATGTCATCCGTGCCAAGCGCGACGGCGGCACCGTTCCCGAACCAGCGCTGCGGTGGATGGTCGACGCCTACACTCGCGGCTATGTCTCTGACGCGCAGATGGCGTCGTTCGCCATGGCCGTCTTCCAGCGCGGAATGGCGCGAGAGGAGATCCGCGTCCTCACCGACGCGATGATCGCGTCGGGGGAGCGAATGAGCTTCACCGACCTCGGCAAGAAGACCGTCGACAAGCACTCCACCGGTGGGGTCGGTGACAAGATCACCCTGCCGTTGGCGCCGCTCGTGGCGTGCTTCGGAGTCGCCGTGCCGCAGCTCAGCGGCCGCGGGCTCGGTCACACAGGTGGCACGCTCGACAAGCTCGAATCGATCCCTGGGTGGCGTGCTGCGCTGAGCAACGAAGAGATGTTCGCTCAGATGCAGGGCGATGTCGGGGCGGTCATCTGCGCCGCGGGCTCTGGGCTCGCCCCCGCAGACAAGAAGCTCTACGCACTGCGTGATGTCACCGGAACCGTCGAGGCGATTCCGCTCATCGCGTCGAGCATCATGTCGAAGAAGATCGCTGAGGGCACAGATGCTCTGGTGCTGGACGTCAAGTTCGGCTCAGGCGCATTCATGCAGGACATCGATCGTGCCCGCGAGCTCGCGCGCACCATGGTGGCGCTCGGCACAGACTCGGGAGTGGCGACCACGGCGCTGCTCACCGACATGAATGTGCCGCTCGGGCTTGCGATCGGAAACGCCAATGAGGTTCGCGAATCGGTGGAGATTCTGGCAGGTGGCGGCCCCGCTGACGTGCGCGAGCTCACCATCGCGCTGGCACGTGAGATGCTGGCCCTTGCCGGTCAGCCGGATGCCGATGTCGAAGCCGCTCTCGACGGCGGTCGTGCGATGGATGTGTGGAACGCGATGATCCGTGCGCAGGACGGTGATCCGGATGCGGCACTGCCCACTGCGCGCGAGACTCACGTGGTCACAGCACCTGCCGACGGCGTCGTGACGCGTATGGAGGCGTTGCCCTTCGGTATCTCTGCGTGGCGTCTGGGAGCGGGCCGTGCCAGGGCCGAGGACCAGGTCGTGCACGCTGCAGGTATCGACCTGCATGCCAAGCCGGGCGATCGGGTCTCTGCAGGACAGCCGTTGTTCACGCTGTCGGCCGATGATTCGGCACGCTTTGCGCGGGCACTGGACGCCCTTGATGGAGCGTGGGAGCTGGGCGACACTGCACCAGAGCGTGAACCGCTCGTCCGTGAGCGCATCACCGCCTAGGCTGGACTGACGTCGCGCGGCGCCTCTTCTCACGTCTCAGAGGTCACGGAGCGGCCTCTGAGAGGAAATACCCATGGTGATCGCCTCCGACGGTGACAGCAAGATCGAGGGCGTATCGCTGCGCTCGCTGCCGAAGATCTCTCTGCATGACCATCTCGACGGCGCGGTGCGGCCGGCGACGATCGTGGAACTGGCGGCCCAGATCGGGCTGGCGCTTCCTGCAGGTGATGCCAGGGCCCTGCAGGCGTGGTTCGCGAAGCAGAGCGACACTGATTCGCTCGTCGACTATCTGAAGTCCTTCGATTACACGGTCGGCGTCATGCAGACGGCCGAGAATCTCACGCGCGTAGCCCGCGAGTTCGTGCAGGACCTGGCTGCTGACGGTGTGATCTACGGTGAGGTTCGCTGGGCGCCAGAGCAGCACCTGGCGCGAGGTCTCTCCCTGGATGAAGCGGTCGATGCCGTGCAGCAGGGGCTGGAAGAGGGCGAAGATCAGGCG
Organism: Microbacterium sp.; assembly: GCA_040394295.1. Lineage (GTDB taxonomy): Bacteria > Actinomycetota > Actinomycetes > Actinomycetales > Microbacteriaceae > Microbacterium. The sequence continues at coordinate 10,143 of JBEBSN010000088.1, forward strand.
GATCGAGATGGTTACAGCATCCGAGTCAGTCAGATACTGAGCGCCATGCGCCACAGCGACCGCGCACTCGAGATCGCTGAACTTGCACTCGATCATCGTGAGCGTGGAGTGGTGGGTTTCGACATCGCCGGTCCTGAGGACGGATTCCCCGCCTCGGATCACCGTGCCGCTTTCGATCTGCTCGCAGAGAACTTCATGCCGGTGACCGTGCACGCAGGTGAAGCGGCCGGACTCGCGTCGATTCGCAGCGCGCTGCTGGACGGTCGGGCTCTCCGCCTCGGTCACGGCGTTCGCCTCGTGTCCGATCTCGACGTCATCACCCGCGAAGGCGATGAAGTGCAGGTGAAATTCGGCGACCTCGCCCGATGGGTGCGCGATCGTGAGATCCCGTTGGAGCTCTCGCCGTCTTCGAACGTGCATACCGGAGCGATCGCAGCCTGGGGCAGCGAGATCGCCGATCATCCTTTCGATCTGCTTTATCAGCTCGGGTTCGCCGTCACGGTGAACGTCGACAACCGCACCATGAGCGGAACGTCTCTGACTCGTGAGCTCGCACTGCTTGCCGACGCGTTCGATTACGGGCTCGACGACCTTGAGACATTCCAATTCAACGCGGCCTCAGCAGCCTTCCTACCTGTCGAAGAGCGAGAAGAGCTCGTCGAGATGATCTCTGACGGGTTCCAGCGCGACTGACGACCTGGGTGCTGCAGAAGTGCTTCGGGGCCTCGTGAGGACTCATCCTTCACTGATGTCGGGGTGAGTCCTCACGTACTCATCGAAGGCTTCGCGACTGGTGCGCGCCGGCGTGAAGCCGAATTCGTCCTTCAGTCGTGCGTTCGCGAGTACAGGACGATAGCGAAGGAACGGCACTTTCTCCGGGCCGTGGATCGTCAGCCGCAGCATCCGACCGATCCGCAGCGCCAAGGACAGCGCCCATGCAGGTAGCGTCAAAAGCGGTTTGCCGAGTCGGGCGGCGATCTCGGGCACGGTCACCCGGCCGTCACCGGCGACGTTGAAGATTCCCGCCGGTCCGTCGGTCGCCGCGCGCGTCATGGCTGCTGCGACATCGTCGACCCAGACGAAGACGAAGGGGGAGTCGGCGCCGGCGATGCGGAGGATCCGGCGGTTGTCCCATAGCGCGGTGATCTGATTCTGCACGCGTGGGCCGAGGATCGTCCCGATCCGGAAAACCACTTGCTCGAGCTCGGGATGGTGCGTGCGGTATGCGGCGAGCATCTCTTCGACCAGACGCTTGTGACGCGAATAGGGGAAGGCGTCGTTGCCGCGCAGGGGGTGATCTTCGTCGATCCACTCTGAGTTGTCCGAGTGGTATCCGTAGGCGGCACCCGAACTGGAGACCACGATGCGCCGAACGCCCGTCTCCACGCAGGCAGCGAGCACATTCTCCGATCCGGTGACATCGACGCGGTATTCCTGCGCGACATCTGCGCCAGGGTTCACGATCGCGGCGAGGTGCACCACCGTGTCGATGCGGTGCTCTCGCAAGACGGGAGCGATCGAGTCGGCATCGGTCACATCGAGGAATGCGCTCAGGATGCCCGCGCGTGCTCGTGGCCTGCGCAGATCGGCGGCGACGACGAGGTTCACGTCGGCTCTCGCGGCCAGCGCATCGGCGACATGAGATCCGAGAAAGCCGCCACCGCCGGTGATCAGCACGCGCGTC